>DASYDU010000031.1:0-5383 GCA_036499445.1 Lacipirellulaceae bacterium
ACGAACATCGTGCAGCACATCAATCGCATCAAACCCAATCGCGTCTCGTACGACGTCCGCGTCTTGTTGCCGGGGTATTCCGATCAGCTCGCGTATGATGATGGGCTGATTGTTCGCGATGGCACGTTTGAGCAGACGAAGCAACACGCGCTCGTAAGCCCGCTCGCCCAGCGCTACGCCGACCGCGACGATTTCTCGGAGCTGATTCGGCGGCGATAGCTCCTCGACGCAGGCGGACGACCCGACGGCTCCTAGAACCCGACGCCTGCCGGCACCGTTACGAACGGCTGTTTGGGGCCAGCCCGGATGCAACAAAAATCGGCGCTACCAGGCAACCCCGCGGAGCAACCGCGTCGGCTCAGTCTTGCGACAGCGACTTTTCAGCCGTCGGCAACTCGGGCGGCAGCTCGATCGTTACCTTTCCCGTGGCCGCCCATTCCGTGCCTCGGCGAAGAGTCGTGGCAAAGCCGACGCACTTCATTGAATAATCGGCGTGGCCCATCATGGTGTGAAACACGCGCCCCTTGCCGTATTCGATCGTCGCCAGCATCGGTTCATGCCGCCCGGTGCCCTGGTACTTTGGATCAGAATAGGCCGTGGCCAAGATGTGCATCTGCTCGGCCGGGCCGCGGAGATGGTCGTAGAGCTCGTCCTTGGTGTGCATCCAGAGCGGCGGCAAGCCCTTGGTAATTGGATTTTCCAAATCGCGCATTTCGATCTGGTACACGTGCTGCGGGCCGTGATGGCCGGCACCACCAGGCGACGTATCGCGGACCTCCTTGCCGTCGTCATCGAAGAACACGTACGGCCCGGCTTTCTCGTTGCGGCCATACCAACCCCCGAGGCCACAGATGCGATTGTACTCGGCCCAATCGGGGAACGCGTTGTCCGCCGAATGCACCGAAACAAATCCGTGTCCGCCCGAGACGAAGGCTTCAAATTCGCGCTCGATCTCGGCCGGCCAGCGCGGCCCGACATAGTTACCCACGACAACGTCATAGTCGCCAAAGCGCGGCCGGAAGCTGCTATTGTCGACAGGAGGAGGCGGCTCGTTTGTCGAACACTTATATCCGTCAGGCACGGGCGCGGTTGCCACGTCGACGGTAAACCGGCCGCATTCCTCTAACAATTGCTTCAAGACGGGAGTCGTCACCTGCCACTCGTGATACGGATTGAAACCGTCAATGATCAGGACCCGCAGCTTAGCCTTGTCGGCATTAGGCGAATCTCCCAACGCAGCGCGTCCAACGGTCATGCTCACCAGTAGCAACACCACGCTCCAAGTTAACGACGGATAATTCATGGGGGCTACGCCTTGCAACTTCGAATCCACGGGCGTCCGACGTGGGCGCCACAAGACTGCCATTGTAAGACGTGCCGGAACGCCTGTCACCCGTTTGCCCGTTGAGCGCACCGCGACGACATGCCCCGTCGCTGCACTTTGGCACGCCAGCTAAACAGTCGACCGCAATTCAGCCGGCACGTCTTTGAGCGCTTCATCTGGAAGAACGAACGAGCCGCCGACGATTTCGACATTGTCGTTAATTAAATCGGGAAACCGCATCCCCGGCAAAAGCGCTACCGCAAAGATTTCCTGCACCGCCTCTTCAAACTTCAGAAATGCCACCACCTGGCCGCGCTGGATATCGACGACCCAGACGCCGCACGTCCGCTCGGTCTCTTTCAGTCGTTCGGTGATTTGAATGCCGCTGAACACGGCCGTCTCGCGGACTTGGGAGAGTCCGATGAACGCCAAGTTGCCGACCATTTCCATGCCGCGCGTGAAACCGTCGAGCTGCACGATCGACTCATAGCGCCCGCTCGCCGGATCAACATAGCCCAGGCTGCCGGTCCCCGATTCCAAAAGCCACAACCGGCCATTGTGCCAGCGCGGCGAATGGGGCATCGACAGTCCGCGCAGCACGATCTCATTTGAATCAACGTCGATCAGCACGCCGCCGCTTTTTTTGTTCTCGCGCCAGCCGCCCGACGTGTCGGTCGCGCCCAGCGCGGTCACCCAGCGCGGCCGCCGGTCGATCACGCACAGCCCGTTGAGATGACAGCGATCGTCCGGCGTCAGGGCCGAGATAAACTTTGGCCGCCAAGTCGGGGCGAAGCTGTGATCCGGATCGTGTTTCGCCAGGCACGAAAACCGCGTGTTGACGAACAGCACTTCATCGTCGAGATAGGCCATCTCGTGAATCTGTACGTCGCCCGTCACGTGCGCCCAGCGCGGCAGATAGCATGCGTCATGCTTGCCAGCCGGCTCTAGCTTGGCACAGACGGCCGGCACATTGCGAAACTCCCAGACGTCGACGGCCGTCCCAATCGCGAGCCGCCCGCGGCCAATCGCCAATCCCATCGGCTTGTTGAACGCGCGAAAATGCGTATTGATCACCCCGCCGTCGGAGCGTACGACGACGAGCTTTCCCGCCTGGTAAGTCGTCACCAAGAGCGAGCTGCCCAGATGCTCCAGGATCGCCGGGAAGTTCGTGGTGTGGACGCTGCGCAGCGGCGAGGGGCCGGCATCGGCCGGTGCGGCTGCAGCCGCAGCGTCAGCCTTTGGCGCATCGCCGTTAGTCGACGCTGGCGGCGGATTGTCGGGCGAAGGATTGCCGGATGCCATAAGTAAGACGGATCGTTGGCTGAGATTACAACTTGCGGAGCCTTGATGATGACCACGATTTTTCCAGAGTGCAAGCCGCCGGAAAAATTGAACGGGCGACATACAGCCGGCAGCTTTGCGGTCGTGGTATGATGCTGGGCAGATCACAGTTTGAATGGGAGATTTTAGAATGAAAGCCATCAGCTCGTCGATTGTTGTGCTGGCGGGAGCGTATATGGTTTCCACCGGCTTGTCCGACATGAGCGACCCGCACAAAATCCTGTTTTTCGTCGGTTCCGGCGTGGGCATTCTTGGACTGATTGGCTGGCTCTTCCAAGTCGTCGGCAAAGAATAGGCTTTGCCTCAAAAGGGAGAGCGAAGCTCCTGCCGGGCTTAACGCCAGCGTCGTTTATTCTCTCGAGTACTATGCTCCGATGCTTCGCCGCCTTCGCAACGTTGCGTCCATCCTTTGCCTCGTCGCATGCGTGGCGCTCGCGGGACTATGGGTGCGGAGTTACCGTACCAAGTACGAATGGCGGGGAAATGGGGCGGGTCGGCGCGCACTCTCTGTCGTATCCTACGCCGGCCGTCTCTCGCTGAGTGAGTCCGAGCAAGAGAATAGCCCAAGCGTATGGCGGCAGGAGTGGGAGTATGAAAACGGTTCACCCGATTGGCGGTGGAGATCGCCGGATAACCCATTGCAAGTTCGGCGAGATCCTCCGACAGCAAAAGTGAGAGGGAAAGTGGCGGTCCGTTTCGGATTCGCCGGGCATCTTTCCGATGCGGACTCATCCGTGGTCGTGCCGTATTGGTTCCTAGTCCTCGCAACAGGCTCGCTGGCGATGATGTTTCGAATCCGCTGGCCGTGGCGGTTCACGCTTCGCAGCATGTTCCTGGCGACGACGTTTCTGGCCGTCGTGCTGGGAATGGTCGCTTGGCTGGATCGGTCGTGGATCAGGAAGTGACCCGCTGAGCTCAACGGCACTTGCTGTTTCGGTGCGTTGGTTCAGCGCCCTCGAAAACCACCGCCCGGTGCGAAGCCAGCTCCAGGTCTGCCGTAGCCAGGCCCGTTTCCATATCCCGGCCCGTAACCACGACCAGGCCCACCGAACGCCGGGCCATAACCGGGCCCGCCATACCCCGTGCCGTAACCATAACCGGCGCCGCCACTGAAATAGTCCGGTCCGGCGCCGTACGGTCCCGACCAAGGCAAATAAGAGGCGCCGCTCGTATACGCTTCTTTCCAGGCATCGTGGAATCGCTCCCACTCGGCATTGAGGCCTGCGCCACCACTACCCCACGCCTGAACTTGATAGTAGGCATCCTGCGATCCGTCCGTGCCGCGCAGAAATGTTTGCGTAAAGCGGTAGCGACTTGTGACGTTCCGTTCATCCTCGAGCGCTTCGACGGGCGGCTTTCGCTCGTATTGTGCGATGCGGGCGCCCGTCAGCGGGTCATTCGTATAGGTGCCGCGGGCGAAGATCCAGCTCGGTCGGTCGCCCGTCGCGGCGCAAGTTTCGCTCGCCAACCCGCGGGACGTGAATCCCCATGTCACGGCCGCCGCGCCGAAACAAAACGCAGCCAATCGCACCTGAGAGAATGAATGTTGCCGCCGCGGCGCCGACTGCGCATGGCGCGCGCCGGCCCGTTTGCCAAGGACCATAGGCCACCCCCGTAGCGCGGCCGCCAGCGCGCCGACGCCACGGAAATGGCGTGAAGCTACTGGATGCGTCGGAACTTAGCGCCCCGACGAAAGGTCGCGCGAGAACTGCCCCAAATCACTGTGCCAGAGCTGCCCCCGGCCCCAGGCGGCACACTTTCCACGGGACCGATGATTTAAGCCTACGTCGCAAAATAACGCCTGGCAATCGCCGTCGATCCGCGACCCGAGCGACATGATTTTGGCGATTGCGGCAATCGTTCGGGGCAGATTGGCCGGCAGGATGCGCTGGCCGTGGCAGTTCACTCTTCGCAGCCTGTTCCTCGCGACGACGTTTCTGACGTCATGCGTCCTTGACCGCGCCTCGTTCGCCTTCGAACTCGACCGACGCGATGCCGTCGCAGGGGACTTGCATCTTTTCAAACCAGGCGGCGAGCGATTTCTTGTCGGGCGCTTCCATCACGCACATGATCTTGCCCTCCGAGAGATTGCAGAAGCTGCGGTAGGGCTTAATGACGGGGTCGTTCTTGGCCGCCTCGGCCAGCTGGTCGACCTGCTGGCGCTTCATCGCGCCGGGCGGCAACGTGTGGCTGCTCATGAACTTTGGCATCGCTGATCTCCTTCCCTAAAAAAATGTAGAGGTCGGACTGGACCGATTGAAATCGAACGCTCCGAGAAGCTTCAAGCCAGCGTCTGCAGCGCAGAGAGTCAAACAATTCCCGCAGTCCAGACTTCCTGCTCCCGGTCCTTGCTCCATGCTGCGGCCTACTCCTCCTCCGCCACCGACACCTTCTCCATCACGTCGCCCTGTTTGACGGCGTTGACGACTTTCTGCGAATCGCCGAGCACCTCGCCAAACACCGAGTGTTTCTTATCGAGCCAAGGCGTCGGCACGTGCGTGATGAAGAATTGCGATCCATTGGTGTTTGGGCCCGAATTGGCCATCGAGAGGATGCCCGGCTTGTCGTGCTTGAGGTCCTTGTGAAACTCGTCGTTGAACTTGTAGCCGGGGTCGCCCGTGCCGGTTCCTTTGGGGCAGCCGGTCTGGATCATGAAGTCCGGAATCACGCGGTGAAATTTCAGCCCGTCGTAGAAGCCTTCGCTGGCGAGCTTCTCGA
>DASYDU010000032.1:0-4682 GCA_036499445.1 Lacipirellulaceae bacterium
CGCGGCTACAAATGCCCGCTGTGGCTGGAACACACGCTGGCCATCCTCGGCGTTTGTAACCTGCAGGAGTCGCCCGCTCGCTGGGTTGTGGTGCACCGGCTGCATCATCAACACTCGGATCATGAGCCCGATCCACATACGCCGATGGTCACCTGGTTCTGGAGCCACGTCGGTTGGCTCTTCATTGAGAACCGCCACACCACCGAGGCCGAGACCTATCACAAATACGCCCGCGACATTTTGAGTGATCCGTTCTACATGAAGTTGGAGCGGAATTTGAATTATATCTGGGTGTTTGTGCTGCATGCCGTGCTGTTGTTTGGCGTCGGCCTCGGCGTCGGCTACTTGCTCCGCGGCACCTGGGCTGGCAGCTATCAGGTCGGCCTGCAGTGGCTCCTGTGGGGCGTCGTCTATCGGACGCTCTTCACGTGGCACGTCACGTGGGCGGTCAACTCCGCTTCGCACCTCTGGGGCTACCGCAACTACGACACACGGGAGAATAGCCGCAACAACTGGCTCGTTGCGCTCGCCACGAACGGCGAAGGCTGGCACAACAATCACCACGCCGACCCCCGCGCCGCGGCCCACGGCCACCGCCCGTGGGAGATCGACATCACCTACGCCACGATCTGTCTTTGGGAAAAGATGGGCCTGGCGTGGGACGTCTTGCGGCCGAATGAATCGCTGCTGGGTCGTAGGCAGAAGGCAGATTGACGGAGCTCAATCCTCATTGGCCCGTTACATGTAAAGGCCTCGGAGGAGAAAGAGCGCGCCGATCGCCCCCGCCAGCACCGACACGTACCACAACCATTGCTTGCGCATCAGCACGGCAATCGCGACGACAGCAATGGCGATGTGAAACAGTGTGACGCCGCGCTCGAACGTTTCGTGGCGGGCTAAGCTGGCCTCCGAAGTCGCCTCCTGATGTTCGGCCTGCTGCTTGAGTTGATCTAGGTCGTGCTCGTATTCTTCCAGCTTTTTTAGGTCGGCCTCGGATTCCGGCTTGTTGAGCGCCGCGAGCATTTCCATCTTGCCGCGGAGCACGGCGGCCTTGATGCTTTTGGCCTGATAATAGCCCCACGAGTCATTTGACTGGACCTGGTCGCGTGTGGATTGCGTCAGGCGACCGTTGGAGAGCTCGCCGGTCACCGCGGCCAGGGCGGCGAGCACGGCCGCGGTTGCCGCCGCCCAGCTGATCCACGACTCGAGCGCCTCTTTGGCGCGTTCCAGCATGTCCTCGTGCAGATGTTCCGTCGGCGAATCGTCAGACATGGCTCCTCCTTGATGGAAATTGCGGCCGATATTTCAACACGCCTCGTGGCGGATTGCCCCGTCGTCGCCTCCGTTGTAACGTAATAGGCGGACTCCGTACACGTCGCAAAACGACTGGTTTAACAACTTCTTATCTCGATGAAATCGCACCACGTCAGTCGACCGCGGAATGATTTGATTGCGTTTGCGCTGGCGCTACTCGGCATTGCCTGCCCAGCGGCAGGTCTCGCCGCGACAACGCTTGTCGTGGCCGCCGACGGCAGCGGCGAATTCAAAAGCGCGCAGGAAGCGGTGATGAAGATTCCCGATGGTCGGGCCGACAATCCGGTCATCATCCAGATCAAGCCAGGCACCTACAAGGAGCCGATCTACATCCAGCGCGAGAAGCGGTTCTTCCATCTGCTGGGCGAGGACCCGAAGACGACGGTGCTGACCTACGACCTCTTCGCCAACATGAAAGACAAAGACGGCCGGCCGATTGGCACTTTTCGCACGCCCTCGGCCGTGATCGATGCCGACGACTTCACGGCCGAGAATCTGACGTTCGAGAACTCGGCCGGGCCGGTCGGGCAGGCGCTGGCGCTTCGCGTCGATGGCGACCGCTGTGTGTTTCGCAACTGCCGCTTCCTCGGCTGGCAGGACACGATCTTTCTGAACCGCGGCCGGCAGTATTTCGACAACTGCTATGTTGAAGGGCACGTCGACTTCATCTTCGGCGGGGCGACGGCTTTTTTTGACAAGTGCGAGATTCACGCGCTGAAGGACGGCTATCTCACGGCCGCCGCCACGCCCGACTTCCAGCCCTTTGGCTTTGTCTTTCGTGATTGCAAGATTACGGGCGCGTCGCCTGAGGTGAAGACATATCTCGGCCGGCCGTGGCGCGGCTACAGCGCGGTGACCTATATCAATACCGAAATGTCGGAGAACGTGCGGGCCGAAGGCTGGGACAATTGGAAGCTGCCTGAGCGCGAGAAGACGGCCCGCTACGCCGAATACGGCAGCACGGGGCCGGGCGCGAACAACGACGCACGTGTTAAATGGGCGCGCCAACTTGCGGACGATGAGGCCCGCGAGATCACGCCGGACAATGTGCTCGCCGGCAGCGATGGCTGGAGTCCGACCGTCGCGAAGTGAAATGGCCGATCTTAATTCGTCACAGGACTTAGCCGCAACAGCGCTACGCCGTGGGAGTCGATCGTGGCCTCGAAGTCAGCGTCCGGTGTGCCGGCGTCCTTTTTTGTCCACAGATCACGAATCGCGTATTTCTTGCCGGCGATCGGCTCGACCGTCTTCCAATCGAGTTTGACCGCCATCGGCTCCTCCGTGGTGTTCAAAATGCAAACAGCCTGCGCGCCGTCGCTCAGTTCCTTGACCCAAATCTCACGGCCCTTCTCGGCCGAGACGCAGCTGCCCTGCTTGCCGAGCGGATCCTGATCGATCGCGATCACGTCTTGGTCTGTCATGATCGCGCGGATCTCGGGCGTCATCTTGCGGACGTCGTTGCCGGCCATCAGCGGCGCGGCCAGCATGCACCATAAGCTGAAGTGCGATCGCGATTCGGTCTCAGTGAGTCCTTTGTTGCCGACTTCGAGCATGTCGGGGTCATTCCAATGGCCCGGGCCAGCGTATGTTTCTAAACCAATGTTCTGATGCAACAGTTTCATCACCGGGTTTTCCCACTGCTTCTGGGGCGTACCGTCCCAGATGGGAGCGATGTCGCCGGTGGTGCGCCATAAGTGGCCGACGTCGGCGGCCCACGTCCACGGCTTGCTGGTTCCCCATTCGCACATGCTGAACACAATCGGCCGGCCGGCCGCGTGCAGAGCGTCGCGCATCGCTTTGTAGCGCTCCTTGGCGTCCATGTGCTCGGTATTGCACCAATCGTACTTGAGATAGTCGACGCCCCACGAGGCATACATCTTGGCGTCGGCCTCTTCGTGCTGGTATCCGCCCGGGTAGCCGGCGCAGGTCTTCGTGCCCGCGCAGTTGTAGATGCCGAACTTGAAGCCCTTTTCGTGCAGATAGTCGCCGAGCGCCTTCATTCCACTGGGGAACCGCTTGGGGTCGCCTTGCAGATTGCCGTCGGCGTCGCGCTCTTTGGAAAGCCAGGCATCGTCAAGCACAATATACTCGTAGCCGGCCGCGTGCATGCCGCTGGCTTCAATTGCCGTGGCCATTTCCTTGATCAGTTTTTCGTCGATGTGGACGTTGAAGGTGTTCCAACTATTCCACCCCATCGGCGGCGTCTGGGCGAGGCCATCAAATTTTTGGGCCAGAGCGGGAGCCGAAACAGAACAGCCAACTAATACCGCGAAAAATAACCGGTTCATAGGTACTCACCCCCTACGAGTCATTGCCAAGCAGCCCAAAGGTATCGCCGCGAAGAAGTGCTGTCACGGCGGCTCGATTGTAGCACGGCTTTAGCCGGGGGTCAGCCGGTACAACGAGTTCGATGCTTTCACTTCCGCCGGGCGAGCAGGAGAAGAGCAAAGAGCGCGAGAACGATGGTGGCAGGCTCGGGCACAGTAGACTTAGTCGATGCGCCGCTGCCGCTTATGCCGAAATGAGCTTTCCAAGCCATGTAGTCGCCGGGGTCGATGATGTCCGTGTCGTTACCATCGGCAGTCAGTTTAGTGGCGGAGCCCAGCGTGTCGCGCCAGACCGTGTAGTCGGCCGCGTCGACGATGCCGTCGTGATTGTAGTCCGGCGCAGACGGCGTAGCGGCAAATTCGTAGGCTCCAATGTCGATCGCCGCCCCCACCGGTCTCGGCATGCCGTCGATGTCGGTCGCGGGCGCATTGAGGGCCGTCCCGGCATTGACCGCTGCGGCGTTTGACAATAGGCGACGATCGTCGGCCGCCGGATTCTGAAACAGCGTGGCCGCGGTCGTGCTGAGCGAATGGGCATCCTGTCCAGTCTGCGTTCTCCATTGGGCGAGCGAAATTACAGTGCCGCCGTTCGTCGTGAAACTCGATTTCACCGCGTTGTAGTCGCTCGATAGTCCCGGCAAGCTGTCGGCCGAGATGTCAATTGCGCCGTGATCCGGATTTTCGTTCATCAGGATATTATTCCCCAGCGTGTTGCCCGTGCTGCCATCTTGAATGTTCATCGCCCAGCGACCGTCCGACGCTTCATCGACCGTATTGTTGATGATCGTGTTGTTCTTCGACCCCTCCGCACCGTCGATCATGTAGAGCGAGAAACCGCTCGAATGGTTGTTATAAAGTAGATTGTTCTCAAACAACGAATTCTGCACGCCGTCAAGGTTGAACGCCGCGCCGCCGCCGGCGCCGTTGTTATAAATCACGTTGCCGCTCACCACCGCACCAGTGATGATACCATCGCCGCCTTGGCTCAGATCGGCGTTGAGCTGGATGCCGCTATCGTGGTTGCCGAAGACGATATTGTTT
>DASYDU010000033.1:0-12475 GCA_036499445.1 Lacipirellulaceae bacterium
CGGTTAGAGCAGGGGACTCATAATCCCTTGGTCGGGGGTTCGAATCCCTCCCGGACTATTCTTATTCGTGCCGGGAATCGCGATTTGCCTCACGGAAACGACCAACCATCGAGGCCAGCCTTCTCGGTCGCATCCCTCGCGCGCTTCAACGTGTCGTGTAGCCGCCCATTTAAACCGAAATGTCCGCCGTGACAATTGCCGGTTGCCGGATTCTGGTCGTCACGTCATCCAGTCGCAAAGCGCCGGCAATTCAGGCTAAAACAGCTGGCCGCGAGCGTGCCCAAACGTGGGCTACCCTTGTTTAGTGCGTGCGTCGCGATACGTAGCGGATTTTACCGCGCCTAGGGCACAGGAACGTGGGCTTCCACGCTCGCGCGGCGCAGGCGAATCACGCCCTACAGTTTTCACACTAGGAGCGATCAAATGAGACAGACATACTCAGTAGCGCTCGCGACAGTCGTGCTGGCGATCGCGGGCATGGTCCCGCTCAGTGCCGCCCACGCCGCCAAGCCGGACGGACAAGCCGTGCCACAGGTAGCAGCGCAGTTCTACGCGGCGCTCAACGCGATGTTCGACGGCAACGTCGCGCCGATGAACGCCGTCTGGTCCCACGACGAGGATGTGACCTACATGGGACCGGACGGAAAGTTTATCGTCGGCTGGGATCAAGTTTCCGCCACTTGGAAGCGCCAGGCTGACATGAAGCTCGGCGGCAAGGTCCAACCCGAAGCGACGCACGTGACGGTCGGCCAGGATCTGGCGATCGTCGAGTGCCTTGAAGTCGGAGAGAACATCGTCCAAGGCAAGCCGCAGACGGTCTCTCTGCGGGCGACAAACATCTTCCGCAAAAAAGACGGCCAGTGGAAAATGATTGGCCACCACACCGACCTGCTGCCTTTCTTGGCGCAGTGATGCCGCGACGCGCAGGGGAGATTCGAATCGTCGAGGTCGCGGTCAAAACTCAACTGGTCAGAACGATTGACGGCAGTCGTTCTGGCCAGTTCTATTGGGGTATTTGCGAGACCGAGTCTGGCTCGAGAATTTGCGGAAAATCGGCGCCCGCGACGCCTCCGGCACAGTGCGCGGCCCAAGATTATCGCAAGCTGCGTTGACCGGACTGCCGATGACCGTAATGATAGGGAAGAATATTCGGTCACTATGCAAGCATTCGTTTCCAAACTGATGGTCGGTCTAGTGCTGGCGCAGGCCATCTCCGGATGGTGCTGCCACCGCCCGTGCCATTGTTTGGATGGCGAAGCGGCCGACGTATGTGCGGAACTGACCGCCGACGAATGCTGCCACAACGACCACTCTACCCTGACGCTGCACGCCTCGGCCCATTGCCAATGCCACGAGTGCCTGGGTTTTTGCACGTACGTGGCAGCCGCGAAGTCGCAACTTGTCCGGCCACAGACGTCGTTCGGGTTTGATCTGGCTGCGGCGAATCCCGGTCTCGCGAACACGCAATGGAGCGTGGAGCAGAGAGCCGGGAACCGGGAATCCGACCAACTTGGGCCGCCGGTGCGGCTCCATCTCTTGCATCAATCGCTCTTGATTTGATGCGTTGCTGCGATTGCTGATTTTCTGTGGTTCATGCTGCGCGCACTAGTTTCTTCGCGCACCAAATGCTGGCGCAGCAGGACCGCGACCACCAGTCACCCGTCCGAGTTCTATCGTACCGCATTGGAAACGAACTATGTCTACTGCAAGTCAGCGCGATCGAGCTGTCCACCCACCGACATCGCCGCAATCGGCATCGACGGCACCGGCGCCAAGTCGGCTCAAGTTCTCGCAATGGGTACTGCACTCCGTGCCGACGGCGCTGGTGATCGCGGCGCTCGTGGGCATCGGCGTTTGGGGTCGCGCGACCGACTGGACGATTCCCAAGTTTTCGTCGCTCATGGGCGGCGCGCCGGCCGCGGAAGACGCCTGGTGCGAGGACCACAACGTGCCGGAATCGATCTGCATTGAATGCAACAAGAGCCTGGTCGCGCCCGAGCCAGATTACGGCTGGTGCAAAGAACATGGCGTGGCCAATTGTCCGTACGAACATCCCGATGTCGCCCAGCTCAAGGGCGTGCCGGCGATAACCGCCGACGAGCTCGATTCGGCCCAGCGGGCGCTCGCGCTGCGGCCGCGCGAGGAAAACAACAGCCATTGCACGCTGCACACGCATCGCATCCAGTTCGCTTCGCTCTCCGCGGTCGCCAAGGCGGGCGTCGACATCGCGGTGGTTGAGCGGCGGCCAATCCTCGAAGCCGTGGTCGCAAACGGTGAAGTTACTTACGACGAAACTCGGATGGCCCATCTTTCAAGCCGCGTGGGCGGTAGCGTCTACCGAGTTCAGAAAGAGGTGGGCGACCAGGTCAAACGGGGCGACGTGCTGGCGGTGATTGACGCCGGAGCGATCGGCGTCGCGAAGAGCGCCTTTGTGCGGGCGATCTCCGAGATGCGGCTCAAGCAGACCGAAGACGCCCGGCTGCGGCCGCTGGCGAAAATCGGCGCCGTGTCGGATCGCGAGCTGCGCGAAGCGGTGGCTGCCTATGAAGAGGCGCGGATCAATCTGCAGGCGGCGCAACAAATGCTCATTAACCTCGGCTTTCAAATTCGCGCGGAAGACTATGCCGACGTAGACACCGACGAGATTGCCGAGCGGCTGCGGTTTTTGGACCTGCCGTCGGAGCTGACTGCGGGACTCGATCCGAAGTCGACCACGTCGAATTTGATACCGCTGCGATCTTCGCTCGATGGTGTGATCGTTGACCGGCATGTGGTCGAGGGCGAAGTCGTTGAGCCGACCACAATGCTCTTTGCGGTAGCGGATATCAATCGGCTCTGGCTCAAGCTCGATGTGCGGCAAGAGGACGCGCAATATCTGTCGCTCGGCCAAACCGTGCTGTTTCGCGGTTCGTGTGACGAATGTGAAGTCCGCGGCACAATCAACTGGATCAGCACGGCAGCGGATGATGTGACGCGGACCTTGCGTGTGCGGGCCGACCTGCCAAATCCGAATCGCCAGCTGCGGGCCAATACATTTGGCACGGGCCGGATAGTGCTGCGCGAGGAGCCGCAGGCGATCATCGTTCCGACCGAGGCCGTGCATTGGGACGGCACGTGCCACGTGGTGTTTGTTCGCGACAAGGACTTTCTGCAAAAGGATTCGCCCAAGTTTTTCCACGTGCGATCGGTGCGGCCGGGCGTCGCTGACGGCGCAACGACCGAGATCATCGCCGGCTTACTGCCCGGTGAAGTCATCGCGAGCCGAAACAGCATGGTGCTAGAGGCGCAACTGCTAAAGAGCAATCTGGGCGCGGGGTGTGCTTGCTGTTCTGGCGGCCCCAAAGAAAAGAAGGAATAGCGAGGGAACGCGATCATGTTGAACTGGATTATCGACTTTTCGCTGCGTCACCGCTTCCTCGTGATCTTGATCACGGCGGTGGTGGTGTTGGTGGGCGGCGCCTCACTACGATATCTCGATATCGACGCCTTCCCGGATACAACGCCGGTGCAGGTGCAGGTCAACACGGTCGCGCCCGCGCTCGGCCCGGAAGAGGTCGAGCAACAGATCACTTACCTGATCGAGCAGGCGATCAGCGGCCTCCCCGGCTTGGAAAACGTGCGGTCGATCTCGAAGTTCGGGCTTTCCCAGGTGGTGGTCACGTTCGACGACGGAACCGACATCTACTTCGCTCGGCAGCTAATCAACGAGCGGCTCGCCACCGTGGAATTGGGCGAAGGAATCGAGCGCCCGAAGATGGGCCCCGTGTCGACCGGCTTGGGCGAAGTGCTGCATTACGTGGTCACCGGCGGCGGCCACGACCCGACCGAGCTGCGAACCATCCACGATTGGGTCGTGAAGCCGAAGATGCGAACCGTGCGCGGGGCGGCCGAAATCAACAGTTGGGGCGGCTACGAAAAGCAGTACCAGGTGCGGATCGATCCGAACCTGCTCATCAAATATGGGCTGACGTTTGATCAGGTGATGCAGGCCGTCCAGACGAACAATCGCAACGTCGGCGGCGGCAATGTCCGCGAAGGGACGCGCTCCGTGCTGGTGCAGGGCGTTGGCCGCACCACGAACGTCGAGCAAATCAAGGCGATCGTCATCACGGCCAAAGATGGCGTGCCCGTCCGCGTGGGCGACATCGGCGACGTGGTCATCGGCTCCGAGATTCGCCGGGGGGCAGTGACGGCTGACGGCAAAGGCGAGGTCGTGATGGGCCTCGGCTTCATGCTAATGGGCGAGAATACGCATCAGGTGACGACCGCGATGAAGGAGCGACTGGCCGACGTGGCGGCCACTCTGCCACCCAATGTCAGCATCACGACGGTGTACGATCGCACGACGCTGGTCGATCACGTCATCGACACCGTGAAAAACAACCTCTTCGAGGGCGGCCTGCTCGTGGTCGCGATTTTGTTCGCTTTTTTGGGCAATCTGCGGGCAGCCATGATCGTCGCCATGGCGATTCCACTCTCGATGCTGTTCGCGTTTGCAGGCATGTTGCGGTTCGGCATCTCGGCCAGCCTTTTGAGTCTGGGCGCGATCGACTTCGGCATGATCGTCGACAGTTCGGTCGTAATGGTCGAGAACTGCGTCCGCCACATCAACGATCCCGAAAATCGCCGGCGGCGAATGGTCGACGTGGTGCGCGACGCGGCCGTCGAAGTCCGCAAGCCGACGATGTTCGGCGAGCTCGTGATCATGATCGTCTATCTGCCGATCCTGACGCTCGAAGGCACCGAGGGCCACTTATTTCGGCCGATGGCGCTCACGGTCATTTTCGCGCTCATCGGCTCGATGGTGCTCTCGCTCACCTTGATGCCGGTGCTCGCCAGTTTGATCTTGCCGCGAAAGATTGAAGAGCGTGAGCCGCTTGCGATGCGGATCGCCCACCTGATTTACGCGCCGATTTTGCGGTTCTCCATCCGCTTCAAATCATTCGTGCTCGCGATGGCGGTCGGCGTGGCGTTTGTCGCGTTCGCGATCGTCGCGCCGAATCTGGGGTCGGAATTTGTGCCGCGGCTTTCCGAAGGGGCGATTGCGATCAGCGTTGTCCGGCTCACGGGCACCGACTTGGATGATTCAATCAAGTACAACACCGTGATGGAGCAGGCCGTGCTCGCGGAATTTCCGGATGAGGTCGAGCACGTTTGGAGCCGGATCGGCACGGCCGAGATCGCGACCGACCCGATGGGCACCGAGCTCACCGACATGTTCATGACGCTCAAACCTCGCGACCAGTGGACGAAAGCGCACAACCAAGCCGATCTCACGGCGCTCATCGAAGAACACTTGCGAGATCTGCCCGGACAACGACTCGAGTTTTTGCAGCCGATCGAGATGAGAATGAACGAGATGGTCTCTGGCGTGCGGTCGGATATCGCGCTCAAGCTCTACGGTGACGACCTCGACGTGCTTGCCGTCAAGAGCAAGGAAATCGAGGCAATTTTAAAACAGATTCCCGGGGCGGCGGACGTAGCGGCCGAGCAAGTCACGGGGCAGCCGCAGCTCGAAATCAAACTGAACCAGGATCAGCTCGCGCGGTACGGTGTGCCGGCGAAAGTCGTAACCGACGTGATTGAATCGATCGGCAGCAAACCAGTCGGCGAGGTGATCGAGGGGCAGTTGCGATTTCCGCTGGTGTTGCGGCTGCCAGAAAGCATGCGGAACGGGTCGGCGGCAATCTCATCAATCCTGATCCCGACAGCGTCCGGCGAGCGATTGCCGCTGTCGAGACTCGCCGACGTGCGGGTGATCGAAGGGCCGTCGACCATCACGCGCGAATGGGGTCAGCGCCGAATCACCGTGTCGGCCAATGTGCGGAATCGCGACATTGGCAGCTTCGTCGCCGACGCCGAGCGGCGGATGAAGGAGCAATTCAAAATGCCGCCGGGTCGTTACTTCTACGAATTCGGCGGCCAGTTTGAGCACTTGGAGCGGGCGCGGACACGGCTCTTGATTGTGGTGCCGGTGGCGCTCGCGCTGATCTTCGGCCTGCTCTACATGACATTTCAAAACACAATCGACGCGCTACGCGTGTTCACCAGCGTGCCATTCGCCTGGGTCGGCGGGATCTTCGCGCTTTGGTTCCGGGACATGCCGTTCTCGATTTCGGCCGGCATTGGTTTCATCGCCGTCTCCGGCGTGGCGGTCCTCGATCAGATGATCCTGGTCAGCTACATCCGCAAGGCGCGGGCGATGGGCTTGTCGATTGAAGAAGCGGTTGAAGAGGCCGCCTTCACCCGGCTGCGGGCCGTGCTGATGACCACGCTCGTGGCCAGTCTCGGTTTTGTGCCGATGGCATTCAGCACGGGCATGGGTGCCGAGGTGCAGCGGCCACTGGCGACGGTCGTTATCGGCGGCGTGGTGAGCGCGATGATTATGTCGCTCTTGGTACTGCGGGTGCTATACGTATTGTTTCCCTCGCCGGACTTGCCGCGCCGCAAAGAAGTCGAGTGCCCGGCGCGCGAGCTATCACTGGTTGGTTCGGCTTAGCTATTTGAAAGGAGTTTCGGATGTTACTCAAGCGTTTTTCGTTGGCGATCGCGTTGGTTGGCGCGGCTGCATGTTTTTCTGGTTGCAGCAAAACGGAGAATCAATCCGCGGTGGTCGCTGCCACTCAGGCCTCAGGCGACGGACATGCTGAGGATGGTTGGTGGTGTGCCGAGCACGGTGTGCCTGAAGAAGTCTGCACGCGCTGCAATCCGAAGCTCGTGTCCGACTTCAAGGCGAAGGGCGATTGGTGCAAAGAGCACGATTGTCCCGAATCGCAATGCTTCGTATGCCATCCGGAAAAAGAAGCGGAGTTCGCCGCCCTGTATGAAGCCAAGTATGGCACCCAGCCACCAAAGTCCGGCACGGGCGAGCATGAGCACGAACACCACGGCTAGCGCGTCGCCACTGGACGCGATGACGTAGAATACTGCTATGGCGACCGCGGTATTCAAAATTCACGGGTTAGATTGCGCCGAAGAAGTCGCGACGCTGCGGGCCGGTCTGTCGCCGTTGGCCGGCGTCGGCGAACTATCGTTTGACGTGCTGCACGGAAAGCTGGTGATCGACTTTGCGGCTACGACGGTCAACGAACATGAATTAGTGACTGCCATCGCGCGCACAGGGATGCGGGCCGAGCCGTGGCGCGAGAAACCTGCGGCGGGCGATTCTGACGAATCGGGCCGCGGGCATCGCCTCCTGGCCACGATTGCAAGTGGCTCATTCCTGGCGGCGGGGTTCGCCACACACGTAATTAACGCCGGTTGGCATGCGGCACTGCGTGGCGACGACAGTCTTGGAACGCCGACAGCATCGATGTTGCTTTACTTGGCGGCTGCCATCGCCGGCGGCTGGTTCGTCGTGCCGAAGGCTTGGCGGGCGCTTGCCCGTCTGCGGCCCGATATGAATTTGCTAATGACCGTCGCGGTCGTCGGCGCGATTCTGATTCAGCAATACTTCGAGGCGGCGACAGTCGCGTTTCTGTTTACGCTCTCGCTCGTCTTGGAGTCGTGGAGCGTGGGACGGGCACGCCGGGCGGTTGCCGCCCTGATGTCATTGAGTCCGCCGACAGCTCGCGTCGCGGATGGGAATGGCCAGGAAGTGATGATCGACGTTCGCGAAGTCTCACTCGCGAGCCGCGTCGTGGTGCTTCCCGGCGAAAAAATCCCGCTCGACGGCAAGATCACCAAAGGCGAAACGACGGTCAACCAAGCGCCGATCACCGGCGAATCGATGCCCGTCGCCAAGTCGCCCGGCAGCGATGTCTTCGCCGGCACAATCAACGGCGATGGCGCCATCGAGCTCGTGACGACCAAGCCGGCCAACGACACGACGCTCGCCCGGATCATTCGCATGGTCGGCGACGCCCGTAGCAAGCGCTCGCCAAGCGAGCAATGGGTCGAGCAATTCGCCCGCTACTACACGCCGGCGGTAATGGCGCTCGCGGTCGCGGTGATGGTGTTGCCGCCGGCGCTTAGCGGCGGCGCTTGGTCGCGCTGGTTCTATGAGGGCTTGGTGCTACTGGTAATCGCCTGTCCCTGCGCGCTCGTGATCTCGACGCCGGTCAGCATTGTTGCGGCCCTGGCGTCGGCAGCGCGGCGCGGCGTGCTCGTGAAAGGCGGCGCGTACATGGAAGCGCCGTCGCGACTCAAGGCGCTCGCCCTCGACAAGACGGGCACCATCACCAAAGGACGGCACGAGGTGCACAAGATCGTGCCGCTCTCAGGACACACCGAGGCGGAAGTCTTGGAGCTAGCGGCGGCAGTCGAGGCGCGCTCCGAGCATCCGCTGGCGAAAGCCGTCTTGCGAGCGGCCGCAGCGCGCGGTATCGAACCGGCTCCCGCTGACGATTATCAGGCGATGCCCGGCAAAGGGGCAACCGCGAGCATCGGCGGACGGCTCATCTGGCTCGGTTCGCACCGGTTGCTCGAAGAGCGCGGCCAGGAAACGCCCGCCATGCATCAGCAGCTCGCAGCCATGGAGCGCGACGGGTCGAGCGTGATTGTGCTGGGGAAGAACGAGCACGTCTGCGGCTTCTTCGCGCTGGGTGACGACGTGCGCAGCGAAGCGCTTCCCGCAATCGAGCAACTGCGGCAGGCCGGTATCACGCACATCGTGATGCTCACCGGCGACAACGGGGGCACGGCCGACGCGGTGGCCCGCGCGATTGGCATCGACGAGGTCCGGGCGGAGCTCTTGCCAGAGGACAAGGTGGCGGCAATCGAGGACTTGGTCCTTCGCTATGAGCACGTGGCGATGGTCGGCGACGGTGTGAACGACGCACCGGCGATGGCCCGGGCAGGTTTGGGAATTGCCATGGGGGCCGCGGGAACTGATGCCGCGCTCGAAACCGCCGACATCGCGCTAATGGGCGACGACCTGCGACTGATTCCCTGGCTGATGCGCCACTCGCGGCGAACGGTGTCCATCATCCGGCAAAACATTTTCGCCGCCCTCGGCGTGAAGGCGATCTTTGTCGCGCTCACACTGGCGGGACACGCCTCGCTGTGGGCGGCGATCGCGGCCGATACCGGCATGTCGCTCGTCGTCGTCTTCAACGGTCTGCGTTTGCTTCGACCGACTCGTTAGGCGATCCACGTCCAAACGAGGACCGCGGCCGCGACGAACATCGCCACCGTCGTGGCCCAACCAACGACATTCAGCAACCGGCTGTTCACGCGGTCACCCATGACTTCGCGATTATTGGCGATAAGCATCACGACGACCAACAGCGGCGGCGCCAAGAAGCCGTTGATCACCGCCGTCCAGAATAGCGCGCTCATCGGGCTGATGCCGGCGTAGCAGATGCCGAGCGCGACAATCGTCGACGCCGTCATCACGAGGTAGAACTCCTTGGCACGGCCCGGCTGTTTGCCTAGGCCACATTGCCAGCCGAATAACTCGGCAACCGAATAGGCGGCAGAGCCAGTCAAAATGGGCACCGCCAAAACGCCGGTGCCGACGAGGCCAAGCGCCATTAACACATATGCGGCATCGCCAGCAATAGGTCGCAGCGCCTCGGCGGCATCGGTCGCGGTGTTCACCTCGGTGTGCCCGTCGGCATGCAGCGTGGCGGCCGTCGCGAGGATGATGAAGTACATCACCACGTTGGAAAGCAGCATGCCGGTGTTCACGTCCCAGGCGGCGTATTTGAGCTCCGTGTCGCTGACCCCTTTCCGTTGCCAAAGTTGCTTCTTGCCTTGGGCGATCTCATCCTCGATTTCGTGAGTCGCCTGCCAGAAAAACAAGTAGGGACTGATTGTTGTCCCCAGAATCGCTACCAGCATGGAAATGAAATCGCTGTCAAAGCGAAATGTGGGGACCACGGTGCCGTGCAAAACGGCGCCCCAATTAGGTTTGGCGAGCAATGCCGCTCCGATATACGCGAAGAGCGACAGCGTGAGCCAGCGGAAAATCTTGCTGATCACGGCATACGACCCCCAAATTTGCGTGATGAGGATCGCGAGCCCAATCGGCAGCGCCAAAACGAGGATTGGCACCGGCACGAGTAGATTCACGCCAGCGGCAATTGCCGAGATGTCCGCGGCCGCATTGATCGTATTGGCAACCACCAGCGCAATCACCACAGGAATCACAATCCAGCGGGGATACTGGCGTCGCATGATGTTCGCCAGACCGCAGCCGTAGACCAGGCCGATCTTCGCGCAGATGTACTGGATGCCGGCCATTAGCGGATACGTGGCCAGCGCGATCCACAGCGGCGCGTAGCCGAGCGACGCCCCAGCCATCGCGTAAGTACCGATGCCCGACGGGTCATCGTCCGATGCGCCCGTGATCAGACCAGGCCCGAGGGCCTTGAATGCCCGGCCGACGGAGAATTTGTCGTTGGGCTGCGAGCCGGTGTCGGAACACGCGGTGATCGAGCTAGATTGTTCGGCCATGTGTTCCATTCGAAGGTTTCGTGTGCATTTGACAAAGCAAAAGATGTGCCACTGTTGCGGCGAATTGGCTGACGTCGTCGCCATTACGACTATGCCACGGAATAGTGCGGAACGCGACGATTTGGCGTATCACCCGCGAATAGTCTATGGCCGCATCGGCGTATACAGTTTATGAGCCGGGCTCGACGAGGCGCGGTAGCGGAACAGAGTGGGGACAGCGGAATGATCAGGCACGCCGTATTTGCTGCGCTCACAGCGCTGCTGTTCGGACCGCAGACAGTGACGGCCACACTGACGGTCAATCCGGCCGAGCCGATCACGCGTCAGGTCACAGTGCAGATGATCCAGACCGCGCTCGACAATGGCACTTCGCCGGCAACCCTCTTCGGCAACGCATCGCAATCAACCATCATCGAGTCGGACATCGACAAGATTTGGGCCCAAGCCGGGATCGACGTCGACTTTCTTCCGACGGTCATCCGCTACAGCAACACTTTCGCCGACATGGGCAACTCCGGCAGCGGGACGCGGCCGACGAGCGACCTGAACGCGATTCTTACTAACGCGCGCAGCCAGGGCGGCATTTTGAATTCCACTAGCTCGGTGCTGAATATGTTCTTTGTCAATGTCGTGCCGGGCTTCGCGCCGCTCGGCGAGAACTTCGCCGCGGGCCTTACCAACATCGGCGCCAACGGCAGCGCCGATTTCGTTGGTGACCAGCTGCTCGGCTTCACAAACGGCCCGGATATTGCCGCTGGTGTGATTGCCCATGAAATCGGCCATAATCTTGGCCTCAAGCACACAGCCGATGGCACCGCCAACCTGATGGCAGCCAGCAACGGCACTTCGCAACAGCTTAACGCCGATCAGATCGCCGCGGTTCTGCAGAAAACCGCCCGCAACGACAGCGTCGCCTTTATCCCCAGCGGCGGCACCGGTTTTCCCCAGCCCTTCTCGGCCTCGCTCGCCGGCGACTACAACCACAATGGCATCGTCGATGCGGCCGACTACACTGTTTGGCGCGATACTTTTGGTTCGACTACCAACCTAGCCGCCGACGGCAATAATAGCCGCGCGATTGACGCCGGCGACCTCACCGTGTGGAAGACAAACTTTGGTCGTAGCGGATCGGGCACATCGAGTGACACGGCCGTCCCGGAACCGGCCACTTGGATAGGATGCCTTTGGCTCGCGGCGGCGTTGGCGTTCGCCAGGCGAAGGGTAACTTGATCAGCACGGAGGTACATCATGCGAGTAGCGAACCGCCCGCGTAGTTCATTAATGGCTGCGTCAGCTTTGGCGGCGATTCTTGTGCCGGTTCGCTTGCTCGCGGCAACTCAATACGTCGTCGATCCCGGCGGCAATGATATGTTTGCCGGCACCGCGGCCGCGCCGTGGAAAACGCTGCAGCATGCGGCCAATGCGGTCCATGCCGGGGATAAGGTAACTGTGCATGCCGGAAACTACGCCGGCTTTCAATTGACCGCCAGCGGCACCGCCGCAGCGCCGATCGAGTTCGATGCACAGCCGGGCGTTTTTATCACCCAACCGATTTCAGCTCAGCGGCCCGACGGCATCAACTTGGAGGGTGCATCCTACGCAATCATCGACGGCTTCAACATAAACGGCATGCCCGAGGCCGGCCTGCGAGCAGTAACCGCCCAGTTTGTGACGCTGCGCAACAATCGCGCGGACAGCAACGGAAAATGGGGCATCCTCACCGGCTTTGTCGACGATCTGGATATCGAATCGAACGTGATGTCGAACTCCGTCCAGCAGCACGGCATTTACGTCTCGAATAGCGGCGACCGGCCCGTGGTGAAAAACAATATCGTCTTCGGCAACCACGATAGCGGCATCCAGCTCAACGCCGATCTGAGCCAGGGCGGTGACGGCATCATCACCGGCGCCGTGGTGAGCGGCAACGTGATCTACAACAACGGCGCCGGCGGCGGCGCCGCGTTCAATCTCGACGGCGTGCAGAACTCGCGGTTCGAGAACAATCTGCTCTATAACAACCATTCGAGCGGTTTCTCGCTCTATATGATCGACGGTGCGGAGGGGTCGAAGAACAACA
>DASYDU010000034.1:0-15147 GCA_036499445.1 Lacipirellulaceae bacterium
TCTGGGCCGGCACGGCGCACAGGATTGGCGCATCGAAGATCGATCTCGATATATTCGCGGAGGCAGACCGACCGGCGAGACTTGAGAGCGTCCAACAACAAATGCGTCGAGAAGCGGCATCGCTGCCAAGATTACCCAACGTGCCGCCGCAATTTCGCGCGAAGGCCAGCAGAACGATTACCCCGCTAAATGGCGCAAATGGCGCCGCCGTTGGAACACCATGAGTATCGATCCAACGGCAAACAGCGTCAAGGATTCCGGCTCAGGAACAACAGAGCCATCAATCGTGCCTTGTCCGGCGCCGCTCGTCTGATTTGCTTTCCACTCGTGAAAATCGCTCAAATCCACGATGCCATCACCGTTCAGATCACCTTGTTGCCGTGATGTGACCATTTGATTGAAGTGAGAGAAAATATTCGCATAGTCCACCGAGTCGACGAGATCATCGCCATTGGTATCGCCAGGGGTGATGTCGATCAGAGTCACATCAACGTTGCTCAACTTGATTTGATCGGCATTCAACGCTACTCCTGCAAAAAAGCCGACGCGATTGTAATCGTACGTACGCAACGTCGAATCGGTCACGTCGGTCACGAACCAATTGTCCGAAAAGGTCATTCCCACAATCGAGCCCGATACTTTCAAGACATCGCTCGCTTCGCGGCGTACCGACAGGCTCAACTGGTACGTGCCGGTGCTGAACTGGTCCTGTTCAGGGTCAGTCGTGGCGACAATCGGGGTCGCGCGGGGCGGAGTGCCCAAGATCGAAACCCAGGACGTTGTGCTGAAAGCTTGTCCCGCGGGATTCTTGGCGGATAGCTCGCCAGCAAAAGCGCCAGCCGAATTTTGTCCCAGGAACCCGAGCCAGCCGGCCGTATTCGCCGAGCCGTTATTCCCCAATAGACCGAAACGGAATTGTTCTTGGGCCGAAGAAACCGAACCGACCAATTGGACCGTGGCGGTCAACGTGAGCAAGCGATTGTTGACCATTGTGGCCGTTGGAAAGCTCGCCCAAATTGCCGAGTTGTTGGTGCTGCCCGCAGGAATTGCGGTTCCCCATACTGGTGACGCCGTATCGGCGCCAGTGAGTCCTGAATTCGTGTTCGCCGCCAATGGATCGATCAGCCAGCCGGTAATTGGCACAGCTTGACTCTGGCTAAGAGGGATAGATGCCAATGCAATTGCTACTCCGATACGCGCCAATAAACGAATCATGTCGCCCTCCCAAAGGTCACCAATCTCGACGCCAGCGACCCGATTAAAAATCAAATCTCAATCTGCTTCCCAGTGTTGTTTGAATCCGCGTGAGCACGTCCGAACAGCTCAAATGGATCGCCCCGAGTCATGTTTTAGCCTGACACGCTGATAATGTTGCTGGGCTTCCTCTGCGCTCAACGCGCGGTTGTAAACAGCCAATTCATCCATTTGCCCGATAAAGGCGCGCATCGTGCGCTGTTGATCGAGTTGCCCAACAATCATAAGCAAGCCTGGTGACAACTCAGATTTGTCCTGACCCGCTGCCACCAACTCGCCATTGATGTACAGCCGCATTTCTGGTCCATCCTTCGCCGCGATGATGTGCGTCCATTTGCGTAACTCGTAGGGTGTCCTAGAAAAGCAAGATGTGCCCAGGGTGATATCATTGCTCGGCGGATCGCGGTGTAAGAAGCGGATCCGCCCTGGATGTTCGATCAGTGTCGGCATCGTGCCTACGCCACCCAGTTCAAGGAGCATGCCGTGCATGCCGACTTCGCCGTGAATCGGTGAGTCTTGCACGAACGACACCAACGAACCCAGGTGAAAGTGGCTCGGTTTTATCCAGACTTCGACCGAGTAGTTCGCCGAAAGTAGATCATCAAACGAATCCGTCGACTTAACATACGCCTTTTGGACGGCGTTCGTTCCGTCGGCACCGAACTCGATGGTTTGGTTATCGTTCTCACGAACCCACTTGGGCGAACCGACGACCTTGCCGCGGAATCGCTCGCCGATCTCATTCCGCACCGTTCCATCAGGTGCACCATTGAAGCGCCAGTACAATAGAGGCGACGCGTGCAGAATATCTTTGACGTATTCGGGAGGAATTGACAACTCATCGGACGACATGGAAATTTGCGATGCGAAATATTCTGGGTTCGCGCTATGCCGCTCAACTTTGAATTGCCCGGAATCGGAAGCCGACAGCCGAATCGACTTTCCGGTCTCGACGGTGAATTTCTCGGGAGCTCGAGTCTCCGACGCCCAAGGCGACGCCACAACGGCTCGACCCGTAAACACATGGACTTCGATTTCTGTTCCAAACACGGCGATACCTAGCGAAGAATCTTCAGACACCAGAACTTGACCGCACGGCGTTTCCAAAACAAACTCGCCGTATGCCGCGGAAATGCTCGCCGAGAACTTTCCAAAGCTGAGACTGGGGGCACCCTGAGTTGTAAGGACCATTTTTGCCGGGCCCTCAATCTCGATCTTGGCGCTCCCACCGGTCGGCAAGGTCATTTCGATTTCGGCCAATCCTTCTCGAAGGCTCAATAGCTCTCCGCTTTGCAACCCACCGCGCATTCCTAGCGCCGGAGTGCTACCTCCGTCCCATACGCACGCTGTGCCTTGAATCAATCGTGCCGTGTATGGCGGTGAAACAGCGGAGGACGCACTTTCTCCGTCGCGCTGGGCTCGACCCGTATTGATGGCCAGTCTTCCATTCTGAATCGAAGTTGAAACGAGCCGTGACGCGACAAATCCCGATAGCACCCCGATACACACCAGAAATGCAACAGCGGGCTCAGATATTCTCCAGTTCCGCGCCGAGCGACGTACGGTCCATCCGCTGCCTTGCGGCTCCTTTCCAAGCAAGCCCCGAGCCCCGTGCCGACTACGTGGCGCCCGCTTTGGCATATCAGCTCCAACGTTTGCAGCAGGCACGAAATCACGGTGGTCCGAAGGCACGTCAGCATCCAGCGGAGTCGTCCCTAGGCCAGCCAACAATTCGTCGGCGCGGCTTCGCGAGCCATGCCAAGTGAGCCATGCGTCTTGACTCAATAATTGGACGACATAGGTGCGCAATGCCCCGTCGTTCAAAATCAATTGATTGAGCAGCGCGAGCTGGTCCGCAGTAGCGTCGCCCGCCGTGGCGGCAATCACTATTTCCAACACTTCGCGCCGACGTTGGATTGAATTGGTCATCGCGCTTCCTCGCGGGCTAAATGTCGCTCAACACAGTTGAACAGCGCCATGTGAATTCGCGCTAGCGCCCGATAGATTGCGTGAACGGATCGAGCTTTGAAATCGGCGATTTCCTTCGGCGAGCGCTTTTGATGATATCGTTGGTCGATCAGCTCTCGATCGCCCGAATTCAATTGTTGGAGACATTCTTCCAATGCTTCTTGGCGCGCGTTGAGGTGTTCCTTGTTTTGCAGCATCTGATCCGACAACAAGGCGATCGCTTCTTCGCTCAACACCTGCACTCGCTGCTGTTTCCTGCGGAGTTCCAAGACTTCCAAATAGGCGATCTTGCACGCCCAACCGTAAAAGGTTCCCGCCGGGTCATAGCTGCCGAATTTCTTCCACAGAACCAAACAGGTATTCTGAAATACTTCATCCGCATCCGAGTGCCGCATAACTAGCGTAAGGATGAAGCCGTAGATCTGCCGCGAGTGACGCGTAAACAAGCTCAGGAATTCACCCTCTTTGCCCTCTTGATCACCGATACACATGAGCGACTCCGCCTACTCTCGGCTTGCCCAGTTTAGCTCCGCCGTTTCCAGATTTCGTGGACGGGGCCAAAGCCGCAAAAAAACCTCCCTACGTGAGTAGTCGTCGCGGGATAGCGGATTTTTGCGCGAAAAACGCAGTATTCCCGCCCGAATTCCAGCACAATCCCGGTGGTCAAGCTCGTGTCCAGAGCCAGCTAGGGCAAATAAGCGACAAAACTTTGGATTCGGCGCAAAAAAATGAATAGCGGCAACGATATTCAGTTAGGCGCGGACCGGTCGCAATGGTTTTGTCATTGCCGTGTCAGATGGTCGCGCGATCGCAACTTCTCTGGCTAGCCGGCTTGTCGCTAATTTGCGTAGCGCATCGGACTCTGCGAGGAAAGTTGCATTAAATCGAGTTTTCAACGTTTGATTCACTTATCCGAGGTTGGAGGGAAGGTCTAATGAGTTGTCGACAAATGTGGAGTTCTTTTCTGGCCGTTCTGTTCGGTGCCATTGGCTTGACATCCTACGCTTTCTCGTCGCCAATTACCTACGTCGATGCCACGGACGGAGCCGCAGGCAATACCGCCTTGGCCGCCGGTGGTACCTGGACGGCCGCAAGTGTGCGCGATACTGATGGTCACTGGGCAAAGCGGACTGGCTTGGCCAATGGTAGCACAGTCTTCGAATCAAACGGCAATGCCAGTGCGCTTCCCGGCGAAGATGCGGAACGGCTGGTCACCACGATCAGCGGTTTGACGCCCGGCCAATCCTACAATCTGTACGCCTTTTTTTGGTCGCCAGACGACAATGCACAGCAGTGGATGTTTCGAGCCAGCAAGACCAATCCGGCCAGCGGCGATCTGCCATCCTATAGCCGCTCTTACAATGACGCGGTGAATAACGCCGGCGGCGTGGTGCTCGCGTCCAATGTCCCGATCACGCCCGATTTCGTAGCGCCATTTCCCGCGCCGACGGCCACCGATTTTGCCAACTCTCCGCTGCTTAGCGAGAGCGGACGATTTATGTGGATCGCTAACGTCGGAACCGGTGTCGCCGACGGCAGTGGCAACGCGAAAGTTTATGTTGATGACTACGTCTTGAGCGGCTTGGCGCCCCCGGACGGCAACAACACGACCAATCACCGGACTTGGTTCGATGGCGTTGGATATTCAGCTGCAGTTCCAGAGCCCACCTCAATCGCGCTCGTCGCGATGGCGGTCGTCACGCTTCCGGTACTGAGACGACTGCGCTCCCGCCGGTAGACCCTCCACCGGCGGTCACAGGATCGCGGCATCGCATCCCGCACCGTTGCCCAACGGCAATGTCATTTGCCGCGGTCCTGTTCATTTTTTGTGACAAGACATTCCAGCCCCCCCGCAGACCTCAGCCCTCTCGAATTCGCTGGCTCGACATGTCTTACGATTTGCCGAAACGCTATCTGCACGTAGCGCTGCTGTTCTTGCTCGCGCTCGTCGCGGGCAACTCATTCGCGATCAATGATATTGCCGGCACACTTGTCACCTTCAACCAAAACGGCGGCTGGTCCTGGTTTCAAGACCCGCGAGTCATCGTCGACAACAACCAGTTGATCATCGGCTCGGTGGCCGGTGTCACCGCAAACGGGGCAAACGGCGGCGACATCCGAGTTAGCTCCTACAATTTCACGACGCAATCCGTGAACACCGTCTCATTGCATTCCGCGCTGGAGCAAGATGACCACGACGTGCCGGCTTTGGTCGCGCTCCCCGATGACCGATATATGGCCATCTATCAGCGGCATGGCACCGACAATTTGGTCCGCTGGCGTATCAGCACAAACCCCGGCAGCGCCGCCAGTTGGAGCGCCGAACAAACGGGCAATGCCAATCCTGCCAACGACGGCAACGGCAATACTTACGCTAATCCCTTCTATTTGAGCGTCGACAACACGCTTTACAACTTTTCACGCAGCGTTGGCTACGACCCGAACTACTCGTACTTCACTGGTCTTAATGCGATCAACGATGCCAGCTTGACGTACCATTACGGCGGCCATTTTATGTATTGGATCAATCCGAATAACGGTATCAACGGCGCCAACGGCGGCGCAGGCCGACCCTACGTGAAATACGCCTCCAACGGTATTGATAAAATCTGGTTCGTCAACACGGAAGATCATCCGCAGAATTACTTCAACAGTCTCTACGCTGGTTACATCTCGTTCGATGCGAGCGGCGTCGGGACCGTGCATCGCTCGGATGGCACCATCGTATCCGGCAGCAATGGCCAGTTAAGCACGTCCCAAACTCCCTTCCCCGCCCCCGCCAATAACAATGCCGCCGCGATCGCTAGCGGGACCGGATATAGCTATTCGCCGACCGCCTTCACAAAAGTCTTCAATGGCAATGGCAATAGCGTGGCATCTTGGGCAAGCGACGTGACGCTGGATTCCAATGGCAATCCAGCGTTGGTGTTTAGCGTTCGGAAGAATAATCCGAGTGATGCCTTTCTGGCCAACAGTCTCGATTACTACTACGCGCGCTGGGACGGCCTCGCTTGGCAAACGCACCGCATGGCCTACGCCGGCAGCCCGCTGTACAACAGCCAAAACGATTACGCCGGCCTCGCAGCAATCGATCCCGCCGATCCGAACACCGTTTTCATTTCCACCAACTACACACCGGACACGGATGCAGCTCTGACTCATTGGGAGATTTATCAGGGCGTCACCGCCGATGGCGGCAGTACTTGGAACTGGTCCGCAATTACCTCCAATTCCACGGTCGACAACATCCGTCCGCTCGTGAACTCGATTGACGACTCACACCGATCACTCGTCTGGATGCGCGGCAGCTATTCAGCCTACACCAGCTTTAATACTTCGGTCGTGGGCCTGATCATGACGACGACTCCGCTGCCCGGTGACTACGATCACAACGGCGTCGTGGACACAGCCGATTATTCGCTTTGGCAACAACAATTCGGCAATAGCGTAGCGGCAGGCTCGGGCGCAGACGGCAACGACAATGGCATCGTGGACGCAGCCGACTACACGGTCTGGCGCGATCACTTTGGCAGCGGACCGGCCAGTGGCGCAGCGTCGAGCGTTCCCGAGCCGTCGGCGGCGATCACCCTCGCCGTCGGTGGCATAATGCTGGCTGCCGGCGTCGCCGCGCCGCAACCTCGCTCCTCCCCTAGCAGTCGACGACCACACTAAAGTCCGCCGCACGTCCGTGCGCGCTCCCACGTCGGGAATCCCACTATCCCCCTCTATCGCTATAGTTTCGAGTCGGACGCGCCGCCTGCGACGATCGGGTGGCCGACTTGAGCGTCAGTTTCTCGGAATTCAAGCATTCGATCGGATTCATCAACAACAACTCGGGCTATACTTTCGATTAGCCGAACTACCTGGTTCGGCCGCTCACTTCTATCCGAAAACGAATCGCTAATCGTTACCCCTCGAACCGTTCGTAGTGCTAGGAAGGCGATCCTTTCAATCGTCTCCCCGGACGTGGACATGGGCTGCAAAGCCCCACTCATCTAACGCTTCGGATTCTCCATTGCCGCGGTGACGTTGCCGTCGCCGAGATCACGGTGGCGGCACGTCACTTCGTCATGCGGCCGATGGGCCCTCGCTGCCGGAGGGACAACCTCGGCCGTGCAAGTTCTCAAAGAAAACATGGCGGCGCGCCACGTATCGCGCAACAAAACCTCGATGCGCGCCGCCTCGCATTCCACCACAGTCTGTTTGCACGAATCATGCCGCTGTGAAACGTCCGACGTACACTTGTAATGATGGAGCTCTTCTCGAACTCTTTTCGCTGCAATGAAATCAAAAACCCGCCAAAGCCGTCGTGGCACGGCCACCGTTGAATTTGCCGTCGTGCTACCTGTGCTCGCCACATTGTTTCTTGGAATGTGCGAAGTCGGCCGCGCTCTGAATGCGACGATCATTGCGCAAGACGCCGCGGCATACGGAGGTCGACTGGCGTCGATTGGCCAATCGACCAACGCGCAAGTCAAGCAGGCCGTACTCAGCTGCCTGACCGTTGCCGGGCTTCCCACGACAAATGCCATTGTGAGCATCAGCGATCTGACGCAGCCCGGCACCGACGTAAAGCAAGCGTCGTCGATGGATAAGCTCCAAGTCAACGTGACGCTTCCGTTTAAGGACGTCAAATGGGGCGTGTCCGGTTTCATCGTGCACGACAGCTACTTAGTGACCGGCAAGGCCATTTTTTATTCCGCCCGCGTAAATCCATACCCCACGAATATCTCAACTCCGCCGGGGTTCTGATCCAGATATAGCGAGCGACTGGCATGTTTAATCGCAAACAACGCAGAAACCGCCCGGGCGCCGTCGCTGTGGAAGCTGCGATCGTGCTGCCGGTCGCTTTCCTGTTCATGTTTGCCATTTTCGACTTTGGACGAGCTATCTTGACCGAACAAGTCCTCGAAAATGCCACACGCGCTGCTGCGCGGAAAGCGGTCGTCGGAACGACGACACTGACCACTTCGGACATTCAAGCGTCTATCACAAACAGCTTGGGTGCGCTGGCGCTTCAAGGCATGAACGTTCAGATTTATCAGGCGGATCCGAATACTGGTGCCAATATCGGCTCTTGGACGAAAGCCCAAAACGGACAGTGCATCGCAGTTCAAGTCACGGGCAACTATGTCCCGATGGTGCCGAATTTCAGCCTGCTGCCGAAGCCTTTAGCCATGAGCTCCAAGGCACTCATGGACTGTGAAGCGAATTGACCAAGTTGAGTTGCGTCCGCCAGGGGAGAGGAACATGCGTCGAAAACCTGCAAATCAGCGTCGTGGAATTATCCTGCCTGTGGTAGCCGTCGCGATTGTTGGCCTGATCGGGCTCGTGGCGCTGGCCGTGGACATCGGACGGCTCGTCGTCGCGCAATCTGAATGCCAGGCCGCCGCAGACTCCGCTGCCATCGCCGGCGCGCGAAGTTTGGATGGTACCCAAAATTTGACTGGCGCAACCGCCAATGCCGTCACTGCCGCGTCGAATTGCAAAGTCCTCGGCGAGACCATCCCAGCCTCCGAGGTAACGGTCAGCCACGGATCGTATCACTATGATGCGTCGGCGGAAAAATTCTCTCCGCAGATACCGGCCGTGGCGCCAGACAACTTCAATCTCACACAAGTCGTGGTGACCCATACGGTGAACTTGACGTTTGCCCGCGTTTTCGGCCGTTCGATGTCCACGGTCACCGCGACGTCTATCGCTGCCCACCGACCCCGCGACATCGCGATCGTCCTGGACTATTCTGGATCGATGAACAATGAAAGCGATCTGTGGAACAATGAGTCGTACTTGGGCTCGGTCAACAACAGCTCGAACAACACCGATCCCGTCTTCCCCAAATGGGGTCCGTACAATCCCACGTTCTCACCCAACGCAACTTTGCAATGCACCAGCTCCGACACGCGTGTGGGCATGTGCAATGTGACTCAGTCCGTATCCGGCATTCCGCCTTTGGCGAACGACTTCTTCCAGAACAATTTTGGCGGCAGTGGCGTGGGGGCCTTCGGCGCGGCCGGATCATCAACTTCGGCGCCAATCAGCGGCGACAATTACCAGACATCGGGCGGCAACTGCATCCTCAGCTGGAGTGACACGGCGGCGGCGAAAAAGTACACCACGTTCTACGGCTACACTCAAGGACCAAAGTATTGGGGAAAGACCTTTTTTATCTGGCCGCCCGAACCAAGCAACGTCACGCCGACCGCCGGCAACACGACCGCGTTCCCTGCCTGGGGCAGCGGTACGACGGGCTGGGACTGGCGCAAATTGTATTTCTTGAACAGCAGCGGTTCCGCGCCAGTGAACAGCAATCTGTCGCTCTGGAATAGCAGTGGGGTCTGGAACGATCCGTCCGGCAGCTACCGCATCAATTACAAAGCGATCTTGGCGTGGATCAAGTCGGGCCCGAATCCGTTTCCGGCACAATTGCGCGCCGGCAAAGTTCTGTACTACAGCGCAATCCCCACCGACGTCCCCGCCAGCGCCTACGACCACACGCAAAGCAACACCGCCATCGGCAATGCCGATCAGCGATTTTGGAAAGAGTACATCGACTATGTGGTCGGTGTCTGGCGTGATCCTGTGGGCAACATTCAGCACCCGGGCAACCCGTCGTGCAGCTACGGACCCGACTTCACCGCCGGCAGCGGCCGAACGCCCACGATTACCGGGCCGGACGGCGGCAGCTCTCCGTTTGTCGGCACGAACGACAATCCGAAACGCCCGCGGCATCGACTCTGGTTTGGCCCCATGACGATGATTCAGTACATGTTGGACACCGGACTGCTGCCGGGCACGACGCACGACGTCTCGATGGTCGCGGCGAAGCTGGGTGTCCACGGCGCGCTGCAAGATGTGAAGATCAACCACCCGAACGACCTGGTCTCGCTGATCATGTTCAGCCGGCCCCACTACTCCGGCGAGCCGACCGAGGTCGGTCAATTCAGTATCCCTCAGGTATCGCTCACTAACGATGTCGACAAATTGACGAACGCCCTATGGTACCCGCCAAATACCAGTACGTCGGACGTTCGCCCCTGGGACGCGAACGGCATGCAGACGCCTCGTGCCCACGGCGACTATAACGCCAACACCGCCACGGACTATGGCTTCATGCTCGCTTATAATCAGCTTAGCTCCAATCCTGCTTTGGTTTCCTCCGGGGTGGGCGGCCTCGGGCGTAAGGGGGCGCACAAAATCGTTATCCTGGAAACCGACGGCATGGCCAACCAAGCCAGTAGTGCCGCGTTCACCAATGGGGGCGCCTACCAGTCCTATTACAATGTCGGTCCATTTGGCAGCGCCACGACGTCCGGCGCCAGCCCGGCAACGTCCTGCATCAACGTCGCACAAAACATTTGCGCGCTCGATACCGCGAGCCCGCCTGGCTATGCACAGCCGCAGCGACCCGTTGAAATTGACTGCATCGCCTTCGGGGCGATCTTCGAACCGACCGCGTCCGGCTCTGAGCAGGCCAACGCGACTTCGTTTCTCCAATCACTCTCCAGTCTCGGCGGCACGACATTTCCCTCGAGCCCGAGCGACCCCGACAACGGCTACAAAATCTGCATCGGTTCCCTGAGCGACCGCCAGGCCAAGCTCCAAACGGCGTTCACCAAGATACTGGACGAGACGGAATCCATCATCCTGGTGAAATGACGCAGGTGCGACGCGAACAGGCCGTCGGTAAGCAGCATCGCTGCTAAGATTGCCAACTTACCGCCGCAATGGATGGCCAGAATTGGCGACCAATTTAGGTCTTCTTTGAAGAAACTCTGGAATTAGCCTGCCCGCCGCGAAACCCGATCTTGGGCCACGCCCGGCTGATACGTGCCCGGGTCGGTCTTGCCGTCGCCGTTCCAATCGCCGACGACCGGCTTGTCGCCGTAGCCGCCCAATTCGAAGACCATGTCCTGGGCGTCGATCTGGTGGTTGTGGTTCGTGTCGATGATCCACTTGCCGTCGCGATAGACGCCGATCTCGTCGACGCCGTCGCCGTCGAAGTCGCCCACCACCGGCAGATCGCCCTTCTGTCCGAATTCGAACGACGCGTCTTTGATGGTCAGGCGTCCGTCGCCGTCGGTATCGAGCACCCAATGGCCGTCGCGGAATGTGCCAATCGTGCGAATGCCGTCGCCGTTCCAGTCGCCGGTAACGGGGACATCGCCCGGCGCGCCATAGTAAAAAACGTGGTCGATCAGGTCGGTCCGCGACTTGGCCTGGCCGGCGCGCTTCATCACGCGGCCGCCGCTGGTGGCCTCGTCGGCCGTCGGTGGCACATTTTTCATCTTGCCGGGAATCCAGGTCGGCCAGTTGTCGGCGTCCGGTATACCCGGCTCATGGGCAATCGCCCACGGGTCACGCGGCCACGCAGGACCAAAGATGCCAATGTCGGTCTTTCCGTCGCCATCCCAATCACCGGTCACGGGTAAGTCGTCGCGCGAGCCGAGCTTGGCCCACAGGTCGCCCTGGTCCCAACGACCGTCATCGTTCAGATCAAGATACCAATTGCCATCGACGAAGACGCCGATTTCGGTGATACCGTCGCCGTTCCAATCGCCAACGATGGGAATCGCATCGGGCCTGCCGAAGTCTGCGTTTCGCAGAATCGTGACGTTGCCATTGGTCACGGTGGCAAGCGTCCACCGCGCGGAGTCCAGCGACACATTCTGGGCCGCCGTCACGTCGATCTGAGTCGACGTAAGTTGGTAAACCGAGCCGTCGAATCGCGTGCTTCTCGGCTGCCCCGCATCAACGACGCTCAAATGCCAGGTGTAGTCGCCCGCACCGACGGAGCCGGCGTACAAACCGGGCTGCGGATCCCACGGACCAGGAATCAAGAAAAATGGCGGCGGCATGTACGCCAGCTGCGGGCCAACCACGAGCGGCGGAGGCGGAATGGGCGGCGCTGGCAGCAAAAGCGGCGGCCCAGGCGGCAGGTGCGTTATCGGCGGTTTTGTGAACACTTCGCTGAAGTTGTTTTCCAGTGAGCTCTGCCCGGCCGCGAGCGGGATTTGGTAAATCACGTCGTTGCCAAATTGTTGCTGAAAGAATTCACCAGGTCCCGGCACGCCGCCAAGTGGCGGCGGAATAACCGGCAAGCCTCCGCCATGACCAAGCGGATTGATCGCGGTACCGCCTGTTGTGCCGTCGTGATCAATGCCATCGATCAAGCCGCCCGGCTGCAACTCGACGACCGCGTAGCTGCCGGCGGGCAGGTTGTCGAAGTGATAGTAGCCGTTCGCGTCGGTCACGGTGGTGATCGGCCCATCCGGGTAAGCTCCCGGTAGCGCGTTTTCGCCTAGTATGGGGGCGCCCGTGTTGCCGTCGAGCAATTGGAGCACGACGCCGGCGAGCGGCTGATCGTCGGGCGTCCGCAATCCGTCTTTGACGTCTGCGACGTCGTCGGGCGTGAGGATTAGATTGGTGATGATTGGCCCGCCGTCGATGAACACGTAGCCCGAAAGCGAAGCCGGCGGCGATTCGCAGAAGTCGTAGCCAACCCAATGTTTGTCGGAACCAACGTAAATATCGACAAGCGTATCGATGTCTTCGATGTCACCGCCGCCGTCGCCGACATGGTCGTCCATCTCGAAATAGCCGGTGGGCTGATGCTCCTGCACGCCGTACGTCCCGGGTCGCAAACCGTCGAATAAATAGTTTCCGTCCTGGTCGGTGCGAGTTATCGCGACGACTTGGCCCTGCTCGTTTAGCAGATCGATTTGCACGCCGGCGATTGGCGTTTCGCCAATTCCGTCATCGCAGTTGCCGTCGGGCGACGACAAAACTTGCCCGCGAATGCTGCCGGGCAATACCTCGCAGAAATCGTAGTCGGTCGCGTCGGTGCCGCCTGGCAAATTGACGTGGCTGATCGTATCAGGGTCGTCGCTCTGGCCGCCGACTGAACCGATGTTGTCGTCATCACTGAAGTAGCCAGCCGGCTGGATCTCGTGGACCGTATACTGGCCCTCGCGCAAGCCTGTGAATTGATACCGGCCGTCGGCGTCGGTGACAGCCGTAGCAATCAAATGTCCGCTGCTGTCAATCAGTTGAATCGTGACGCCCGGCAGGACGATCTCCGGATCGGCGAAGTTGCATTCCGCCGTCGTATGAGCCTGTACCTGCCCGGCGATCGAGCTGGGAGTTTGCTCACAGAAGTCATAGTCGGTAGCGTCAGTTCCGCCCGGCAGATTGATGTGACTGATCGTGTCGCTATCGTCGCTTTGCCCGCCGACCGAGCCGATGTTGTCGTCATCACTGAAGTAGCCGGCCGGTTGAATCTCGTGAACCGTGTACTCGCCCAGTGGAAGACCAGTGAACTTATAGCGGCCGTCGACATCGGTCGTCGTCGTAGCGATCAAGTGGCCGTTGCCGTCGAATAGTTGAATCGTGACGCCTGAAAGCACCATCTCAGGGTCTTGAAAATTGCACTCGCCTGTTGCGTGCGCTTGTACTTGGCCAGCGATCGAGCTCGGCGTCTGCTCGCAGAAATCGTAGTGAATCGCGTTGACGCCAGACGGCAAATTGATGTGGGTAAAGTTGTCGGCGTCGTCCGTGTCGCCGCCCACGGTGCCCACACGGGTGTCGTCGCTGAAATATCCGGACGGCTGAACTTCGTGGACCGCGTACTGGGCTGGTCGCAAGTTGTCGAAGTGGTAGCGACCGTTTTCATCCGTGGTGGTTGTGGCAACGACCGTGCCATTCGCATTGAGCAGTTGGATGGTCACGCCCGAGAGGACCATCTGCGGATTATCGAAGTCACAGTCGCCCGCTCCATGGGCTTGAACTTGCCCTGCAATCGAGCCTGGCAATAGTTCGCCGAAGTTGTAGTTGATCGCATGGTCGCCAAACACTAACACGGTGCCAGTGATCCGGTCCACGATCCCGGCGGCTTCGCTCGCCGCAACGCCGCCGTGATCGCCCGGCGTATCCTTGCCGTCGAGCCAACCGCTTGGCTGAATTTCGTGAACGCCATACGTTCCCGGCGCCAAATTCTTGAATTCGTAGTAGCCGACTTGGCCGGGCGCGGTGGAGGTTGTGGTGGTGACACCGGTCGGATTGCCCGCCGCATCGAGCAATTGGACCGTTACGCCGCCAATGCCTTGTTCGCCTGCGTGGTCAAAGTTGCCGTCGTCATTGCGGTCGTGATACACCCAGCCGGACAGACTCGGCCCGATCTCCTCGCAAAAGTCGTAGTGAATCGCGTCGACGCCTGACCCCAATTGGATGCCGGTGATGAAACTGTAATCGTTGCCAATCTCGCCGCTCTCGCCGCCGGCCGTGCCGACACGCTCGTCGTCATTGAAATAAGGCGTCGGCTGATGTTCCAGCACCTTGTACGTGCCCGGTGCAAGGCCGGTAAATGCGTAGGCGCCATTGTCGTCGGTGTGCGTCGTGGCGATCACGGTTCCTGCTGCATTGAGCAAATCGATTTGTACGCCGGAGAGCAGGAGCTGCGGATCATCGAAATTGCACTCACCGCCGTCGTGGGCCTGAACCGTGCCATGAATCGAGCCTGGCAAGAGTTCGCCGAAATTGTAGTTGAGGCCATGATCGCCGTAATCTAAGACGGCGCCGGTGATCCGGTCGACGCGGCCAGCCGATTCGTCCGCCGGCACGCCACCGTGGTCGCCGGCCGTGTCCTTGCCATCGAGCCAGCCGGCCGGCTGAGTTTCGCGAACGCCGTAGTTACCCGGCGAGAGATCGAGAAATTCGTAATAGCCGAGCGTGCCCGGGTTTGTCGAAGTGGTGGTCGTGATGCCAGTCGCTACACCGTCCTTAAGCAATTCGAGCGTGACGCCGCCGATGCCCTCTTCGGCGGGCGTGTTGAAGATGCCATCGTTGCTGCGGTCGTGATAGACCCAGCCGGAAATCGATGCCAACGGAACCTGCGGCGCGTAGGCAATCGCGCCCGCGGTGCGATCG
>DASYDU010000035.1:0-13591 GCA_036499445.1 Lacipirellulaceae bacterium
GGGCTGGGCGGGGTCGTCTTCGATTTTGCGCCGCAGGCCGGCCATAAACACGCGCAGATAGTGCGAGTCCCCGACTTGCTGCGGTCCCCAGACCTCTTTGAGCAAGAAGCGATGCGTGAGGACTTTGCCGGCATTTCGCAGCAGCGTGGTGAGCAGCTTGTACTCGATCGGCGTGAGATGGATCTCCGCGCCCTTCACAAAAACAAGGCGGGCCGCGAGGTCGACCTTCAAATGGCCCTGCTCGAAGACGGGCGAGTCGGTGCCGCCGTGGGCCGCGTGGCGCAGGGCGACGCGAATCCGGGCGAGCAGCTCGGCGGTGTTAAATGGTTTGGTGAGATAGTCGTCGGCCCCGTGATCGAGAGCTGCAACTTTTTGCGCTTCTTGGTCGCGGGCGGAGACAATGATAATCGGCGCCGCGAGCCACGCACGGAGCTGCTCGAGCACCTCCTGACCATCAATGTCGGGCAGTCCCAAGTCCAGAATGATCAAGTCGGGCGGACTCTGCTCGGCCAGGAGCAGACCCTTTTTGCCCGTATCGGCGTCCGCCAGTCGGTAGCCGGCTTCGGTCAGCGAATTGGTAAGAAACTGCCGAATGGGCGTTTCATCTTCAATGATGAGCACCAGGGGTTTGGTGGGCGCAACCATTAATTACGCGGTCGTTGTTTCAGGAGCAGCGGCCAAAGCGACGGCAGGCGGCTGCGTAGTGCAGGGCAGGACGATCGTAAACTCGGCGCCTCCGGTGGACCGATTGGCCGCGCGAATCTCGCCGCCGTGAGCTAGTATAATGCTTCGGCAGATCGCGAGCCCGAGGCCCACGCCGCGGCGACCATCGACGGTGGCGGCCGCACCGCGGAAAAACTTGTCGAAGACTTTTGCTTCGCTTCCCGGCGGCAGGCCCGGCCCGTTGTCCGCGACCCTGATTGTCACGCGGCCGCGCGAGAACGCCGCGGCAATTGTAATCGTGGCGGTCGGAGGCGTGTAGCGGACGGCATTCTCGACCAGGTTGATCAAGACTTGCGACATTAAATCGCCGTCGACAAACAAGAGCGGCAAATCGGCTGGAATATCGACGTGTACACGATGCCCATTGGTTTCCTGCTGGAGATGGGCCAGCGCCACGCCGACCAGCTCTTCCAAGACTTGCCACTGACGAGTGAGGGTCAGCGAGCCGGAATCCAATCGGGCCATGTCCAGCAGGTTGTCGACCAGCCGGGCCAATCTCTGCGATTCGTCGGCGAGCGACTTGAGCAGTGGCCGCGTCTGCGCGGTCGCGGTCTCGTACAGGCTGGAGGCGGTGCCGGCAATGGTCGCCAGGGGAGTGCGCAAATCGTGCGAAACCGAGCTAAGGAGCGAATTGCGGAGTTGCTCGGCCTCGAATTGCACCTGCGCCTGATTGGCTTCGAGCAGCGATTGGTCGCGCTCGATGGAGAGGGCAATCAGACTGGCACAAGTCTCGAGCAGCCGTCGCTCGTCGGGATCAAGGAAGCGCTCTGGGTCCCGCGGCCGAACACCGAGGACGCCGACATTGTGTTGCGAGCCGACCATGGGAACGAAGAAGGCGGTGGCATTAGGAAGCGTATCAGTGCCGAGTCCGGCCGAGCGTTCATTGTCCACCACCCATTGCGCAACCGACGCATTGACACTTTGTCGCGCCACGGATGTATCGGCGCCAAAGCGAAGTTGCAGCGAACCGTCCGGCTCACGCAAGTAAACCACGACTTCTGCCGAGAACACATCCGTCAATTGCCGACCGGCCGTGTTGACCAGAAATTCAGTTCCGGCCAGCTCGCTCAATTGGCGGGTCATTCGATAGAGCTGCGCAGTCCGCCGCTCCTGGTGCTGAGACGCGGTGAGTTGTGAGCGCAATCGGGCCGTGAGCTCGCTGATTAACAGGCCGATCCCCAGCATTACACCAAAGGTGATGAAGTACTGAGTGTCGCTGACGGAGAAGTTTAAATACGGCTGCACGAAAAAGAAATCAAAGGCGAACACGCCTAGTACGGCGGCGGCGATAGATGGTCCGCGGCCGAGGCGCGTCGCCACCAGTGCCACTCCCACGAGAAAGATCATGACGATGTTGGCTTCGGCCAGGCCGAGCTTGTGACAGACCCAACCCAACACGGCGCAAACGGCAACGACACCGGCCGAGAGAGCGTAGCTCCGCCAATTAATCTCAGCTCGAGTAGGAGAAAGCGGACTCGGCAGTGGTGCCGTTCCCTCACCGGTGATTACGTAGATGTCGACGTCGGCACATCGCTCGAGCAGTTGTTCGACCACGGTGGGAGCGACCCAGCGCCGCCACCAGGGCTGTGCGGTCTTGCCGACAACAATCTTGGTAACGTTGCGGGCCCCGGCGAAATCGAGCAAGGCGTCGGCGACATTGGCGCCGATCAATGTGGCGGTTTCCGCTCCCAATTGCTCGGCAAGTCCGAGATTGCGGGCCACCCGCTGCCGCAGAATCGTCGATTTGCGTTCGTCTTTCGCGGTGTCGACGGCGACGGCCAGCCACTGGGCCCCCAAGGCCTGGGCCAGCCGCTTCGTGGCTCGAATGATTTTGGTGCTGCTGGGACTGGGGCCGACGCAAACGAGCAGCCGTTCGGTCGTGGCCCAGGGCCCGGTGGCAGCGCGGTCATGGCGGGCGGCCTCAACGTCCCGCTGCAGGCGATCGGCCGTCTGGCGAAGCGACAATTCGCGCAGTGCGACCAAATTGCCTTTGTGAAAGAAATTGCCGAGAGCGCGCTCCGCCTGAGTCGGCAGATAGACTTTGCCGCCCTTGAGTCGATCGAGGAGCTCTTCCGGAGTAACGTCAACCAGCTCGATTTCATCGGCACGCTCAAGAATTGCGTCCGGCAGCGTTTCGCGGACTATTACGCCAGTGATCTGGGCGATGACGTCGTTGAGGCTCTCGATGTGCTGGACATTAAGCGTGGTCCACACGGTGATCCCGGCATCGAGTAGCTCTTCCACGTCTTTCCAGCGCTTGGCATGGCGTGATCCCTCGACGTTGGTGTGGGCCAGTTCATCGACCAGGATCAGCTGCGGATGCCGCGCCAAGGCCGCGTCCAAATCGAATTCACGGAGCGAAACGCCGCGATACGGAAGTTCGCGGCACGGAATCGTCTCCAGGCCCTGCAATAAAGCTTCGGTCTCGTGTCGGCCGTGTGGTTCGACGTAGCCAACGACGACTTCCACGCCGGCCGACCGCTCGCGCTGGGCGGCCTGCAGCATGGCGAAAGTCTTACCAACGCCGGCGGCGTAGCCGAAGAAAATTTTCAACTTGCCGCGGCGCGATTGCGACTCCTCCGCTTGCATGCGGGCCAGGAGCAAATCGGGATTAGGTCGCGGGTCGTTCATTTCAATCCGGCCTTTTTCGGACATCTTCCGCGTAAGCTCTCCACTATTCTACCTCTTTGCCGATGAGTGCCGGCCAGGAATTCGGCGTGATAAAATGGCACTGGCCACGGTCGCGATCCGCGCAAGATGTGCAGCCTGCGGGAAGCATGTGGCCAGTGCCGCATTTGGTACGCTCACTGCGTCGATCTCAGATCATCCAGGGCGAGATTGAGCTTCAAAACGTTGACGCGTGGTTCGCCCAGCAGGCCAAACGTGCGGTCGTCCGTGTTCTGGGCGACAAGCTTGCGGACTTGCTCGTATGAGAGTCCGCGGGCGTTGGCCACCCGAGCGACCTGGTACTCGGCCGCGGCCGGACTGACCTGCGGATCGAGCCCGCTGGCGGAAGCGGTTACCAAATCAATCGGTATCGGCGCCGTGCTTTCCGGCTGAACTTTCTTAATGGCATCAATGCGAGAGCGAACGGCGTCGAATTGGGCAGGATTCGTGGGTCCAAGGTTGCTGCCCGAAGAGGCCGAGGCGTTATCGGGGAAGGCGGAGGTCGCGGAGGGACGGCCCCAAAAATACTTTGGGTCGTCAAACGTTTGCCCGATCAGCTCGGAGCCGACAAGCTTGCCATCGCGGATGATCAGGCTGCCATTTGCTTGGTAAGGGAACACGATCTGAGCGACGACCGTCACCAAGAGCGGATAGGCAACCCCCGTGATCACCGTTAGCAAGACAAACATCAACACGACCGACCGCAACTGTGCAAACATGGAAACCTTCCTAAGCCAAATGCGTGGCCACCAAGAACATGTCAATCAGTTTGATACCGACGAACGGGACGACGAGGCCGCCCAACCCGTACACCAGCAGGTTATCGCGCAGCAGCTTGGCCGCGCCGACAGCTCGATAGCGGACGCCGCGCAGCGCCAGCGGAATTAACATCACGATGATCAGCGCGTTGAAGATCACCGCTGACAGGATAGCGCTGGACGGCGTCGCCAGATGCATAATGTTCAGCCGGTCTAGCACGGGATACGTGCTGGCAAAAGCGGCCGGAATGATTGCAAAATACTTGGCCACGTCGTTGGCGAGACTGAACGTGGTTAGCGCGCCGCGGGTAATCAGTAGCTGTTTTCCGATCTCTACGATTTCGATGAGCTTGGTTGGATTGGAATCCAAATCGACCATGTTGCCGGCTTCCTTGGCGGCCTGTGTGCCGGAGTTCATCGCCACGGCCACATCAGCCTGGGCCAGCGCGGGGGCGTCGTTGGTGCCATCGCCAGTCATCGCTACAAGCCGGCCGCCGGCCTGATGCTCGCGAATCATTTTGAGCTTGGCTTCGGGCGTTGCTTGGGCCAAAAAATCGTCGACGCCGGCCTCGGCGGCGATGGCGGTTGCCGTGAGTGGATTGTCGCCCGTGATCATCACGGTCTTAATGCCCATTCGGCGGAGCTCGGCGAATCGCTCCTTGATTCCACCTTTGACGATGTCTTTGAGATAGATCACGCCCAGCGCGCGCTCCTTCTCGGCGACTACGAGCGGCGTGCCGCCACGCTTAGCAACCTCCTCAACGGCTCGCCTCACCTCAGACGCCATGCTTCCGCCGTGGCTGCAGACAAATTCGTCGATAGCGTCGGTGGCGCCCTTGCGGATTTGGCGGCCATCGAAATCGACGCCACTAAGACGTGTTTGCGCGGTGAACGGAATAAAGGTGGCACCCAGTTCGTGAATGTTCCGACCACGCAGCCCGTAGTTCTCCTTCGCCAAGACGACGATGCTGCGGCCCTCGGGTGTTTCGTCGGCGAGGGAGGCCAACTGTGCCGCGTCGGCGAGCTCCGGAAGGTTAACGCCCGGGGCAGGAACGAATTCCACCGCCTGCCGATTGCCCATCGTGATGGTACCCGTCTTGTCGAGCAACAGCACGTCGACGTCGCCGGCGGCCTCGACCGCGCGGCCGGAGGTGGCGATCACGTTCGCCTGGATCATGCGATCCATGCCCGCGATGCCGATCGCCGAGAGCAGCCCGCCAATCGTCGTCGGAATCAGACAAACCAGGAGCGCGACGAGCACGGTGACCGTGATCGGGGCACCCTGCCCTGCCGCCGCCACGCTGTATTTTGAGAATGGCAACAACGTTGCACAAACGAACAAGAAAATAATCGTCATCGCGGCAAGCAGAATATCGAGAGCGATCTCGTTGGGTGTCTTTTGCCGTTTGGCCCCTTCGACCAGAGAGATCATGCGATCGAGAAACGTTTCGCCCGGATTCGCGGTAATGCGGATCACAAGCCAATCGGACAGCACGCGTGTGCCGCCGGTGACGCTGCTACGATCGCCGCCGCTTTCGCGAATTACCGGGGCGCTTTCGCCCGTAATGGCGCTTTCGTCGACCGAGGCCACTCCTTCGACGACTTCGCCGTCGCCCGGAACCAAATCGCCGGCTTCGACCAGCACGATATTGTCCTTGCGCAAAAGAGCGGCCGACGTGGCTTTGAAACTGGCGCCGTAGCGCGGCTCATCGAGCAGCTTGGCATGGACGTCGCGGCGCGTAGCCCGCAGCGCGTCGGCCTGGGCCTTGCCCCGTCCTTCAGCCATTGCCTCGGCGAAGTTGGCGAACAGCACAGTGAACCAAAGCCAAGCCGAGATGCCGGCGATAAAGGCGACCGATTCCTGACCAGTACTCGACATCGCTTGGATCGCGAGGCCCGTGGTCAAGATACTGCCGATGAACACGGTGAACATCACCGGGTTGCGCACTTGGCGGCGGGGAGTGAGCTTGCGAAATGCGTCGACCAGCGCGCGGCGGACAATGGGCGGGTCAAACAGCGGTCGGGCGTTGGCGGTGGCGTACATATTTCGAATCTTGAGTTATTGGTTCGGAAGGGTGGCTGAAGTCGAGGCGATCAAGCATCCTACTCGGTGTCAGCGCGCCCCCGTCGGTTCCATGTATTACTTGGCAATCATCTGCAAATGCTCGACGACGGGGCCCAGAGCGAGCGCGGGCACGAACGTGAGCGCGCCCACCAGGAGCACGGTGCCAATCAACATTACGACAAACAGCGGCCGGTGGGTCGGGAGCGTGCCGGCGCCCGGCGGTGTGTATTTCTTTTGCGCCAACGAGCCGGCAATCGCCAGCGTCGGAATCATCAACCAGTAACGCGCTATGAGCATGGCGATTCCCAGAGCGACGTTGTAGAACGGGATATTGGCGTTGAGACCGGCAAAGGCGCTTCCGTTGTTATTGCCCGCCGAGGAGAAGGCGTAGAGCACTTCCGAAAAACCGTGCGCGCCGGGATTGTTGAGCGGGCTCTTGATCTCGCCGCTCGTCGGGTCGGCAAAATGCAAGCCGTGCCCCGCCACAGCGATGGCCGTACCTACCAGGACCACCAACGGCGGAATTAGAATCACTAACGAAGCCATCTTCATTTCGTACGCTTCGATCTTTTTGCCCAGATATTCGGGCGTGCGTCCGACCATCAGGCCGGCGATGAATACGGCGACGATGGCAAACATCAATATGCCGTAGAGTCCGCTGCCGACGCCGCCGAAAATCACTTCTCCGAGCTGAATCAGCCACATCGAAATCATGCCGCCGATCGGCGTGAACGAATCGTGCATTGAATTCACGCTGCCGTTCGAGGCCGCCGTTGTGGTACACGCCCAAATCCCCGAATTGATGATTCCAAATCGTGTTTCCTTGCCTTCCATATTGCCGCCGGGCTGCGAGGCGGATGCCAATTGATCGACGCCCATCGCGTCATAGGCGGGCACGCCAGCTTGCTCGGCGGCAACGGAGCCGATCGTGAGCGGAACTAAGATCAGCAACATGGCGGCGAGCACTGCCCAGCCTTGTCGCGTGTCGCCGACCATCACGCCAAACGTGTAGCAAAGGCCGGAAGCAATCAGCAGGATCGACAACATTTCGAGGATGTTTGCCAGCGGCGTCGGATTCTCGTAGGGGTGAGCCGAGTTAACGTTGAAGAATCCGCCGCCATTTGTGCCCAGTTGCTTGATGGCGACTTGCGACGCGGCCGGGCCCATCGGGATTGTGACCTCGGTCACCGGTTTGCCGTCCGCTCCCGTCGTCGGTTGGACCAGCGCGGCCGTATCGTACGGTTTGAAATTCTGGACGACCCCCTGCGACACCAAGACGAGGGACAAGACCAGCGAAAGCGGCAGAAAGATGTAAAGTGTGCTGCGAACCAAGTCGAACCAGAAGTTGCCGATGGTAGCCGATGTGCGGCGAGCCAGACCTCGAATCAGCGCCACGAGCACCGCCATGCCGGACGCGGCGGAAATAAAGTTCTGCACGCCGAGCGCCGTCATTTGCGAAAAGTAGCTCATCGTCGACTCGCCGCCGTAGCCCTGCCAATTCGTATTCGTCGCGAAGCTTGTCGCTGTGTTGAACGAAGAGTCCGGACTGTTGGCCGCGAAATGTTGCGGATTGAGCGGCAGCACATCTTGCAGTCGCAAAATCGCATAAACGACAACCACTCCTAGGCCATTGAACAGCAGCACGGCGACCGCGTACTCGCGCCAAGACATCTCACGCCGCGGATCGACGAGCGACACGCGATAGGCCAAGCGTTCAAGCCAGCCGAGCGGACGATCGAGTCCGCAATGCTGTCCCTCGTAAACGCGGGCCATGTAGGCGCCAAGCGGCTTGGTCAGCGCGACCAACAGGCCAAAATACAATGCCAGTTGAAACCAATCATTGGTCGTCATGCGAACCACTCCGGTTTGAGCAAGGCAATGAGCAAGTACACCAGGAGACCCGCGCTCACCAGCAATCCCACCACTTCAGTTCCGGTCATTTACCACCTCCGAGCAACCAGTCCGAAAGCGCCAAGAGTCCCCAGGTCGCTACGGCAAGAACGGCCGAAAGCACTGCGACCAATGCGTCAGTCATGTTGCTATCCCTCACTTTCGAATGGCGCGAAGAATGTCTTGGTCCCTCTGTGCGCAATACTACACGGATGCGCGTCAAAATGGCGTTAAGACTCATATCGATGGCGTCAAGAAAGCGCTAAGATAGGGGCGCCAATGCTGGCACCATTGACCCCGAGCAACGAAACTAGTCGGCGAACTGGTCAGCAAATGGGCAGTCCAGATCGGCAACCCGGGAAAACACGTGGCACGAAACGGCACAAGCACAAGAAAAGACCCACGGTGCCAAACCCTGATAGAACAGGTGGTGACGCGAAGAGGTCTGGCCGCGAAGAAGTGGGTGCTCGGAACCACTGCACAAGAATTCCGCCTCTATAACTAGTCGTCGGCCTCATTCTCGGCGTTCTGCAGCCGTTTGACGTGCGTGATGGTTTGCCAGGCTTTCAACACAAACCGAAACGACGTCGGAACTTGCTCCGCCCACGTGAGCACAGTTTTCTCGCTGGGAATCCGGCGAAATGTGTAGTTCACTTCGACGGTGGAGAATCGCTCGGCATAGTACGCGAGCATTCTCTTCTGAGAAATCTTCTCCGGATAGAAACTTCCTTTCCACTCCGGGTGACTATACCCACTTGTGCCGATGAGGAATGTCATCTGCCAATCCAACAACGTTCCAATTCTCGCGTCCAGCTGCGGTGTCATCCCGGCATCTCCGGCTCGACGACCGCCGCCAGTTGATTCAACGACTCCTGCCAACCGAGGTAGCACATCTCGACTGGAATCGCCACCGGGATTCCCTCTTGCACGATTGAGAGTTCCGTTCCACACATGACCTTTCGTAATGTAACGGTGACGTTCATCTCACCCGGCATGTTTGGATCATCGAACTTGTCCGTGTATCGCAGTTTCTCACCCGGCACGAGCTCATTGTAAGTGCCACCGAAGGAATGGCTGTTGCCGGAGCTGAAATTGGTGAACGACATCTTGTAGCCGCCGCCTACCCGCGCATCCATGCTGTGGACCTTGCCCGTAAACCCACGCGGCGGCAGCCATTTCACCATCGCCCCCAGGTCTAACAACGCCCGATATACGCGCTCGGTCGGCGCCGTAAGAACCCGGTGCAACCGAACCGTGCCTGTAGAATTGGACATTGCCTTTTCTCCTTAGAATTTAGGTAATTAGGGAAGCCATGCGACTTTACCCTTGTCGTCGATTGGCAGATACGCAAATCGACAAGCGATACAAGAATTCTTTCCGGCCATGCGGAAAAGAGACGCAGGAAGATGACAGGCAACTCTGGGGATGCTCGGCGTCTTGATTCTACAAGGTTGGCGACATGCTGCGTCGTGATCTCGCAGCGGCGGAAATCACGCATGAGCGGGGCGGCGCGGAGATCGACTTCCACAGTTTCAGGTGTTACAGGTTCACTAAGGCGATAGTGTCCGGCAAGAGCAGCCGCGTTGTAATGGCGGCCGTTCGATTGTCGAACGAGGCACTGTTGGCGTGGTACACCAAAGTCCCGCAAGCCGCGATTGCCGATTTCGTCGAGGCCGTGCTGATGCCGAGGCTGCCGCTGAAAGTCGTTGGCTAGTGGGCATGATTGCGCAGGCCGTAGCCAGAGCATTCGAACAGCCGCTCCAAGTATGCAAACTGGATTTTCGGCTGTCCCCGCCAGTCCCGAGCTATCCCTAACATCCAAACGAAGATGGCGTGTCAGTCGCCATCCTGGGTGTGGCTAGGCGGCGCCTTCATTGATCCTGGCAGGTGCTGCGTTTAAACCGACGGCGATTTGCCCCACGACCAAACGACTCCACCACGGCTTCGCACAACCGCTGTTTGCTGGAATCTTGAATCGCACGGGCACAACTAGTTCTCCCGGCTCGCCCTGGAATTGATCTGGCGTCCATCCCGATTGGAGCAGGCTGTTGATGAATGCGACGACTGCGACTGATTGATTTGGCCCGCGCGAGACATTGTCCGCGTAGATGCGTACAAGGATGCGTTGCTCGCCGAACCACTTCCTAAGCGACACCGTGCAATCTGTACCAGGTTTTTTTGTCCCGCTCTTCTGTACGAAATGCCGATCAAGTTTGCTGACAATGGAGATTCGCCAACCCTTTTTGAACATGCTGGTACCAGTAAATAGTTTGATTGTTACGAGGCGAAGACTGAAAGCTGCAGGGCGATCGATGCTCTGAGTTGCCTTAGCACTTAATTCGAAGCGTGATCGGCTAATGAAATACCGATTGGAACGTCACACGCCGCCGCAATCGCCCTAGTACAAACCTCGCGGAGTTGCTCAGCGCCGGCATCACTTAAATGGTTGTCGTCGGCGTAGAAAAACGTCCGCCCGGAAGCATAACGCACGGTGCCATCATCCGCGTAGAACGGCTGATCGACCCGCAGCAATTGTAGCTTGGGGAAATCGCGCGCGACGGCATCGATTATTGCCAGCGCTGATCGACGAAACGGCTCTTTGATGTCCTCTGTTATCCTGGGAATTGACCCGTTACTCCTCATTTTCCAAACCACATACTCGCGGAGATTGATCGTTTCTCCGACTGGCAGGACCGGCACTTGGCTAAAACAAATTACGTGACGAGCATGTGACGAAAGCTCCCCAACCAATTCGCGAAGCATTCGACTGAATTCCTGGGGAGCGCTATCGTAATTGTCCCAGCGATCAATCATCAGCACCGCGTCCGGCTTCCACTGGCTAATCCATTTCTTCCGCGCGGCATTGAACTCGGTGGTAAAGGCCACGGCCGATGGGCGTTTGTCGTCTCCATCAGTGAAAAACACAGAAACCCCATCGGCAGACAGGAACGCCACGGAGATTCCCAGACGCTGGCAAATGTCGTCGATCAGTTTCGCGTACATAAGTGCGTGCGAGCTCCCGATCACGACTACCCGGGGATTCACTGATCCCCAGTGATGAACAATCCCACCGCTATTCCACACATCGTGCGGATGGGATTCGGCCGACGGAAGCACCACATCAGCAAACTTTGTCGCGGACATTGCCTCGTCGACAGCGCTGACTTCGCGGACGTTGTATTGCTGTCCGGAGAAAACTGGCCGATCAAAATAACCTGAAGGATCGGCGATCGGGTGAGACATCGACATCAGCACGCAAGCGGTCGCGCACGCGGAGAATCCGACGGCAATCGTTATGAGGCGTTGACGGCGGCCGGGACCTCGGAGGCGAAGCGGCTGCTCGATAAACTGGTACGCAACTGCCGCGAGTGCGATCCCGATAAGCGCCCCGATAAGTGCGCCCGCCTGAGTTGACCATCCCATAAGGTTGGCATAGCTCTTTCCAAGCACAATTAACGGCCAGTGCCAAAGGTAGATCGAATACGAAAGCTTGCCGATCAGGACCATTGTCGGCCGAGAGAGGAACCGGGCCGGGCCGGGGCCGCCATCGGCGATTGAGATCAGTACGGCGAGCGTACCAATCGTTGGAACGAGTGCGACTATGCCGGGAAAGTTGCTCCCCTCATTAATCAAGAAGAATCCGGCGACGACCAGTGCAAGACCGCCCCATCCGGCAAATGCCGTGATGCGAGCCGATTTACATATGCGTAGCGCGCGGTCGGCCACAGCAGGCACCCGATAAGCGCCGAGTGCGGCACCGGACAGCAATTCCCAAGCGCGTGTCGGGAGGAGATAAAACGCCGCAATCGGATGAGAACGTGTTAAGTAAGCGCCGAGGGCGAAGCCCCCCAGTGCAAGAAAACTCATAATCGAGCATAGTCGCGGGCGACGCGATAGCACCCAAAGTGTTATCGGGAACAAGACATAGAACTGCTCTTCGATCGCGAGCGACCAAGTATGAAGCAAGGGCACTGAGGCAGCAGAGTCCCCCCAGTACCCTCCGACGTTTCGCCATATATAGAGGTTCGATAGATTCAACAAGGACCAAACACCGTGTTCCGCGACCTTCACCGTGGCCAAAGGGAGAAGGGCAAAGTATGACAGCGTCACGGTAACGAGAATCATCAGAACGGCGTTTGGAAGCAACCGCTGTATTCGCCGGAGATAGAATTCTCGCAATGAGAATCTGCCGTCCCGAATGTCATGCAAGATGACGGATGCGATGAGATAGCCCGACAGGACGAAAAACACGTCGACGCCTGTGAAGCCGCCCTGAAGCGTACCCGGTAGCGCATGAAACGCCAGCACTGCCAGGATCGCAACGGCTCGAAGGCCATCAAGGGGCGCGGAGTATTTCATGGGGGACTTGAACTTGTTGGCGCGGAAATTGATGACCACACCTGAGTACGTGCTTTATCAAGTGCGGCCGCAACGTGCGTGCCTGTATGACTAGGTCGCCACCGTAAGAAAGCCGGTTACTCAAAACATAGTTTATTCGGCACAACTGAGGCGGATAACCCGCGCCGAATCTCGCCGGCGAAGAGTTGCCGATAGTCAATCTTTACCGATTGGTTTCACGACTTTTCCGTGGGTAACAGCGAATGAGGTGTTTTGTCATCATCACGTTCTGACTAAAACGTGAAAGTCCAAGGCGTGACTGATGAATGCGACGTCCGTGACAGATCGTTACCAGCCTACGACACAGACCGATCATGATCGCGAAGGTCGTAGCCAGAAAACTCAAACAGCCGCGCCGACGTATTCCGAGACGTATTCGATTTGGGTCTTCGACCGTCCCCACGTGTCCCCGTCCGTCCCCTGCCCCGCGCATGAAGAAGGCCTACTCCATCCCGTTTCTAAAGGGACAGAGTGGGCCACAAATGGACAATGATAGTCTCGATTACGAGTGGAGGCGGCGGGAATCGAACCCGCGTCCGATTTCGACTCAACGTCTAGTGTACGTTGTGATTGCGAAGGTTGCCAAATGTGCCGCGCTGCATATGCGCTGCATTCTGCGTGCTTCAAATGGCAGTTGTTGGCATCGTTTGACGCGGATTTGCAATGGCTTGTTAACTCTTGGCCTGATCTTTCGATGACGATTCGGAGGGTACTGATGGGAGTAATCGAGTTGCAGGAGTGAGCTTGGGCGTCAGACCGTCCAATTTGAATTCCGATGGGGCTGCAGTATTTGGAGTACTTGGGAAGGGCAGTTCTTCACGGTAATCTCCACCAGTACCCGGTTCCATCTGTTCGGTCGGTGAGGGCAATGGAAGTGGCTCTGGGAGGATATGGGTATCAATCGGTATGCCGTTCAGCGGATGGATACCCATCAGATCGGACGCCCAATCGCGCCATTCGCATCTCGGGTTCGTAGCGACAACATCCTCCAAGACGCATCGCTCCTGGTCAACCGTATGTCCACTGCGGATTTCGGCGCGGGCCAAGTTGGCAACCACGTCCGGCTGCTTGGAATCCTTGTCTCGTGCCT
>DASYDU010000036.1:0-12923 GCA_036499445.1 Lacipirellulaceae bacterium
CTGGTTGCCGGCGTCGAGAATGTATTCGGCCGCGAGCAGGAATTCGTCGATGGTTGCGCTGGGGCCGCGTTTTAAGAGCACGGGTCGCTGCGATTTGCCGACCGCTTCCAGCAGGCGATAGTTTTGCATATTGCGCGCGCCGACCTGCAGCACGTCGGCAAACTCCGCCACAAGCTCCACGTCCTCGCTGGCGACAACTTCTGTGACGACGGCCAAGCCAGTTTCCGCGCGGGCCTTGGCGAGCAACTTCAGTCCCGCCTCTTTCATGCCTTGAAAACTGTAGGGACTTGTGCGCGGCTTAAACGCCCCGCCGCGAAGTGCCGTCGCTCCTGCTTTCTTAATCGCACGGGCCGAGGCGAGGATCTGCTCTTCGCTTTCCACGCCGCACGGCCCAGCAATCACACCAAGAGTGCCGCCACCAACAGTCAGACTGCCAGTTCGCACCACAGTTGGTTCCGACTTTGTCTCCAAGCTGGCAATCTTGTACGGCGCGAGCACCGGCAGCACTTCATCTACTCCCGGCCCGCTCTCGAGTGCTCCAACTCGGGCGGCCGCCCGTTCGTCGCCGATCGCCGCGATCACGGTTCGCTCCGTGCCACGGAGGACCGTCGGCTTGAGACCGAGCGATTCCACTTGCTTGATCATGTGCTCGATGTCCTGCTCTTTGGCGTCACGCCGCATGACGACGATCATGGAAAACTCCGGGGCTTGAAGGTTAGGCTTGCGGGAAAATACACGTACCAACAAAAACCCCCCGAGAGCCAGTTGCCTGAGCCTCGGGGGCGGCCGGTTTGTTCGTAGTTAAAATGAGACGCTACGTACAACCTCCGGACCCGCGACTCAGGCGGGTAAACGTAAACCAGAAGTAATACGTAAATGTGCGACTCATACCCGTTATTCTGAGCACGATCGACGAGAAACGCAAGCCAAAAATCTATTTGGTCGCTGGGACCGCGCCCGCCGTCGCCTTTTCCGCCTGCTCGTTGCCATGCTTCATGCTTGCCAGAGCATCGACAAGCCCGGGCACCTGGTCGGCGCCCGTGGGCACAGTGATCGTCGAACCGTCGAAATCGTGTCCAACCGGCTCGAAACGGCCACCCAATTGCTGGGCCAGGAACGCCTCGGTCACGGCATTGAAAGCTTTGTCGTTCTCGCGCCGCGCAAAGCCGTGGCCTTCGTCCGGGAACAAGACATATGTGACCGGAATCTGGTGTTGCGTCATGGCCGCGACGATCTGATCCGCCTCGACCCGCGTGACACGCGGATCATTCGCGCCTTGCCCGATCAAGAGTGGCCTTTTGATCTGATCCACCTTCGTGAGCGGCGACCGCTTCAGGAGATCGGCCCGGCCGTCTTCCGTGTCGGCGTCGCCCATCAAATACTTTTGCACCGGCTTAAAGGGCGTCCAATACGGCGGTTCGTTTTGAACCATCGTGACCAGACTCGATGGGCCGCAAATATCCACGCCGCAGGCAAACACATCTGGCGTGAAGGTCATGCCGACCAGCGTGGCGTAGCCGCCATAGCTGCCCCCCATGATTGCGACCTTGTCCGGAATGGCGATCTTCTGGTCGATCGCCCAGCGCACGCCGTCGATCAGATCGTCGTGCATTTTACCTGCCCACTCGCCTTTCGAGGCGTTGACGAAGTCCTTGCCGAAACCACTCGAGCAGCGATAGTTGACTGCCAGTACGGCATAACCGCGGTTGGCCAGCCACTGATGCTCCGGTTCGAGTCCCCAGGTGTCGCGAACCGTCCAGGGGCCACCGTGCACGTCGAGCACCAATGGGACCGGATTCGTCGGCACGCCGTCGCCGTCCGGATCGCTGCCCGGCGGCAATGACAAATAGCAAACCAAATCCAGCCCGTCGCGGCTTTTGATCACCTCGGGGTGCATCTTCACGAGCGGATAGTCTTTGAGGTCGTCGCGATTGTCGAAGAGGTGGATCGCCTTGCGCTCCGGCGAACGGACGTAGCGATAAAACTTCACCGGTCCATTGTCGAGCATGAAGGCGACGGTCCACTGCTTGTCGTCCTGGGTGCGGCTCGTGACGATTATCTCGCCGTCCTCCAGACCTTTGAGATACTTGAAGTCCTCGGCAATTGCCGGGTCAAGAATCTTCCATTCCGTTCGTGTGTAGGTGAACGAGACGGCCTGGATGTTCTTCTCTTTCGGCTGAGCCATTACGCCCCCGACGTCGCAGCGCGGATCTTCGGCCACGAGCTTGACTTCTTTCGTGTCGAGATTCATCGCAAACAGCGCCGACGTATTGCGATTGCGGCTGTCTTCGTAATAGAAGATGCGGCCGGTCTTGTCGAAGCCGGCCGGATTGCTGGTCATTACGTCCTGCGGCCCGAAGACTTGGAAATCTTTCCAGGTTTGCTTGTCCCCTTCGCCTTCCGGCAGTTGCCAGACTTGGCCGCCGTCGGGCGTGTACTTCGACCCCATGCGGACTTTGAAATCATCGTCGGTGACAAAGCTATCCATGCCGGGGTTCAATTGCAGGAGCTGCTTTTCGCCCGTATCGATGTTGACGCGCCAAATGTCGTGCAGCTCCGGGTTGCGGTCGTTGAGCCCGACCAGAATCTCGTGCGGAAACTTCTCGCTGATCCCTTCGATGTTGGCTTGCACGCCTTCGATCGGAGTGAGGTCTTTCGTCTCGTGGGTCACCACGTCCGTGGCGAAGATGTGGAAGTTTTCATTGCCGTTGGTGTCGTTCTCAAACAGGATGTGTCGCGAATCGTAGGCCCATTCGTGGGCGTTGATCGGCCGCTTGGTCTCGTGCGTCACCGCTTCGGCTTTCGAGAGGTCGTCGACCGGCGCGACCCACACATTGAGCACCCCGTTCACCGGCTTCAAGAGACTCAGCCATTTGCCGTCCGGGCTTAGCCGGGCCTGCGCCTTTTGCGGATTGCCGAACAGCGTGTCGCGCGGGATTAACGGGATGTCGGCCATTTTGCCGGATTGCGCGGCCTTCGGCTTCTCGCCCGCAGTCGGCGTCACATTGGAGTCGGCCGAATTGTTCGCCGCCGGCGCGCTACAGCCGTGGAGGAAGAGCGACATCACGAGTAGCCATAGCCCCAGTTCGATAAACACGGAAACGGCACGCCTGTACATAGAAATGCTCCGTCAAAATCGGTGAGAAAGGGCCCGGCAGGAGGGAACGCAGCCGCGAGGCCATATTTGCAGCAGCGGAGTATAGCAGCCCAATGACCCGCGCCCAACGACAGCTTGCACCGCACGCGGACCGCCGATCCCTGGCCGCTGCTTCCGACTACGCAGCGGGCGGGCCGCCGGTTTGAGTGGAGCTGCTTGCGATTCCGTGGGACGGGGTATAATCCTCGGCATGCGATCCGGGGCCGCAACTACGCTGATTGGAGTCGATCAGGTTTCAGATGATAAGACGAGCGCCTTGCGTTATCAGCCACTGGTGTTCGTAGTGGCGGCGTTTGCGGCCGGAATCGTACTTGATCGTTACTGCGGGGCCGACCAATGGTTCGCGGGATCGCATACCACTGCGATTTCGCCGGGGCTACTCATTTGGTGGCTCGCGGCCGCGTGCCTCTGTGCTGCATGGTGGTTTACCTCGCGTCGCCCGTGGCCGACCGTGGCTTCTTGCCTGCTGTTGGTTGCTGTGGCGATGTCTGGCGCAGTCTGGCACGATCTCTGCTGGTTCGTATTTCCGCAGGACGACATCGGCCGCTTTGCCCCGCTTGATGCTGAACCAGCCTGCATCATGGCCACCGTCCTTCACGGTCCCGAGCATCTGCCATCACCGCAGCCCACGCCGCTCCGCGCGATACCCGGCCACGAGCGCACTCGTATTGAGATCGAGCCCAGCGGCATTCGCGACGGTAAGGCCTGGCTGCCGGCTGCTGGCCGCTGTGAATTGCTCGTTGATGGCCAGCTGTTGGGAATCCACGCCGGCGACAAGATCCAGATCTTCGGGCAGCTCGAGCGACCTCCATTTCCAATGAACCCCGGCGAATACGACTTCGCCGGGAGTGCACGCGCCGATCGTCGCTTGGCCACTTTGCGGACCGACTCGCCAAGTGCCGTGACGGTGCTGCAATCACCGCAGTTATGCGTCCGCCGCGTATTGGATGCCGTTCGCAACGCCGGCATTTTGATTCTGAACAAAAACCTTCCCGCAAATCGCGCTAGTCTCGCCGCTGCCATGTTGCTCGGGGTGCGTGAAGCTCTTCCCAGCGAAGAAACGATGCCATTTTTCCTGACGGGAACGATTCACTTGCTGGTCGTGTCGGGTCTCAACGTCGGCATCCTTGCGGCGGCGCTCTACGGGGCGTTGCGGACAGGTTGGCTGTCGCGGCGCGCTGCGTTAGCTGTGCTCATCACGGCGATCGTGGCGTATGTTCTGCTGACCGGCGCAAGGCCGCCGGCCGTTCGCGCAGGTCTGTTGATCCTGCTTACTGCGGTGGCGGCTTGGTCCGGCCGACGCGCTTTCTCCTTCAATTCGTTGGCTGCTGCGGCGCTCGTGGTGCTCGCCTTCAACCCGTGCGATCTGTTTCTCGTTGGCCCGCAATTAGGCTTTCTTTGCGTAGCGGCCATCATCTGCGTCGGCGCTCGCTGGCAAGAGCGACAGCGCCAACACACAGATCCTCTCGATCAATTGATTGCCGCATCACGTCCTTCGTATGTCCGCTGGCCCATCACAATCGGCCGCCGGAACTTTGAACTTTTGGTGATGAGCTGCGTGGTGTGGTTCGCGGCGCTGCCGCTGGTGATGTATCAGTTTCATATCGTCGCCTGGGTCGCTCTCGTGCTCAGTCCGCTTGTCTGGCCGCTCGCTTGGGCGGTGATGCTATCTGGGGCGGGCCTGCTACTGTGCGGTTGGCTGATTCCGTCGCTAGTGGCACCTGTTGCGATGCTTTGCGACGTGTCGCTCGCCGCGCTCGAACGTCTCGTAAATTGGGCGGCCACGATCCGAGCGGGTCATTTCTGGACGCCCGGACCCGCCTGGTGGTGGGTGCTCGGCTTCTATCTCGGGCTGGCGGCGCTGCTGGTTTGGGGACGAATGCAGTTTCCCTGGCGCTGGCAGGTCGCGCTGACCTGCACATGGATCCTCGTCGGCGTGACGCCGCCGGTCGCACGCGCTTGCCTGCGCGATGACACGCTTCGCTGCTCGTTCGTCGCGGTCGGTCATGGCACCTGCGCGGTGCTCCAAATCCCGGACGGGGAAACGATCTTGTACGATGCCGGAACTTCCAGTTCGCCGGAATTCGGTGTCCAGACGATCGCCGGATTCCTCTGGGATCGCGGGATCACGCGCATTGACGGCATCGTGCTCTCCCACGCCGACACCGACCACTACAACGCAATTCCGGGCCTGCTCGACCGCTTTCACGTCGGTGCGGTCTACGTCTCGACCGTGATGTTTGATTCGTACGATCCCGAGCAACCGCCGGACGGACCAGCCGTGTTGCATCAGGCCATTGATACGGCCGGAGTACCGATTCACGAAGTTTGGTCTGGCGACCGGTTGAAAGTCGGGCGCGAGGTCGTGATCAGTGTGCTCCATCCGCCCGCGCGCGGCATCATCGGCACCGACAATGCGAACAGCGTCACGTTGGGTGTCGAGTATTGCGGCAAAAAAATGCTCCTGCCGGGCGACCTCGAATCGCCAGGCCTGGATGACTTGATGGCTGAGGAGCCGTACGATTGTGATGTCTTGATGGCCCCGCATCATGGCAGCCGTCGGAGCGACCCTCCGGGCTTTGCCGCCTGGTGCACGCCGGAATGGGTCGTGTTCAGCGGCGATTCGCATGTTCCGGCCGATGTCGAGCGAACCTATGCTCGAGCGGGAGCACGAGTGTTTACGACCGGCAAGGTCGGAGCGGTTGAGGTGTCGCTCGGCGATGCGCCAATCCAAGTTTTGACATGGCTGACATCACCAATGCCGCCAAGGGAATCACCGAACGACCCTTGAACAGTTCGTTTCGCGTCAAAGCATAGAGATTTTGAATGAAATCCGACCGTTTATCCGGAATGCTGCAATTCTGTGGAGCGACATGGCGAATATCCATACAGGATCGGCTAGTAACGACTGGGCTAGCAAGGCAAGCCGATAAAACATAAGATGGTGTGTGACGAATTGAGACAATGTCTCAACTGCTGCGGCCCGGGCTGGGACATTCATGGCAGCAATGTCTGATCGCCAGTACTGCGGATCACCACTTAACAATTAACCATTCCGAATTTGGGCAGGGCGAAAGAGATGAGCAAACGTCAACAGTCGATGAAGAATTCGCCGTCAGGAGTCGGGTTGGCGGATTTGCCCACCCACAAAAGGATGTCGGCGCAAACCAAGCAACACTCGCGACACCCGGCCGATCCCACGTCGGTCGCCGTCCCCATGCCCAAGGCGAACACTCGGGAACTCTGGGCCAAGGGAATCGATTGGCCGGTCGTTGTGTGGATCGTCCTGGTCCACTTGTTTGCGATCGGAGCGCCCTTCTATTTCAGCTGGCATGGCCTGATCGTTTGCGCAACGCTGATCCTGCTCACCGGCTCGGTGGGAGTGTGCATGGGTTACCATCGCTGTCTGACGCACGGCAGCTTTCAGACCTATCGTCCCGTCCGCTGGTTGCTCGCCTTCCTGGGCGGGTTGTCGGGTGAGGGTTCGGCGCTGACTTGGGTCGCCAATCATCGCAAGCACCATGCCCATAGCGACAAGGAGGGTGACCCCCATTCGCCGCGCGACGGCAAATGGTGGAGCCACATGCTCTGGTTCATGCCCAACTTTGGCCAACGCTGGCACCGCGACATTGCCGAGAAATATGCTCCCGATATTCTCAAAGACAAGATGATGGTTGTGATGCATCACTTATTCCTGCCGTCGCACATGTTGCTCGGCGTGATCCTATTCCTCGTCGGCTATTTTGGCACTGCGCTCGGCATGGGAAGCGCCTGGTGGGGTTGGTCGCTGGTGTTCTGGGGCCTGGGCGTGAGGATGGTCTACGTGCTGCACGTTACCTGGTTTGTCAATTCAGCGACGCACCTCTGGGGATATCGCCGCTACGAAACCAGCGACGACAGTCGCAATCTCTGGTGGGTCGGCCTCCTGGCGTTCGGCGAGGGTTGGCACAACAACCATCACGCCTATCAGCGTGTCGCCAGCCAGGGCCACAAGTGGTATGAGATCGACACGACCTACTACCTCATTTGGCTGATGGAAAAGATCGGCCTGGCCTGGGACGTGGTCCGGCTTAAGGACATCCCGAAAGGCACTAAGCCGGCGTAACTCGTGCGCGGCGTCTTTGGCGCCGAACTGCACAATTTCAGGTTCGGCCGCAGTAAATAAATCTACGTACATGTTGAGCGCCTCCGCTCCGGTCTGTCCTTAGGCCGCGGGGGAGCTGACGAACTTGTGCCTGGGCATGCGAATCCCGCTCGTGAGTTTAGGAATCAGCTGATTGATTCCGCGCACGGTCGCGACAACGCTTTGTTGGCACCGACCCATGCGGCCAGCGACGTATCGCTCGCGAGGCCGGTGTCGGAACCGAAAAGCTGTTCCAACGCGCCCCGATCTGTCGCCGTTGAGAGCGCGGCATAGTCACCCTTACGTCCCACGAACTTCGAATCACCGCCCAATTGGACTTCAACAATATGGGTCGCTGGCTCATTCACGTTCAAGGCAGCAAAGAAATCGAGGAAATTAGCCCCCGGCACGAGAGTCAAGACCTTAGGCGTCGGATCAACGCCCGTCAGCACGATCGCCAAGTCCCCTCGCTCCTCAATTCCCTTTTGCAAGCCGGAAGCCGCGTTGGCCAGGCTGAGCAGGTCTGGGACCGGTGTTGGCACGAGCTTCGCCATGTCGCCGAAGCTGCGGTTCGCGTCAGCCAGGTTATCGACGACGAAGCCGATGGCTTCCTGCGGAATCGCCGCCTCGCGCCTGCGCGTTCGCCAATGTCAATAGTGCATAGACGACACTCGATATCCGCAGCATCACCAATTTCATCTCGCTATCTCCCGGCAGACACTAGGAATTCTTACGGGCGTCTACGAGTAGCAGACATTTATCAATCGCTAGTACGAATTGAGGCTCGCGTCCACCACGACATTGTGGCCCATCCAACAGCAAAGTCGAGCGACGCAGCAGCCGGGCTTCGTCGAGCCCCCTGCGGCGTTAGGGAGAAATCTGCTGAACTCGTCTTGTGTACCACGCAAGAACCCAGCGGCCAGGATTTTGGCCGCTGTTCGGGCGGCGGGCGGATTTCCGTCAGTTCCCGCGACCAGGATTTCTCGCGGTCGTGGCATCCCGCGTGCGCGGCATCCGCTATAAGCTGGTTAATGGCCGCGACTTATTGCCGCGGTGTCGGCAGTCGATGACACCCCGTTCCGTCTAATTGGTATTTGCCGCCGACGCACAAAGCGTTCTAATACTAGTTGATCCGGGACCACTTCGTGGATATCTTTACTAGACTAGTGTGAGAACTCCCGCCTTGTGGAAGCCGCCATTCTGAGGCAATCGCGGGAGCATATGCAGGCCAGAAGTGTTGCCGCGTGTTCGAACGAATCGAACTCGCGTGATTTCTACACCAAGCGAAGTTTAGCGCAGTTCGCGTTGCAATCCATTGAAGGTTTGCACGTTGCGTTTGGTTGGTGAGAAATCGGTTGTCTTTGCCGGTTCGCCGTTCTCGGCCGTCGTGCTGCGCCCATAAGCGTAACGGCGTATCTAATTGTTCGCCCATTGATTTCTCATCACCAGATTCGCAACTTTGAGCGATCGTCACACGGAGTTGAATTTAATGTTAGGCGTGGTCTGGAATCATCTGCGTAACGTACTTGATCTTTGGAAACAAGCGGGATCATCGAACAAACGGCGCTATCCGTGTATGACTGCGCGGATGCCCGAGCTGCTCGAGTCGCGTCGGATGCTGTCTGTAAGTCCAATCACTTTCAATGCATCTGTCTCGCAGATTGTGATCAATGGGTCGAGCGCCGCCGACCAGGTCGTCGTCTCATCGCCCACCGCTAATACGATTCACGTCCATTTTACATCGGGGACGGACATATTTGATTCCGACTTCCAGAAGGCCGACGTCACGTCGATTACCTTCGGCGGCGGGGACGGGAATGATCGCTTCGAAAATCAAACCGATATTAGCAGCTACGTGCTTGGCGGAGCCGGTGACGATGTGCTGATCGGCGGTTCAGGCAGTGACACGATTTACGGCGGAGACGGCAACGACACGATTTACGGCGGCGACGGCAACGATAATCTCTATGGCGAAGGGGGCAGCGACGTCATCTATGGCGGCGCCGGCGACGACATGCTCTTGGGCGACGTCGGCGACGACAGGCTTTACGGCGGCGACGGAAACGACACGCTTTACGGCGGCGACGGCAATGATCAATTGTATGGCGAGGGGAACAACGACTTCCTCAATGCCGGTAGCGGCGACGACATCCTCTCTGGCGGCCTAGGCGACGACACGCTCTACGGTGGCGACGGCAACGACACGCTCTACGGTGGGGACGGCATTGATCAACTCTATGGCGAAGGGAACAACGACCTGATTTACGCCGGCGCCGGCGACGACAAGGTCTTGGGTGGTCTCGGCGATGACAGGCTCTACGGCGGTGACGGCAACGACACGCTGTACGGCGAGGACGGCAACGACCAACTGTATGGCGAAGGGAACAACGACTACCTCAGTGCAGGCCTGGGCGATGACATCCTCTCGGGCGGCCTCGGTGACGACTCGCTCTATGGCAGCGACGGCAACGACACGCTTTACGGTGGCGACGGCAATGATCAGCTCTATGGCGAAGGGAACAACGACCTGATTTATGCCGGCGCCGGCGACGACAAGGCCTTGGGTGGTCTCGGCGATGACAGGCTCTACGGCGGTGACGGCAACGACACGCTGTACGGCGAGGACGGCAACGATCAACTTTATGGCGAAGGGAACAACGACTACCTCAGTGGAGGCCTGGGCGATGATGTCCTCTCCGGTGACCTGGGCGATGACGCGCTCTATGGCAGCGATGGCAACGACGCGCTCTACGGTGGGGACGGCAATGATCAACTCTATGGCGAAGGGAACAGCGACCTGATTTATGCCGGCGCCGGCGATGACAAGGCCTTGGGTGGCCTTGGTGACGACACTCTGTACGGCGGTGACGGTAACGATACCCTCTACGGCGAGGACGGCAACGATCAACTGTATGGCGAAGGGAACGACGACTATCTCAGCGGCGGCGACGGCGACGACACGATCTCCGGCGGCCTTGGCAACGACACGCTCTACGGCGGCGACGGCAATGACACGCTCTCGGGCGACGATGGCAACGATCAACTGTATGGCGAAGGGAACAACGACTTTCTCTATGGCAGTAGCGGCGACGATCGCCTCTTGGGTGGTTTAGGCGACGACGTGCTCTCGGGTGGCGCCGGCAACGATACGCTCCAAGGAGAGGACGGTAACGACGTGCTCATTGGAGGCAGAGGACAAGACTCACTTACCGGTCTGACCGGCAATGACCTCCTCATTGGCGGATTCACGCGCTACGACGACGATCCGGTTAGTCTGCGGGCGATTCAGGCCGAGTGGATTAGCAACGACCTATATGCCACACGAATCCAACATCTTGTTGACGAATCGTTCGCGTCTCGACTGGTTTCGAATGAGACCGTATTCGATGACGGCGTGGCGGATGCGCTCGTCGGCGGCGATGGCCAAGATTGGTTCTTTGAAACTGGAGTTGTGCCGGACTATGTGCCTCCCGACGTAACACAGGATCAACCGGCCGGAAGTTCCGACGACGGCGATGCCATAATCGTCGTCCGTCAGTTGCCGCAGTTGGAGGGCTTTGCCTTTATCGATTCATTGGACCACTTGACGGACGTTCAAACCGGCGAACAGATCGCATCCATCGTTCCGCATGCGGATACTCCGTCATTGCAGCGCGAGCATCTCACGCTATTTCAATTGGTTCGATACGATCAAGTCACGAACTATGCAGTACGAAGCGGCGCGTGGTCGGATCCGAGCATTTGGCAGGGCGGGAGCGTTCCCAGCGACGGAGCGCACGTGCTCATTCCGTTCGGCGTGAAAGTGACGGTCGATAGCGTGTTGCCGCAGCGCATCGGCACGATTCGCGTCGACGGCACGCTTGCGTTCGCAACGACGGCAAATACAGAGCTGAAGGTCGACACGTTGGTGGAGTCAGACGGCGGACGGTTTGAGATGGGCACCGAGGCAAATCCGGTCCAGGCCGGCGTCACGGCGCACCTGATGTTTACCGACAATGGTCCGATCGATCGGACGTGGGATCCGTTTGGAATTAGCCGCGGCTTCATCAGCCATGGCAGTGTGTCGATGTACGGGGCGGCTGTAACCTCGTTCGTGAATATAAACGCGTCGGCGGCCGCAGGATCGAACCGACTGTTGCTCGCCAGCAGTCCGGTGGGATGGCGCGTGGGCGACGAAGTCGTGCTGGCGGCACCCGACGGTGGACCCGAGCAAAATCAGGTTCGTCATATAGTTAGGATTAAAGGCTCGAGCATTACACTCGACCAGCCGTTCGCTTTTGACCAGATGCCAACCTCACCTTCTTTAACCCTACAAATCGCTAATCTGTCTCGAAATGTCGTGATCGATTCCGAGGCGACCTCGAGCGACCGCAATGGGCACGTGATGTTCATGCACACTCGGGATGTCAGCATCAATTACGCCGGCTTCTATAATTTGGGCCGCACCGACAAATCTCAACCGATCAATGATGCGGTCGTCGACGCCAATTGGCATCTCGTGCCGGGCACCGGCACAAACCCGCGCGGTCGATATGCGGTTCACTTCCACCGCAATGGCACCGTCAACGACGGCAACCCGTCGATTGTGCATGGCTCGGTGGTCGACGGCAGCCCGGGCTGGGGCTTTGTGAATCACAGCAGTTACGTCGACATGTCGGACAACGTCGCCTTCGATGTGACCGGCGCCGGCTTTGTCACCGAGGCGGGCGACGAGATCGGTAGCTTCGTCCATAATATTTCGATTGGAGCGACGGGCTCCGGCGAGGACGTGGAAGCCCGCACCAATGTCCAGGACTTTGGACACGAAGGCGATGGCTTTTGGTTCCAAGGAACCGGTATTACGGTCACGGACAACATTGCCGCGGGCAACGCCGGCAGCGGGTTCATTTACTTTGGGCGCGGATTGATCCAGGGTGGCGTTGAAACCCAGTTTCGATCACAGAACTTGCCCGATCCGTCGGTGGCAAACGGCGCTGCGACAGTTAGAGTTGGCGATGTGCCCGTGCTGCAATTTGCCCGCAACACAGCCTACAACTCGAGCATCGGTCTCACGGTTGAGTACCATATGGAGGACGCGACTTACGCGAAGTACGGCACGTTCAGCGATTCGACATTCTGGAACGACTACGAGGGCGTCGCCCTCCCGTATTCGAACCAAGTTATTCTGCAGAATCTGACCGTCGTCGCACCCACTTCGAGCGTTGAGCCGTTCGTGGGCATTGAGGTCAACGATACGACAAAGAACATTGTATTCAACAATCTGACGGTGACCGGCTATCATTGGGGAATTGATGTGCCGCTCGTGGGCATCACAGAGATCAACGGCGGTTACTACGACAACCAGGAGGACTTTGCAATTCGAACTGCACGCGGCAATCGATCCGTTTTGATCAATGGCCCGATTGCATTCGGCCCCAGAACCGTCTATCAAGTCCAGATGTACCCGCAAATTGGCTCGTTTAACCCCGATTATATCGATTACACTCACGTCTTCTTGCCGGACACTGTCATCCTCAATTACGGTCCGTTCGTGAATCAGGAAGTGTATTACGTCCAGCAGCTGGCGAACTATGTGCCGTTCCCGGTTGCTGCCACCGGTCTGGCGCCCGCCTACGTCGGGCTCACCAATCAGCAATTGCACGA
>DASYDU010000037.1:0-10274 GCA_036499445.1 Lacipirellulaceae bacterium
ACGGTCCCTCCCAAGCCGCATAGAGCGGCACGATGGTAAGCAAAGGATGCACCAGGTGCGGAGCGTTTTCGAGGAGCAAGCCGCGCTCCCGCAACGCCTCACGCACCAATCGCACTCGGCCCTGCTTGAGATAGCGGAGACCTCCGTGGATCAACTTGGTGCTCCGGCTGGACGTGCCTTTGCCAAAATCGTGTTGCTCCAAAAGCACGACACGATACCCGCGCGCCGCCGCATCGACCGCCACGCCAACTCCAGTAGCTCCACCACCGATCACGGCGAGGTCCCAAGGATCGGCGCCTTCGATCCGCTCGAGTTGCCGCGCGCGATCGCAGTCAGTCAGCATGTATACCTCGGTGACTCATTCGGCACTGGCCCAGCTTTTGGACCGCTCAACTGCCCGACGCCAGCCGGCGCGCAGCGCAGCTGCCTCGTCGCGCGAGATCGCCGGCTCGAATCGGCGATCGATCTGCCAGTGATCGGCGATTGCCTCGCGAGTGGGCCAAACACCCGTCGAAAGCCCCGCCAAATAGGCCGCTCCCAGCGCCGTCGTCTCGGTCACTTTGGGACGCAGTACCGGCACCTGCAAAATGTTCGCCTGCAACTGCAGCAGCAAATTGTTAACGCTCGCACCGCCATCGACTCGAAGCTCGGCGATCGGCGCATCGACATCGCTGCCCATCGCAGTCAGTAAGTCCGCAACTTGAAACGCAATGCTGTCCAAAGCGGCCTGCGCGATATGAGCCGCTGTCGTGCCGCGTGTCAGGCCGAGAATTGCGCCGCGGGCGTACGGGTCCCAGTCCGGCGCTCCAAGTCCGGTAAATGCTGGCACGACAAACACGCCACCGCTATCCGAAACCGATGCGGCCAAAACTTCGACGTCGGCGGCTCGCTTCACAATGCCCAAGCCATCCCGCAACCAGGCGACGACCGCCCCACCGACAAACACGCTGCCTTCCAAGGCGTATTCGATCTTGTCGCCGAGCTGCCAGGCGATGGTCGTGAGCAACCGGTTTTTTGATTCCACGATCTGTGTGCCGGTGTTCATCAGCGTGAAGCAACCGGTGCCATATGTGTTCTTTGTCGCCCCGTCGCAAAAACAGGCCTGACCGAATAACGCCGCCTGTTGGTCGCCGGCGATGCCGCCGATGGCGATTCCGCGCAGTTCCGCGGGCTCCTCCACCACGGCATACATGTCGCTCGATTTTTGAATCTTGGGAAGGATAGACCGCGGAACGTCAAAACACTCCAGCAACTCCTGATCCCAATCACCGGTGCGAATGTTCAGCAGCAACGTCCGCGAGGCATTGGAGGCGTCAGTGATATGGAGGCGCCCGGCAGTCAGTCGATAAACGAGCCAGGAATCGATCGTGCCGCATGCCAAACGGCCAGCCGCGGCCGATTCGCGGGCGCACGCTACATGGTTCAAAATCCACGCCAGCTTGGTCGCACTGAAATAGGGATCGAGCAGCAAGCCAGTTTTTTCGCGAACCATCGCGTCGCGGCCCTCCGCGCGGAGCCGGTCGCACTCGCCCGCGGTTCGGCGGTCCTGCCAGACGATTGCGGGATAAATCGGTTGCCCCGAAGCACGATCCCATACAACGACCGTCTCACGCTGGTTCGTTATACCGAGTCCGCGGATGTCCGCTGCCACCAAACCGGCGGATCGCAGCGCTTCGACAGCAACGTCGAACTGTGCCGACGCGATCTCTTCGGGATCGTGTTCCACCCATCCGGGCCGCGGGTAGTACTGCCGGACTTCCCGCTGCGCCGCGGCGACCACTCGGCCGCCCTCATCGAAAACTATGGCGCGTGAGGACGTGGTGCCTTGATCAAGGGCTAATAGATACGCCATGTCGCGTCCGATATCTCGCCGAAACATCGGCCGGTCAGTGTCTCACCAGGCCGAACCGCTATACTAATCGTGAGCATTTTGTCCTGGCTGGCGTTATAACCGCCGCGGGCGTGTTTTGCCATCGCGATGCGTCATGTCACACATTTCAATCCCGAAAATCATCGCCCACCGCGGCGCCTCGGCCGACGCCCCCGAAAACACATTGGCCGCGTTTCACCTCGCTTGGGAGCAAGGTGCCGATGGCATTGAGGGCGACTTTCGCGTGACGGCCGACGGGCGAATTGTCTGCATTCACGATGCAGATACTCACCGCACATGCGGCGTGAGGCGGATAGTCAGCGCCACTCTCCTTGATGACCTGCGGGAGCTTGACGCCGGTCTTTGGAAGGGTGAGCGATGGAGGGGCGAGCGGATTCCAGTGCTGGAGGAAGTGCTGGCGATCGTTCCCAAGGGAAAGCAGGTTTTCCTCGAGCTGAAGACAGGAACTGAAATTGTTACGCCACTGGCCGACGTCTTGGCAGGCGCCCCAATGGATGCTGGCCAGATCACGCTTATGAGCTTTGACGGTGCCGTCGTCCGCGCATGTAAGCAGCGCATGCCCCAATTCAAGTGCCTTTGGCTTACCAGCTACAAACAGCAAGACAACGGTCATTGGAGACCGACCGTACTCGGCGTCATTGAATCGATTGCGCAATCACTGGCCGACGGGCTGGGTTCGGAAAATCGCCCCAAAATAGTGGATGACGATTTCGTTGCCCAATTGCGAGCCGCCAGGATCAACGAGATCCACATTTGGACCGTCGACGAGCCGATCGAGGCTGTTCACTATCGGCGACTTTGCGTCGCCTCGCTCATTACAAACCGCCCGGACTCGCTAAGAAGCAAGTTGAGCGTCCCGAACTATGTGTGATTGTCCAGACTAGCCGTCAGCGGCGAATCTTTAGGCAACTGGCGGCCGGAGTCTCGGCAGGAGCAAGCTCACCAAAAACAGCACCAAAAATACGTAGAACAGAACTTGAGCAATCCCGGTGGCTGTGCCCGCAATTCCGCCGAAACCCAAGGCTGCGGCGATCAACGCAATGATCAGAAATGTAAGGGCCCAACTCAACATGGTACACCTGCTTTCTCAATAGGAGTGATTTCTGGTGTCAGGGCAAAAGCCCCAAGTGACAACCATTGAAGAATCATTGTCATCCGATCGCTAAAATGGCAAATTGTGTGCCGAAGCGACTGTTGACGCGGGGTCGCTAAAAAAACCTGTCGGATTGCGCCGCAAGCTCTAATATGTGTTTCAAGGTTCGCCGATCGTATACGCCGATGGTCGCCTGGCGACCAAATTGAATGCGCCTGCAACAGATACGCCGATTTACGTCCAGGCTGATTGGCGTCGCGGGCAGATGTTCAAGGGCGCCGGCCAACGTTGGCCATTCTGTCGCCTCGCGGCGCATGAATTGCACCGACTGTAGAATGACTTGGCACTTTCGCTCGTTTGTGTGAGGCTCGCAATGGCACTAACCGACATCAATCAAGCACGTTCGGCCGCTTACCCAGCCAAACCTCACTTATCTGAGGTGGCGGTCTTCGAAAGCGTCGGCAGCGCGAAACGGGCCGTGGCCGGATTGTTGGCGGCCGGTTTTACGGTGGGTCAAATCACGGTCGTCTGTTCGGATCACAAGAAAGTTGCCTTGCTCCGCGAATTCGAGCACCAGGAGCCGGCCGGGACCCATGCGACGGAGGCCGCCCTCGCGGGTGGGGCCATCGGCGCAGTGGTCGGATCGCTGGCCGTGGTTGCATCGGCGATTGCCACTGGGAGTGTGGCCCTTTGGGCTGCAGGGCCGATATTCGCCTGGACCGGCGGCGTCGCGGGCGGCCTTGTGGGCGCAATGATGACCCGCGGCATCGAAAAGGAGATGGCAAACTACTATCAACAGGCGGTTTTGGACGGCGATATTCTGGTGGGCGCTGAAGTTGCCGAGGCGGGCGACGCCGGAAAATTGGCAAAGGCTACGCAGGTCCTGGCACAATGCGGTGCAAAGCCTCTGGTTCTCCCAGAAGGCTAAGGCGTGGCCTATAATTGCGCGCGGGTTTCTGAACATGGTCTGCTGCGTAATCGCGGCCGGACCTGTTACAATTGGTATGGCGTGTGCATTTCTTAAGTGTGTAGTGACAAGGCTGCCAAATTTTGGAGCTTGTTCAGATTTGAGTCGGTCAAATTGTTTGTATTTAGAAAGGGAGTCTATCATGCGAAATTCAGCATCACACGCCAAGAACCGAGTGCAAGCGTCTGTGGATGAAGAGCTGCCGACAATCACCGAAGGTTTGCAAACAGCTGCCGACGCAGCGAAGAGATTGGCTAGCGGTAGCGTCGACGCCGTCCGCGACACAGCTAGCGATTTTATCGATCAGGGACGGGCCAAGGCTCAGGAAGTCAGTGAGAGCATGGGAACGCACGTCCGCGAACAGCCTGGCAAGAGCGTGCTCATCGCGGCGGGTGTCGGGTTTCTGATTGGGATGTTGTTTGCCCGCCGCTAGTTGGCCATGATCCAGCGAGGGATCGCTTTTTGATTTGCGCCCTCCCAGAGCAGACGGCTCCCAGAGATCTCACTATCGTGACAGAACCGTTCGCCGAAAAGAGTTGCGAAAGTGGTGATGCGGCCTCAAGCACGGGCACCGCAAACGGCAACCCGTCAGGCGCTCTGGATCCGCTGCTGGCGAACCTCGCCGAAATTGAAGAGTACCTTTCCAACTACGTGGCAGCCCAAAAGGATGGGTTGATTGCTGCCGTCCGCCGCGTGATCCTGGTCGCGGCGGCAGCAATTACATTGGGCGTTATCGTGCTGGCCTTTGTCGGCGGGGCGACCGTTCTGCTCCTCGATGGATTAGCCAACGCTGTTGCTTCGGCCGACGGGGGACGAATTTGGGTCGGCGAAATCGTGATTGGCAGCGGTGCGATCCTTGTCGTGGCGGCCGCAGGCCTTTTCGGCGCACGCTATTGGCTCCGCCTGACAAGTCGAGAAACGAAACGCAAATATGAGCAGCGACACAAAACACAACGGTCGCGCTTCGGAAGAAGCGACGCCGAGCAGGCCGTCCGTTGAGGCGCTGTCCGAAACGGAATTCCTCTCGCGCGAAATATCCGATGCTCGGGCGGCGCTCAAGCGTTCCGTCGCGGAATTGAAACCGAGTGCCGTGTCGGCGCTCGATCTGACCGCTTGGGCGAAAGCTTATCCCTGGCCCGCCGTGGGCGCGGCCGCGGCAACTGGTTTTGCGCTGGCGGCGTTGTTAGCGTCACGAAGGAAGCCTGCCAAAGTCGACAATCCAGTTGCGCCGACTCGGTCCCCCCAAGCAACGTGCGTAAGCGACCCGCCGACACAGCCGCCCACCCCGTCGTTTTTCGCGTCCGTCAGTCCGGCCCTCTTCGATCTCGCCAAGTTGATCATCGAAACAATGATCATGACCGCGCTTCGTGGAGCTCAAACACCCGACCAACAGGGCCAATCGCGCGACCAGGATTTGCAGCAGTAACAACGTCCCGGTTGCTGCAGGGTTTGGATTTGTCTTGCTGCTGTTCTCGCATCCCCACCGAGAAACAAAAAACAGAAACGGGCTCGAAGTGATCTGCGTCTATCGATTCGCTCGACAGGATGCAAAAACATTTCAAGCCGATTTCTGATTTATTGCAGGACTGATTCTTGGCGATAGAGCCAACAGACCATCCGCCAGACTAACGCGTAGAGGCCGGATTAACCGAGCTCTCCGCGATTTCAGTCAGCTTTTGATCGGCCCGTTTCTCTTCGTCCAACGTCTGTTCCAGCAGCTCTGCGGCGTATTCGTTGCCCAACTGGCGTGCAAAAGCGCGGGCGCTGCCGTAGGCGGCCATTTCGTAGTGCTCCGCCCGTTGTGCGGCGGCGATCAGCGCGGCGTCCAAGACATTCATGTCGCCTTCGGCGTCGAGCACTTGCTGACCTTCCTTGATCAGTCCGACCATCGCGTCACACTTTTCGCGATCGGGCTCGATGCCGATGTGGTCGAAAATAGACTCGAGCCGCTCGACGTGCTTCTCCGTTTCTTGTAGATGCTTCTGGAAGGCCATTTTCAGTGCCGCGCTGCTCGATTTCTCGGCAAGCTTTGGCAATGTCTCGACCAAGCGATGCTCGGCATCGTACAGGTCTTTGAGCTCATACTCAAAAAGCTCTTCCAACGAGTTAAATGTAATACTGGAAAAAATCCCCATGGTAAGTCTCCTTTGATCTGTGGCGAGTTGTCGGCTCGGGCCGTGTCGATAAAATGAAAGACGGGGCGGTGGTAAGAAGGCAGAATGAGTGTTGCGGTCATCTGCGTTCGAGTCGCACACGGCGGGACCACCGCCCCGGTTTCGAGTTGCTCCTACAAGTCTCGTTCACGGCGATTCCCGAAGGATCGTCGTGATTGCTGTCGCGTTACCGTTCTGTCGGAACATTACTGCCGAGAGGTCGCTCGGCATTTCGAGCACCGTTCAGGAAGCTGGGATCTGCCTGCTCGGGCCAATGATCCTGATCAAAACCCTTTCGGGATTTGATCGTGTCTTCGGTGACATCGACGCGGGCGAATTCAATCTTGTTGCCGTTCTTCACGACATGGATCGCTTCAAACGGAACTGCGAATAGCTTATCGCCGACGCCCAGAAAACCGCCGAAAGACACAGCGGCATAGACGACTCGTCCGTCATGGCCGATCATCAAATCCTTGATCTTTCCCTTTTCTTCGTCTTTCTCCGTACGAACGGTCAAACCAACAATCTCGCTGGCCTTGCAGGCCTGCCGTTCAGTGTCCGTGCGATCCATGGATTTGCCCGTGGTCATACGGTCTTTGTTCAGGTTTTGATCCTGGTTTGCATTCGGATTCGGATTTGTGGCCGCGGGATATTGTCCCGTCGACACCTGACCAACGGCCAGCTTCAGTGGTGCCACGATCAAGAGTGCCACGAACACGATTGATAAATGTCTGACTTTCATCTTCCAAGCTCCTATCAAGAGTTACTTGTGCGAATAGTTTCGGTGCGGCTTAAACCTCACCAAACGACTAAGAACAATCCGCGAATCGACGTCGAATGCGCTTAATTCTTTCCCGAGCTTTGCGGCCGCTAAAGTCTCTTGATGTCTCGAACGCACACCGCCATCGTTTCCACGAAACATTGGTGTCCAAAGCAAACGCTGTGCCGACGGCAATCTCGGCCATCGCGAAATTCCTTCCTGACTTGGAGTTACTCGCGGAAGCGCTGCATTTGGCTCGTCCGCGGAGATGGATGCGACTTAGGACTCAAATTCGATTCGACACGGACCAGATATCGGTTTGTCCGTCGCGCATCAAACGTTCGCGCTGGATGCACGTCGAGCGCCCACGTCCGGTCGCTGCACTCCGTTGACGCAGACACGATCGCCTGCCCGATTTTTGACCTCTTGAAAGATGCCTATCTTGACATCAAGGTCTTCGGAGGCGGCGTGGGAATCAGCGCTTTGACGGCGGCGACCAAGCACAAGCATGCGGCAAGATGTCGCGTGTGGTCCCCGGTGAGCCGGTTCGACTCCTCAGCATGCACCGTCTAGCGCTGGGGCATAAGATATCAGCGAGCCGCAAGTCGCAACTATCCCCGACTGGATTCGAACCAGTAACCTTCGGCTTCGGAGGCCGACACTCTATCCAGTTGAGCTACGGGGACGCGCGAGGAACTCAACACCGTGGCCAAAAGTCAGACGCCGCGGCGTGCGTTCGCCAACCCTATGAGCGTATCGTTCGGCTGAGGTTCGTTCAACCGGGCGGCCAGGCAAGCGGCCGGCCGCCAAGCAGATGAAAATGAAGATGGTCGACCGATTGGCCGCCATCCGGGCCGCAATTCACGACCACGCGATAGCCGCCGTCCAAATTCAGTTTCTTGGCCAAATCGCGGATCACCAACATTAGATGCGCCAGAAGATCAGCGTCGGAATCAGCAATCGCGGCGAGCGACGCAATTTCTTGCTTCGGTATCACGAGCACGTGCGTCGGCGCCTGGGGCGCCACGTCGTGAAAGGCCAGGCAGCGATCGTCCTCGTAGATGATCTTTGTCGGGATTTCCTTGTCGATAATGCGCTTGAAAATTGTTTTGCCGGACATGCCGCCGCGCCTTCCGCCGTAAACTTCCGCTTGTCAGTCCGCCCGTGCCACTTTTGCCGTCTCGTTCAATTGATCGAGCGGAATCGCTTCGTCGTAAAGCATAACCGGAATCTGATCCACAATCGGATAGAGCAAATCGCCGGCCGCGCGGATCAGGCCGCCTTCGATCGAATACTCAACAATCTGCCCGATGTGGTTTCGCAGCCGTTTGGCGCGAATCGCCGCATTCAAGCGGGCGACCAAGGCGGCCTCCGCTTCTGTCAGCGTCGATTGATCGGCCGGGCATCGCAGAATTGCCAGGATTTGATTGCGCATTTCGCTTCCCAAAACGAGCCGGATCCGCGGGGCTACGACAAACTGACCTGCTTTATCGATGCATCAACCGTCCCCCATCAGATTCCGCGATTGCCGCCGGTTTTTCAAGGGGTGCCGCCGGAACGATTCGCCCTTTTCCAGCGGCGATGCCTGTCATTGCCCCTCTCGCTAGCAGGCCGGTCGCACTTGAGCGGACCCACAAGTAATGATCGCCAGCAGACGCGGCCGATACTAACGAAGAGTCTCGTTGCGCGGGCCAAGGGCGGGCCTGGGAACTTCGACTCTACCAGTGGAACGGAAACCCTGGAGGAACAGAGAATGAAGAGCGTCAAAATTTTGAGTTTCGGTTGTCTGGCGGCCCTGTCTGTTTCGGCCGCCCAAGCACAATCATCGACCACCTACGAAAAGGGTCCCGACGGCGTGACGTACCAAGTCACACGGAACGTCGTTCAGAAATCGATCCCGTCGACCGAGTACCAGTCGCAACAGCAGACTGTGTATCACCCGCAGGCGGCCGTCGACTATCAGACGTATCAGCAGAACTACGCCGTGCCCGTGACGCAGTATCAATGGGTCACGCGCATGCACGAATGGTGGAATGTGCTCGAAGGTCCGTATTACACGCAAGAGCTCCAGCCCACCACGCGCTGGGAAACCCGCGCCGGCACAGTGCAAGTACCTGTCACGCGGACCGACTGGGTGCAAGAAAACCGGACGACGCAAGTCCCGGTGACAACCTACAAGACCGTGAACGAGGAATACACGAGTCGCGTCGCCGTGAGCGCTTCGCCCAGCTTTGCGCCTGCCGGCCTCGGCCCATCGCAAACCCAAACCAGCGTGGCGATGCAGCCATCGTACGGCGGCCAACAATTACAAAGCGATCCGCCCCGCGCGCCGAGCACCAGCTACCGGTAAAACGGCTCAAGGGACGTAAAAGCTACGCAGCGTCTGGGAACGGCGCGACGCCGCTTAATTGGCGTTGGCGGGCTCGGTCGACGGTGCTTGCGCTGTATCCACCCGGCGCCGTCGCCCGCGTGAAGCCGTCGCCACGCTCCACTCTTTAGTGAGCGTTTCGAAGACTTCCGGAGTCTCGTAGCGCACGACGCCTTTCTCTTCCGGCATCGGCCCGATCAGACCGCGAAACACCGGCAGACCGCGGAGGCTCAGGTCGGTGCTGCAGTCGTCGACGCCGATCTGCGTGTGCATTTTGAGAACGGTTTCGTGCCGGGCGTAGTCCTTGCTCCGCAACTCGCCATTGCTGCCGCGCGTGACAATTCGGATCGTAGGTTTCATAGGTCGGGAGGTCTTCGGGAAGGATTGGGACGGGAGTGCCGCGATCGCTCGCGCTTAAGAGCACGTCGGCGGACGGCTCAAGGCAGGATGCCGACGGGATAAAACGCTGATGCCATCGTGGCCAGATATTATGGCTATCGGCGGCCACGATCCGAAGCGGCAAGGGAAAAGCGCGACCGAGGAATAGCAGTTGTTGACGCGCGAACCGTCAAATCCGCTGTGCCGGTGGCGTCCCGCACAACTGTGCCCGCGGTGCTACCAACGGACCTGGTACGCGTCCAATCGCTCGGTCCAACGCGTGGAGAATACGCGCAACGGATCGATGTTGGCAAATGTATCGGTCGCGCCGGCGCCTGCGCGGATTGATTTGGCGTTCGAGACCGCGGCCGGACGTAAACCAGTGCCCGCCGGCCCAAGGCTTGCCCCGCGACGCTGTCTCTTGTCGATGCCACGGTCACCTTGCCGCCACCCCCGGGCAGCGATAAATTAGTGGAGACTTCCCTGGAGGGTAAGCGAATTGGCCAGCAGCCTGACTCGAAATCAGGTGCCGCGTAAGCGGTTGGGGGTTCGAGTCCCCTGCCCTCCGCTTGTGAAATAGTGAAACGGCCCGACGCCAATAGAGTGCCGCGGCGCTTCGCGACAATCTTCATCTAACTCGCGGCATGTCACTGGTGTGACGCCG
>DASYDU010000038.1:0-7973 GCA_036499445.1 Lacipirellulaceae bacterium
ATCCGTCGTCACGATGGCCGCCGACGAAGGTCCCGCCTACGGTGTTGCCCTTTTAGCCGCCGTCGGCGCCGGCGAATATAAGGACGTCGTCGAAGCCTGCGACGCGACCGTGAAAACGACCAGCGAAACGAAACCGAACGCGGCGGCCCGCAAGCAATACGATGCGGCTTTCCCGCTCTATCAGAAGCTCTACCGCTCACTGCGCGAAGACTTCCGGGCGATCGCTAAACTATCGACGTAAAACCGCGACCGCCGCCGTCGGCAGTTACGAGCGCAATTCGTTGGCGTTCGGCTGGGCCCCAAGCGGCGGGACCGATTCGTTCAAGAATCCCAGCACGTGCGATTTTGCGGCCGCACTAGCCGGCTGCTCCTGCTCGCGAAAGTGGAACAACAGGTCCGTGTGCAGTCGCACGCAGTCGAGATAAGTCTCGCGGGCGGCCTCGTCGCTCAGGAGCAGCGTATCCAGCAGGCGGATTTCATCCTCGGTAACCTGCTCATCGAGCGCGGACCAGGACAGCGCCGAAACGGTATCCTCTGGCTGCGGATGGCCCGACAATTCCTCGTCGCCAAACGTCAATTCGCTCGAGTCTTCAGACATAGTTGGCCTCTTTCACCGCTACAGTTATCAGCCTGTTCCAACTGAATCTTACGCGCGCTGCTCGCGATTGGCCGATATATGCCAAATCGCCGGCGAAAAATGCGTTTTCCGCTGCGGGAGCCCACTAAGGCCGTCGTTCGATGATATCGACGGGCGCGTCGCGGCTTTTAGAGGAATTTTGCCAAGTAAACAAGAGAAAATGGCGAAGATTGCACTAGAATTGCCTACGAGCTGGCAAAGGCGAAGGCTTAAGAGAAGTGTTCGCGGTCCCGCGCTTCGTAGCCTTCATAGTCCAAGAGGTCGTATAGTTCCTGCCGCGTTTGCATCAGATCGAGCAGCTCTTTCTGCGTGCCATCATCGGCCAGGATTGAAAGCGTCGTTTCGACTGCCTTCATCGCGACACGCAGCAGTGTGACCGGATAGATCACCACCTTGTAGCCGATCTTGGCCAGCTCGTTGAATTCCAAGAGCGGGCTCTTGCCAAATTCGGTCATGTTGGCCATCAGCGGCGCTTCGACGGCCTCGGCAAACTTCGCAAACTCATCGCGCGTCGTGAGCGCCTCGGGAAAGATCCAGTCCGCGCCGGCATCCAGGTAGCGCTTCGCACGCGTGACTGCCGCGTCGAAACCCTCGCTCGCCCGGGCATCGGTCCGCGCGACGATCACGGTGTCGTTGTCGGCACGTGCCGCCACCGCCGCCCGCAGCTTCGCACACATCGCGTCGGCTTCGACGAGCGATTTGCCGGATAAGTGACCACACCGCTTCGGCAGTACCTGATCTTCAAGCTGAATCGCGGCCGCGCCGGCCCGCTCGAGCTCCGCGACCGTCCGCTCGACGTTGACCGCTTCGCCGAAGCCGGTGTCCGCGTCAACAATTACCGGGATCGTAACACGGGCCGTCAGGTAATTCACTTGCTGCAAAAGCTCGGTCAGCGTAAAGAGGCCCACATCCGGCAGCGCCAGCACGCCGGCCGAAAACGCCGCTCCCGAGAGATAGGTTGCCTCGAACCCGGCATCCTCAATCATCCGGGCCACAAGAGCATTGGGTGCCCCCGGAACCTGGATTGCCGTTTCGGCAATCGCCGCACGTAGTTGGGCGCCAGGGGTCAATCCGTCGTCAGACATAGAAAGAGTAGTTGCTTGTTGAGCGGTAGGCGAATGCTGCCTTCATAATATCGACGACGAACATCAACCAGCAAGCGTACCCATTTGCAGTCGACTGGTCCGTCCCATGGAATGGGACTAATCTAAACGGGTGCGACTTTCCGCTCGTCACCACACTTTCCAGCGGCACGATGCCGACACAACATGCCAGTAGCCACGAATTCGAGCGATTCCGAACAACAGCTGCTATGGCCGCGGTTATTCGAGTTGCTGCTGATTTTGCTCGTGTTCTTTGCGCTGGCTGGCGATCCGGCGCCGCATCAAAATGAGCCCTATTATCTCTGCCGGCTCAAACATTTTTGGAATCTGGCTTGGTGCGCCGGAGACTTTTATCTCGATTCGGCCGATGCCCATTTGATGTTCGTGCTCGCGTTCGGCTGGATTACTAAGTGGTTGTCGCTTTCTGCCACCGCTTGGACCGGCCGCATCTTCGTTTGGACGCTGCTTGCTTGGGCCTGGCAACGGCTCAGTTGGCGCGTCGTGCCAAAGCCATTATTCGCCGTGTTGTCCGCCGCGCTGTGGGTTGTGCTCATCGATCGAGCCAATCTGGCCGGCGAATGGGTCGTTGGCGGGTTTGAATCCAAGTGCGTGGCCTACGTCTTCGTGCTCGCAGCAATATTCGAACTGATAAGCGATCGTTGGAACCGAGTTTGGTTGCTGCTGGGCGCCGCCAGCGCATTTCACGTACTCGTGGGCGGCTGGTCGGTCGTCGTCTGCGCTGGTGTTTGGCTGGTCGACGCAAAAAGTAGGTCGATATACTCGATGCGATCGATGCTACCAGGACTATTTGGCGGCGGCCTGTTGGCACTCTTCGGCGTCCTGCCCGCGCTGCAGCTCACCTGGCACGAGGCGCCCGATGTCGTCGCCGAGGCCAGTCGCATCTACGTCTTCGATCGCCTGCCGCATCACCTTTCGATCTTGACAGTCCCACCGGATGAGGTGCTTCGCCGGTTGTCGAGGCATGGCGTGCTAGTCGTGGCGCTGGCCCTTTTGACGCTTATCAATCGCCGCGTTCGAAAAGCGACTAATACCACGCAAGCCGTGGATAGCTACGACCGATTGCGACTCCTGAACTTCTTCGCCTGGGGCTCTGTTGCGCTAGCCGCCACGGGCCTCGCAATTGAACTCACACTTTGGACCAGACCGGATTTGTCCGCTCCGCTGCTGAAGTTCTATTGGTTCCGACTCACTGACTTCGCGGTTCCCATGGCGACCGCGCTAAACCTTGCGGCACTCATCGCTGATGCCTTCGCCCGTCGCCGAGCCTGGGCGCCCGCGGGGCTCGCCGCCACAATCATTTTCCTCGCGGTTCCGCTGATTTACAGCGTGCGGCAGCGTTACGACAATCCCGTGCCACCGGCCGACAGCACCGTCGCCAGTTTCGACGATTGGGTGGACGTGTGCGGCTGGATTTCCGACAATACGGGTCCAACCTCCGAGTTTATCTCGCCACGAATGGGTCAGTCGTTCAAATGGCGAACCGGACGGCGCGAGGTCGTCACCCGCAAGGACATACCACAAGACGCCCACAGCATTGTCGAATGGTCCGAGCGGTTGCACGACATCTACTATCACGAAGTCGACGGGCAAAACGTGCCAGTCGACTCGGTGGCCGACCTGGGCACAGAGCATGTCAGGTTGATGGCCGAGAAGTACGGTGCCGACTACGTCCTCGCCAACCGCGATCCCGTGCTCAAGTTGCCCACGGAGTACGCCAACAACACCTATGTCGTGTATCGCATCCAACCTTGAGTCGCTCGTTACCGCCCACGATCTACCCGCACGGCTGGCTTCGGCGCTCGCCGGGGCCGATCGACCATGCCGTGGCGGACGACGCTTCGCGCACGAGCTGAGCTACGGCCGCCATTTCGGCCCCGCGCCCGCCACCGCTCGCCCGGCCGCCGTGATCGTGCTGCTCTTTCGCCGCGGCCCGCGCTGGCACATTCCGCTCACCCCGCGGCCGAGCGCGCTTTTACGACACGGCGGCCAAATTAGTTTGCCTGGCGGCGTCGTAGAGCTCGACGAGTCATCGGCCGATGCAGCCGTCCGGGAACTGGCCGAAGAGCTTGGCACCGACGCGCGCTGCGATATCATTAAGCAGCTGCCAGATTGCTACGTATATGCCAGCGACTTCCTGGTCACGCCCTGGCTGGCTGCGACGACAAACGAAATGAAATGGTTGCCGCGAACAGGCGAAGTCGAGCGAGTATTAGAGCTTCCGCTCGAGGTGCTACTCGATTCGAAATACATCAGCAGCATGACGATCGAACGTGGCCCGCTCACATTTCGCGCCCCTTGCATTCAGTTCGGCGAAGACCGCATCTGGGGCGCAACCGCCATCATTCTCGACCAGATTGCCGGCCTACTGCAAGCAGCGGCAAGCAACATTGCTTGAGAGACCTTGAACTACGATGCCAGCAAATTACATTTTTCGCCCGGAGTGACTCACGCAAAGGCGCAAAGACGCAAAGGACACTAGCTCGAACCTTTGCGCCTTTGCGTGAGGCCATTATGAATGGAACGCGACATGACGGATGGCGTTGAACTGTGTGCGGTTGTGTTTGACCTAGACGGCCTGATCGTCAATTCAGAAGACGTCTATGAGCGGGTCGACATTGAAGTTCTTCGCCGACGTGGCCAAGCATTCGAGCCGGCCTTGCGCGAGCAGATGATGGGCCGCCCGGCCGCGCATTCCGTGCAAATCATGATCGATCACCACGCGCTCACGGAGTCTGTCGCGGATCTCGACGCCGAGCGAACCGTGCTATTTGACCAACTAATCATTGATTATGCAGAGCATATGCCAGGGTTCATGCCGCTCTTAGATGCCCTTGATGCGGCCGAGCTACCCGCCGCGATCGCCACCAGCGGCACGCGGAGTTATGCCACGAAAGTGCTCAATCGCCTCGGCATCGCATCGCGATTTCGTTTCGTCCTCACCGCCGAGGACATCGAGCACGGCAAACCTGCCCCCGACGTCTATCAACTCGCCGCGCGCAAGCTCGAAATGTTACCGCACGAAGTCATGGTGCTCGAAGATAGTGGTAACGGCTGCCAGGCAGGCGTCGCGGCCAATGCGTTCACGGTCGCGGTCCCGAATCGCCACACCCACAATCACGATTTCAGTGGCGCCCGTTTCATTGCCGACACGCTCGCCGATCGCCGCATTTTTCAGACGCTGAAGATTGTCGAGTAGCACCGCGAGTAGGCGATAGCACCGCTGGCTGTCACATTCGGTACGTTGGGTTCACTTTTCCTAATTGCCAGAACCGGACCGGGCCGATGGTGAGACGGATGTTCCGCCGCCGCGCTCCGTCCGGTGCTTTAAGCGCTGGGCCGGCCGCGGTCTCCTCGCGTGAGAAGGGATGCTCGCGATGCTACGCCATCTTTCGTCGCCGGCCATGCTCGTTGCCGGCGCTATTCTGTCGGCCGTCGGCTGCCAAGCCTGTAGCTCCTGCTATGACTACTCGCGGCCCGTGGCCGATTGCCAGTGCAACTGCTGCGGCTGCGAGCGGTGTGGCTCGGCTCATTGCGGCTGCAACTCCTGCGGCTGCACGACGGGCGATTGTGCGATGCAGGACGGTGACGCGAGTGGAGCAACCATGATGGAAGAAGGTCCGGCTTCGCAGGGATCAGTCCAACAAGGGCCGGTGCCACAATCGATGCCTCAAGGCAGCCGCACGATGAATCAGGGCCCGGCCTCCGCTCAGTGAGTCGGTGCGGCTTCGGCTGAATGGCTCGACGATCCGGCCGCTGTTCCGGCCTGCGAATGCTGCCGATTGAAGATCTCCGGATCAAAAGCGTCTTTGGGTTCCCAAGTCGTAAGCGCGGTGGTCGGGCGTTTGCGCTGCCGCAACTGCGCAAATGGCAGCGGCTCGTCGTCGCTCGTTTGAACGAGGTCGGACGAAGATTGGGTGCTTGGCGGCGATGAAGCCGCTGAATCGGCCGACGGCGTTTCTACCGGCTTGGCGGCTTGCGCTTCATCCAAATGGAACAAGGATGGCACATTTCGAACCGTCTTGTTGGCATTCGGTTTGATGTAGTGCGATGCCGTCGCACTTCGCTTCGACCCCGAGTCACTGGCAACTCTGCCTTTCTCCTGTTGAGAGTCTAACGGTGCCGGCGTGCCCGTGACGACTCCTACCCATTCCTCCAGCTGACGGAACTGCTGGTCCTGTCGCGAGCCCATCAGCGGCTGTTTCATGCCGGCATGTTCCGTCCGCGGAATCGTTAGCAGCGGACTGAGCTGAGGCGCGTCGCGCTTCACCAGAGCGAGCGTCGCGACTAAGTTGCTCAGCGTCGTCCGACGATTCGAGAGTCCGTGAAGCACGGCCCGATCCAGTTGGAACACTTGTGGGCCGCCGACTTGATGGCAGCCCGCTGTCGTGCAATTGTTCACCAATAGCGGTTGCACTTTCCTCGTAAATCGCTCGACTGCGCCTGCTGGCAGCTCGGCGGCGATCGCCTCGAGTTGCACTGCTTCGGCGGTCGGCTGCGGTTCCTTGCCAGACGCCACGTCATCGCTCGCCTGGCGCGGACTGGCGGACTGAGTCGCCACAGCGAGCCGCCGCTGGAGCAATTCGAGCTTCGCGCTGTGTGGGTCAAGCCGACGCGCTGCCTCTAGTTCGCCACCGGCTTGTGAGAGCAATTGGCATCGCAAACACCAGTCGGCGAGCCCAAGATGCGCTTCCGCGGTGTCGTGTGGCAATTGTCGCCGCTGCACGTCGTATGCTTCAGTCAACGAGTTGCACGTCACCGCTACGTTGCTCGCAGCAACTTCCACGCGACTTTTCGCGCCGACCACAACATATCGATCGCCCGAGTGTGTTACTTTTCCACGCAAGACGCCGCCATCGTCGAGTACGAGCACGCCGTCATCATTCCCGGCGTCCGCCGGCACGGCCGATTCGCCACTCGGCTCAGCCGCAGCTGCCGACTTCGCCGCCAACAGTGCCGCGAATGCAATCAGCAGCACAATCGACGGATATAGGCAATGGGCGCGCAGCATGGCGGCGGAAGGTTAGAAAACTCGGCAGGGAGCGTCAAGGCTGGCATTGCTGTCGCCGGCCGGTTATATTCCCGCCAAGCCAACGATCAACCAGTCGCAGCCATGTGTGCCGCCCACGCCCAAGAACGAAAAACCGTCCACTACAGCGGCCACGTGCAAGGTGTCGGCTTCCGGTACACAGCGCGGTCGCTCGCGCGAGGCCGTGTGGTGACCGGATTCGTTCGCAACCTGCCCGACGGTCGGGTCGAATTGGTCATAGAAGGCGAGCGGCCCGAACTCGACGCTTTTTTGGCCGAAATACGCGATCATTTGGGAGGTCACATCCGTACAGAAAAAACCGATTTGCAAGCCGCATCGGGTGAGTTCTCGGGCTTCGAGATTCGTCATTAACCGGCGGAGCAAGAGTTGTTTGTGCCCGGCCCTTGATTTAGTCGCCCTGCGCAGGTTTGATGAAAGGACGCCGATCCGTCCTTTCTTTTGGTTCCCGGCAGCCACAGCTCCCATAAAGTCAAACTGATGTCGTTTTTATTGTTCGGAAATTTGCTCCTCTGGCTCACCCCAATTTGGATGCTCGCGGTCGGCGTGACGATCGGGGTGGTCGTTCTCGTCGTTCTCTATGGTGGTCTAACCGTGATCTCGCGGCAGGCCGCCGAAGCGGTGCCGCGTCTGATTCGTGAAAGCATTCTGCTGCCGATTTCGTATCTGGTGTTGGCGATGGTCGTATTTTGCTTGCTGGGAATTCCGACGATGCCCGCCGGCTCCGTGGTGGCGTCGTTGCGTCGTCTGCCGGCGGTGGGCGAGCGTCAAGTGACCGTCTCGATTCCCGCCCGTGCGGAAGATGATGCGATTCCCGTCGATTTTCGCGCCAGCGAGCTGCAGCGCTATTCAATTATCAGCAAACAAGACTTAATCGTGAACACGGAGCGTGGCAACGCATATGCCAAACCTTTGATCTTGGTGGAGGGCAACGAGCCGTACAATTGGACGCCCAGCAGCACGCGACCCCGGCTGCTGGACGGCACGGTCACCGAGCTCTTCGTCACCAACCAGAGCGACGCCGCCACCGACATCACCTTTGATTTCACCACCGATGTGGAAATGCCTGAAGTGCATCAGATCCCGATTGTGGCCGGCGCGGTCGTCGGCGTTTATCTGGTCTACCTGCTGCTCTATTGGCTCTTCCCCAGCCTGTCGGCGATCGCCA
>DASYDU010000039.1:0-45470 GCA_036499445.1 Lacipirellulaceae bacterium
CTGCCCCGTCATCCCAGGCCAAGTGATTGTCCTGATCGGTCCTGCCAGGTCCGGCAAGACCCACCGGTTGCTACAAGAGTATCGGGACGTGTTGCGGGCAACGGCGGTCGGCCACCTCGGTCAGACCCTATGGCTCTCGCCGACCGCGCCAAGTGCTGCCGCGATCCGCGCACAAATTTTGGGCGCCGACCTGGCCGCAGTCCTCGAACCTGGCATCGGGACGTTTGAAGGCCTGGCCAATCGCGTGCTGGCCCGATTGCTGGCATCGCCGCAGCGGATGACGCCAATCCTCGAGCGCGAATTGCTGCGGCGTGTGGTGGTTCGCGCGCGCGCCGCGCAACAACTTTCTGTCTTCGCAGAGGCGGCTCGCCGATCCTCGTTCATCGACCTCGTTGACGAGCACATAAGTGAGCTCAAACGTCGCGGAATTAGTCCGGCCGCGTTTGCCAAAGCGATTGGCCTCCGCGGCGACCGCGCCCAGCACGAGGCCTTGAGCTGGCTCTACACCGATTACGAACGACTGCTCGAGACGTACGGGCTCACGGACAGCGAAGGCCGCCTGAGTGCGTTGGGCGGTACCCTGGCAACGGGCGCCCCACTGGGCACCCATCTGAGACTCGTTGTCGCCGACGGCTTCACGGATTTCACCCACACGCAGCATGAGATTCTTCGGCGGCTCGCCGAGCGGACGGATCGACTGTGCATTACCCTGCCCGGCGAAGAAGATTCCACATTGCGCGGGTCGTCGGCCGCTAGGCGGGCCCGTCGCGCTGACCTGTTTGCGAAATCGGCCGCCACGCTGGCCGAGCTTCGGCGACACCATCCCCGGCTTTCAATTGAGCCGATCGCAGCACGAAACACGTCTTGGCCGGCCCTCGATTATTTGGCAAGCAACATTTTTTGTCCGCCGCGCGACGTCGCCGCACCGTCGTCCGCTACGCTCGAATCGTTGGACCGCGTGGAAATCGTCGCCGCGGCCGGCGCCCAGGACGAAGTCAGCCAAATTGCACGCCGTATCAAACAAAGAGTAGTGAGCTGGCATGTCCGCCCTGAAGACATCGTCGTGGTCTTTCGCTCGCTGCATGAGTTGGCGCCGCGCGTTCGCGAGGTCTTTCAAGAATTCGGTATTCCGCACTGGCTCGAGTCGCGCCGGCCTTTGATTGACACCGGTGTTCTCCGAACGCTAATCGACCTACTTTGCCTCGAAACAGAGGATTGGCCCTTCCGCCGCCTCGTGGCCGTGGTGACGAACAATCTGCTTTCGATTTTTGATCGCCGCCAACGGGCACAAACCGAATGGCTCGTCCGGGACCTGCAAATCGCCGAGAGTCGCCAGGCATTGCTCGACCGCGTCCTGCAATTGGCACGAACGCCGTCGCCCACTCAAAGAAAAGCGGTGTCATGTGAGACACCAAGCGTATCGGTTCCGGCCATGATCGGCGACCACCAGCAACGACGCGGGGCGGCCGCGAGTGTGGCAGGGGAAATGCTCGGCGAACTCGCTTGCGCCTTCGATGAGCTGCCCGAACTGGCGTCCGCGACCGATTGGTGCTCCGCGCTCGAACGCCTTGGTTCCCGGCTCGGCATCGTAGCGCTCACCGCTCCGGTTCCAAGTGCATGCGAACATTCCGATGACGCGGAAAGCAGCATCGCCTGGCAGCGTGTTGTCGCCCACTTCACCGCGATCGAGCGCCTCGCCGGTTGGTTAGGCGAGTCGCCGCCGCGGCTTTCGCGTGGCGACGTACTGCAACTACTTCTCGATGTCGCATCGCAAGACAAGCTCCCCGAGCCGCACGACGCGGTTGGCTGCATCCGTGTTTTATCGGCGGCCACCGCGCGTGGCATCGAAGCGAAGCACCTATTCCTGGCCGGTATGTCGGAGCAAGCATTTCCGTCGCCCGAGCGTGTCGGCCGCCTGTATTCGGAATCGGACTATCAGGCGTTCCAGAATGTGGCAGACCAGAGTCGAGCCGAATCTTCGCCGGGGTCCGTCAGTCGTTCCCAGGAAGAAATGTTGCTGTTTTACGAGGTGCTGACCCGGGCGACGGAGCAGCTCACGATCAGCTACTCCGGTCTGGATGAAAAGGCCCAGGATTTGCCGCCCAGCTCCTACGTCACCGAACTCGAGCGATTATTTGAGGGCGAAGCAACGATTCGCCGCATCGAGCCGCAGCTCGCGCCGATTTCGCCCAAATCGTCGCCGCTTTGCCCGAGTGAATGGCGTGTGCATGCGATCGAGCACGCGCTCCAACCTGAGCACCACCTGGCGCTTTTGGCTGGCCTGATTAGCGAACCATCGACGAGGTTAGTGGCCCGGTCGATCGATGCAGCGCTGCGAGCCCACGCGATGCGTACCAACATTGACGCCTTCGGCCCGGCCGACGGCCTGCTGGTGAGCCCGACCATTCGCGCCCGGCTCGCCCGCCGTTTTGGCCCGCAACATCTGTGGAGTCCGAGCCAGTGGGAGCACTATGCCGGCTGCCCCTTCCGGTCCCTCCTGGGAGACGTGCTGCAATTGGAGCCGCTCGGTGAATTGACGCTGGAGACCGATGCCTTGCGCCGCGGCTCGCTGTTGCACCGAGTGCTGGCCGAGGTCCATCGGGAGTTGCGAAATCGCGAAGGCAATACAGCGACCTTTTCTCAACGCGATCAGGCGGGCGTCGCAGCCGCGTTTCAACGAGCGCTCGAAGCCGAGCTTGGTGCCACGTCTCGCGCAGGTCTGGACGGCGCGCTTGAAGAGCTCGATCGGCGTCAGATCGCGAAGTGGAGCGAGCAGTACATCGAGCAACACGGCGAATACGACAGCGCCTGGCAGGCACTGGATCAGGCGCCGCTGCCGACATACTTCGAATTCCGCTTCGGGCCGCCGCGCGCCGAGGAACATGACGGGGAAGACCCGCGCTCGACCGCCGAACCGTTCCGCCTGCAGCTTGGTACGGAAGAGATCCGCATCACCGGCCGAATCGATCGCGTCGACGTTGGCCAAGTGGCCGGCCAATCCGTGTTCAACGTGATTGACTACAAGACAGGGAGACGGCCCACTCTCACCGTGGAAAAGATGGAATCCGGCGAACGGCTGCAGCCGCCGCTATATGTGATGGCGGCCCAAGCCCTGCTGTTCGGCGGCGATCAGGCCCGCCCGCTTTGGGCCGGCTATTGGTCGATGGACAAGGGCATGACGACGGATGCCCGGTTTTCATTGAAATGCTCTGCCGAGGGTGCAAAAGCAAGTGAGGAGTGGAAGAACCTGCAACAGAGCGTCGTGGCGCGGATTCGCCAATTCGTGACCGACATTCGCGCCGGCAGTTTTCCGGTTTTTAGTCGCGACGAACAATGCACGAGCTACTGCCAATTCTCCACCGTTTGCCGCGTCTCCCAAGTCCGCAGCCTGGGTAAGCAATGGACCCCTGACCTGAACCCCGAGCCCTGAACCCACGGCCCTCCTCAATGCCCCCCACGACGCTTACTCCCGAACAGACGCGGGCGCTCAAGACGCGCGATACGTCCGTTGCGCTCGCGGCGGGTGCTGGCTGCGGCAAGACGCATGTCCTCACGGAGCGATTCCTGTCGCACCTCAATCCGGCAAGCGCCGATGCCCCTAACCCGGCCGAGCTTCACCAACTGGTTGCGATCACGTTTACGGACGCGGCGGCCCGCGAAATGCGCCGCCGGATTCGCAGTACCTGCCGCGACCGCATGCAACAGGCAGCGTCGACGAAGGAACAGGACTATTGGCTGCAAATGTTGCGGGCGATCGAAACAGCCCGCGTAAGCACGATTCACGCCTTTTGCACGTCGTTGCTCCGCCGCCACGCGATCACCGCCGGCCTCGAACCGACATTTGGCGTCCTCGACCAGGGCGCGGCCGACGTGCTCGAGAGCCAAGTAATTGACGATGTGCTCCGCGATCAACTCGCTAAGAGAGATGATGACACGCTCGAATTGGCCGCATCGTTCGGGTTGTCGAAATTGAAGTCACAAATTCGCGAGCTGGTCGAGCATCGTTACGATCCTCATTTCGTAGAATGGCTCGACAAATCGGCCGACGATGCGATTGCCGCCTGGCAACGCTGCTTCGATCGCGAGGCGTATCCTGCTGCGGTGGCCAGGCTCGCTCAAGCACCGCAAATGCGGGTCATTTGCGAGCTACTGACTTCCGTGACGCCGCCCGTGTCCAAGGCGAAGTTCGTCCAGGCCAAAATGGAATTGCTGGACCGGCTACCGCGACTAGACGATCTCACGGCCACGCCGCAAGGGTTGAGCGATCTCCGGCAATATGTTGGTGTTCAAAGCATTTGCGCGGCCAAAGATTGGCCAGGTGCCGAGCAATACGAAGAGTACAAGACCGCTTGCAAGGCGTTTCGCGATGAGCTCGACAAATGCCTCAAGCTCCAGTTCGATGCCGATGCTGCCCGCGAGGCAGCGCAGCTTGGTTTGGCCCTGTTGCGACTCACGGACCGAGTGGCACTGCAGTATGATGCGCGGAAGTCGGCCCAGAACAAACTTGATTACGACGATCTATTAGCACGCGCTTTTCGGTTGGTGAAGGATCCCGCGCAATCCGCGCTCCGCGACGGGCTTTCCCAAGACTTACAATTACTGTTGGTCGACGAGTTCCAGGACACCGACCAATTGCAGGTGGACCTGGTAAAGCTGCTCTGCGGCGAGCGGATCGAAGACGGCAAGTTGTTCTTCGTCGGTGATTTCAAACAGTCGATTTACCGCTTTCGCGGGGCGCAGCCGCAGGTCTTTCACGATCTGCGTTCGGAGGTGCCCGAGCGCGGGCAATTGCCGCTCAACGAGAATTTCCGCAGTCAGCCGGCAATTCTCAATTTCATCAACGCGCTGTTCTGCATCGCGTTTCACAATCAGTATGAACCGCTCCGTCCGCATCGCGCACAGGTCACGCCGGAGCCAGCCGTCGAATTCCTGTGGGCGATCACACCGACCAAGAACGAAAAGAGCATCAAAGGCGCCGCCCGTGCGGCCCGCGCCGAAGAGGCGAGACGCATCGCCCGGCGAATTCGCCAACTGATCGATTCGCAGGCAACAATCATTGCCGATTCGGCAGGCAAGAATGGCACGCGTCCGCTCGAGCTGCGCGACGTCGCAATTCTATTCCGCACGCTGAGCAACGTCGATCTCTACGAGACGGCGCTCCGCGACTATGGTCTCGACTACTATGTCGTCGGCGGCCATGCCTTCTACGCTCAACAAGAAATCTATGATGTGCTCAACCTGCTTCGCGCGATCGCGAGCCCGGCCGACGAGATCGCACTAGCCGGTGCGCTTCGCAGCCCGTTTTTTTCCTTGGAAGACGAGACGCTGTATTGGCTCGTCGAAGCGGGGGGATCGCTTAACGAAGGGCTATTTGCCGCTCAGCCGCCTGCGGAGCTGTCCACCGACGAGCGGATCAAAGTGGTGGCCGCCGCCGAATCCCTGCACTTGCTCCGCGATCGCAAGGACCTCTTGCCGATTGCATCTCTGCTGGGCGAAGCGCTCGCTCACACCGGTTACGACGCCGCGCTGCTTGCCGAATTCCTCGGCGACCGCAAGCTCGCCAACTTGCACAAACTCTTGGAGCAGGCCCGCACCGCCGACCGCGGCGGCGTGCTGGACCTTGCCGGTTTCATTGCCCAGCTCTCGGAGTTCGTCGCCCGCGAACCAAAGGAACCGCTGGCTGCCACGCTCTCTGAATCGGCGCACGTGATTCGTTTGATGACGATTCACCACGCCAAAGGCCTGGAGTTTCCGCTGGTGATTGTGCCCGATCTCGATCGGCCAGAAAACGATCGCACCCCGCCGGCCGCCTTTAGTTCGACGCTCGGTCCGCTGGTTCCCCTTCCCGACGACGACGACCGCGACCGAGTTGTCACCGGCATGAAGCTCTATCAACAGCTTGAAAGGCAAGAGGACCTGGAAGAACGGAAACGGTTGCTCTATGTGGCGACGACTCGGGCGGCCGATCATCTGATTCTTTCGAGCAGCCTCGCAAGCTATGACGAGTTGCGGAGCGATTGGATGGAAGCGCTCGCCAAGCAATTCAATCTGGAATCCGGTGCGCTCGTGGGCCAAGTGCCGCCGGGATACGCCACACCGCAAGTGTGGGCCACGGACAAAGACCCGACGACCGATTTCAAACCGTCCGCACATTCGCGTGGCCCCGACTTGCCGCAGCTTTTGGCAGACGCCCATAATCTGGCGGCCTCCGGCGGCGGCCTGGTGCCGCGGGAAGTCTTCCCCCTTCCGATCGATGTGGCGGCTCGCCGGCAGTTTTCCGTTTCGCGGCTAACGGGTCAGATCATTCACGACGATGCTCGGGCCAGCTACCTCGCGCGGTCGAAGTCGGAAGAGTCACCCAACGCGGTCGATCCCCGCGAGCTGGGTCGCTTGGTTCACGCGATACTCGAGCGTATTTCGCCGGGCGACAAGAATCCGATTGCGGCGTGGTGCGAACAACTTGCCGCCGAGCGTGTCGTGACCAATGAGAAGCAGGCCGCCAATCTTGCCCGACAGATGGTCGAACGGTTCGCAAATTCGCCGCGCTGGTCGCAACTCGCTGCCGCGACCGCCGTCCATCGTGAGATTGAATTCCTACTCGCCTGGCCGCCGGATCGAGTCAACGGCGACGGTCGATTCCTGCAAGGGTATATTGATTGTTTGTATCAAGACGACGATGGAGAATGGCACCTCATCGATTACAAAACCAACGACATCTCGGCCGCCGCCTGCGCAGACGCCGCCAATCGCTACGAGATGCAAATGGTCGTCTACGCACTGGCGGTTGAGCGCGCACTGGGCCGACCGCCGGCAGAGATCGTGATCCATTTCCTTCGCCCCGGCGTGGAATACAACTTCGCCTGGGACGATGCCGCCCGCCGCCGGGGCATGGCGCTGGTGAATGAAGCGCTCAAAGGCGCTGACTACTTGAACTCCGAAGGCTAAACTCCTTCCGTGCCGGAAACCTCTGCGCAACACGACTTCGCACTTCAGATCGTCGAGAAACTCCGCGCGGCCGGATTCGAAGCGCTCTGGGCCGGCGGCTGCGTCCGCGATCAATTGCTGGGGATCGAACCAAAGGATTACGATGTTGCGACGAGTGCTAAGCCTGATGAAATTCGCAATCTCTTTGGTCACCGTCGGACGCTGGCAATCGGCGTCTCGTTCGGCGTGATCACCGTGCTCGGCCCGCGGTCGGCCGGTCAAATCGAAGTCGCCACGTTCCGCACTGACGCCGCGTATAGCGACGGCCGCCACCCGGACAGTGTCACCTTCACCACGGCTCAAAACGATGCGGCCCGCCGCGATTTCACGATCAATGGACTGTTCTTCGATCCGATCGCCAGTGAAGTCGTCGACTATGTCGGCGGCCGCGAAGATCTCGAGCGCAAAACCGTTCGTGCGATCGGCGATCCAGCGGCGCGGATTGCCGAAGACAAGCTCCGGATGTTGCGGGCCATTCGCTTCGCTGCCGCATTTGGCTTCGAGATCGAGCCAAACACGCTCCGCGCAATCGAGCAATCAGCCGCCGAAGTTACGAACGTCAGCCCCGAGCGGATCGGCATGGAAATCCGGCGGATGCTCGTCGACCGCCATCGCGTAATCGCGCTCAACACGCTGCGCGAGACCAACCTTTTGGTCCACGTGCTGCCCGAAGTGGCCCGCCTCGACGGGCCGCGCTGGCAAGACACGCGGCGTGTCTTGGCCACGCTCAGTGATCCAACGCTCCCGCTCGCGCTGGCGGCGCTCTTGTGGCAGGTCACCTCGCCGGCGGCCGTGAACGTCGTTGGCCGCCGGCTGCGCTACACTAACAAGGAAATCGAGCTGGCCGCTTGGCTGCTCGCCCAGTTGGAAACCGTGGCTACGGCATCCGAATTGCCCTGGCCGCGCCTGCAGCGCGTGCTAATCCACGACGGCGCAGCTGAGCTGGTCGAGATGCACGCCGCCATCGCCGGCCCGGACGATCCCGCGGTCGACTTCTGCCGCCAGCGGCTCGCCTGGCCGCCAGAGCGGCTCAACCCGCCGCCGCTTGTCGACGGCGCCGCGCTGATCGCCCACGGGCTGACGCCCGGCCCGACGTTTTCGCGGCTGCTGGAGCTCGTTCGCGACGCCCAACTCCGAAACGAAACTGCCACGCCTGCCGAAGCCCTGGTCTTTGTCGACCGAATTCTGCTGCAAGGTCTTGACGCCCCGCCGTAACGCGGTAGGGTTCACTACTATTTCCCAGCAGACGCTGGCAGAAAGGATGCTCACTATGTTTGCACACGTCGTCGATATCCGCCTGCCGCTGCTTCTCGCTCAAGGCAGCATGCCCCATCTCGACGGCATGTACTGGTTGCAGCTGACTTCGCGCGTGCTACACATCCTGGGCGCGATCGTACTGGTCGGCGGCCTGTTTTATCTACGGATGATCGTCGTGCCGGCGGCATCGATCAGCGGCAAGTCGTCCGACGACACTTGGTTCGGCGGACGGCGCGCCGCTTGGGCCAAGTGGGTCGGCATTGCCACTCTGGTGTTAATCGTTACAGGCCTGTTCAATTACGTCGAGATGGTCAAGGCGTACGATCTTGCCACGTCCTACCACATGATCGCCGGTATAAAGATCTTGATCGCGCTCGTGCTGATCTTTCTCGCATCGCTGCTTGCCGGGCGCTCGGCTGGCGCCGCAGAGCTTCGCCAAAGGATGAAGTTCTGGCTCGGGTTGTGTCTCTTGGCGGGCATCCTGGTGGTGATTCTTGGCTCAGTCCTTCGCTCCTATCCCCACACCCCCAAAGCCCTCTCCGGCCCAACCCTGGTCGCTCCGGTCACCAATTGACGGCAACTGAGCTGTACCCAACGACTTCCTATGGATACCAAAGCCAAGAAACGAATCGAAGTCCTGCGGAAGAAGCTCAGCGAGCTGCAGCCTCGACTGGCCGGCGCCAAAAGGCAGATGGATGATCCCGGCGAAGTCCGCAAGCTAGAGGCGGAAATCGCCGCCGCGCAGCAAGAAATCGAAAAACTCAAGAACGCATGACATTGACCAAAGTCGCTTGCGACGCGTCTGCAAGCCGCTCAGCGCGCTGCTCTCGTTTTGCTGTCTCAAGCCGCCGCATCTCGGTGGTAAACTTCGAGATCGACCGAAATCACGCGATACTCGAAGCGGAAAGCGTTCTTTGATCTCGCTTGCCGCCGGACCTCGGCTTCTTGAAAGCGAAACATGAGTTCTTGGACATCGTCCGGCCCTATCGTCCCCGGCACCACGTCCGCGTTATGCCACGGTCCAAACGCAAATCCGTCGCGCCAGCGCCATTCGACAAACCAAATCCGCCGCATCGTTCGGGAACGGTCCCACTCCAGCGGCCCTTCCCAGCGGGTTTGACAAACGACGCAGGTCATCGGCTCCGACAACGTGGCAGTCGCCTCCCATCGCCGCCGACAGCGCAGGCATTGGATAACGTCCTTCGCCGGCCGCTCGCCGATGATAAACCGACCCCGACTTAGCGACATTCGCTTCCCCTTTTCGCCAACGTTGCCTCAGTGCGCCACCCGGCGCTTAGTCGGCAATGAATGGGAACGCCGACTGACCGGACGAGACAGGTCACCATTTGGAATCATCGATCCGGCCCCAATTCAAATGCAGTTTTTCGACCGAGCTGGGCGACCGTGCAGAACCCCCAGGCATCACCGCCGGAACGACCGCTCTCATTTCGCGCACAGTGCATGTCGGTCACCGTATTTCGGGGCAGCGGAAAAAGAGGCATCTCAACCCGCCAGATTTCGTTGATACACCTCGAGATCGAGCGAGACCGATCGATACTCAAAACGCAGCGCGCCCTTGAATCGTGCATAGCGCCGTATTTCCGCGTCGATCAGCTTCCGCATGATGTCCTGAAACTCGTCTTCCGTGACCGACCCCGGGACCAATTCGGCGAAATGCCAGGGTCCAAAGGTGAATCCATCACGCCAGCGCATTTCGACGAGTCGCACGCGCCGCATAATGCTCGAACGATCCCATTCGGGCAGCTCATCCCAAATCGCGCCGCAAAATGCGCACGACGTCAGCCCGGCCGGAGCGCTGTTTGCCTCGTAACGGCGGCGGCAACGCAAACATTGCACCGCGTCTTCGGCAGGACGCTCGCCGATGATTAGCCGACCGCGATTAATCGACAACGCCGAAGTCATAATCCGAGCACCTGAGACCGAGCGAGACCGAGGCGCAGGGTCCGAAATCGAAGAGAAGTACAGATATGCGTATCCGATCAATGGACACGACAAGCATAGCATTTATGGGGCTCTCGGCGCGACGTCGCCAGCCGTTCAGACCGGCACAATTGTTACAAGAAGCTTACCGTTATCGACCGAATAGCGCGGTGGGGAGGCATGGTGATCGTTCCAACCGGCAAAATAACCTCACGGAATGCTTCAAGAATTTCCTGCCCCATTCGCCGCTCCGCCGCTCCGCTGCAGCCGCTTAATGCCACGCGCCGCAATCTCACGAACCTTTGGGTCTTGATCGTTCTTCTGTAATTCGGTGAGGGGGCCAATCGCCTCCTGTGCCGCCCGACCCGATTTGGACAAGCCGAGGATCGCCTCGCGGCGGACCTGGGCGCTCTTGTCCTTAAGCGCCCCAATCAGCGCCGGAATTGCCGCCGGATCGGAGGAGCCCACGTTACCGAGTTTCATCGCCGCTTCTTCCCGCACCTTCACATCGGGATCCTGCAGAGCGGTCACCCAATGTTCCACACTTTTGCCGCCTGCGAGCGTCGGGAGCTGCGCCTTACCGCAACCACTCAACGAGGCGCAAATCGCCACCAGTAATGACCAGAATAGCCACGAAGGCTTCGTTAGATGAACCATTGTTTTGCCGTCACCCATCTACTCGCACCAATCGCCGATCCGCCTGCCCGAAAGCGCCGTGCTACAACGCGTCGCCAGGAAATATTTCGCCGCCAGCCCGCGTCCCCATCCATTGAAAATAAAAGCTATCCTGAGTGTACGGGGGGTTGCTTCCGTCGGGCGGGTCGCCCGGTATGTCAATCAAGAATCGCACGGATCCGTCGGCAAACACGAAGTTCGATCCGCCCACGTGGCCACTCGAAGGATCATCCAATCCGCCGTCAGTATCGGATGTTGCATTGTTCAAATGCGTGTGGGAAAGGATGAAGGACGTCGCCTTATCGGTCGCGGTCCCCGGACATGGATTTTGCGGTCCGCGAAGCACCATACTGCCGTTGATCGCCCCGGCCCAAATCCCTTGGGCATTCTGACAGGCATGTTCGCCGACCGTGATCGTCTTGCTCGAGCCGTCTGTGATGTCGGCCAACCGCACATGGCTGTTGCGGAAAAAGATACCGGCGCCCGTCGTCTTATCGCCAGTCTCTGATTCATCGCCCCCGCAAATCGCCGTGTAGCTGCTCGGGGCCGCGGGCGCCAGCGTCGTATCTAAGCCGTCGGTAACGGTGATCAAGGGCGGACTCCCAATGATGCCCTGATCGGACGGACAAATGTAAGTAGTAACGACAGTCGTGATGCCTTTTGTATTCAGCGGGTCCTCGACCGGCAGATCTAAGCGAAGCGATGAATAGAGACTTTGCTCCTCGCAATACGGCAGAGTCTCTGTCGCCCAGCTCCAGCCGGGCCTTGTGTCGATGGGGGCCTCGTTATCGTCGGCCGCGGTGTATTGAATCGCTCCGGTGTATCCTTGCGGAAAATGCCGCTTCGAATCGTGGTAGTTCAACAGCGCCAACCCAATCTGCTTGAGATTGTTCGAGCACTGCGACTTTCGCGCAGCCTCGCGTGCCGCCTGAATCGCTGGCAGCAACAGCGCGACAAGAATGCCGATGATCGCGATCACGACCAACAGCTCAACTAAAGTAAACCCAGCCGGCTTACGGCGGACCGGCCGAAAAAGCGGTAATTCCATCGTGCTCTCTTTTCAGTTTTGCGTCCTTACACAGGCTTGCATTTTGCCGCGCACCAAACATTTAGCAAACTCCATGCCGAGAGCACGAGACAGGCAGCTCCGTCGAAAAACCGCGATGCTTATCCCACACTGGGTTGCGAACGGGGCAAACCGTCTTGTCAGCGTGATGTTTGGATCGACATCAGTGTCGAAGATTCGGCCACTTGGCCGGCAACATCTCGCGCAACAATGAACGCGCCGCGACGAGCGCCCGTTACCAGGATGCATCGCCTGAAGCGGCCTCGCCGCTAGCTCGTGTGGCCAGCGCTTGCCACAGCGTAAGATCGACGCTGTCGCTAATGCCATGCACTGAGGCGTCCATGAAACCCACATTCACGATCCCGCTGTGATAACTTCGCGAGGTCACAACTGCGTAAACCGCTGGGTCGGTCGCGGTTGCGCTTTCGTTCGCGTTCACCCAGTCGGTGTCAGCAACGGCGCCACTAATGCTGCATGGAACGCTGGTATTGGGTGTGAAGGCAGCCGTGAAGCCGCTTTCCTTCATCTTCCCGTCGGTCCATTCAGTGTGGGTGTACTCGGCTTTTGGCGTGCCGCCTAACCCGCAAACGTCGGACGGCGCGGTGGGCTGAGTCGGGCTCGCGGATTTTGGCGTTTGCAGGCCGGGAGTAAATGCCTTCACCTCGGAGAGACAAATCGTCTTGCTCAGGCCATCGGTGAAGCGGTTCGGCGCGAGTCGACTGTTAGGATAGAAAGCCCCCTCGCCGCCTCGTTGCGTCTTCGGGTCCCAGACCAACCACACGCCGACGTTGACCGCATAATTGATGTACCAGTTGTCGAGCGCTCCCGTGGCATCCAATTTTGGCCTGTCGTTCCATTCCGACGGGCAGGTAAGCACCTTTATTTTGTTGAGCTTGACGGCTTTTCCCGCGTCGGTCGTTTGCGCGCTGTAACTCAATTTAAAGTCGATTCCGTGATAGAGCGAGTTCTCTTCCAAGAAAGGCAGCACCCGCGCCTGGGCCGACCAAGCCCCTAGATTCGGCCCGAGCATGACGCTGGGTGGAAAGGATTTTAAGGTGCACTCGTAATTCTGCGTGGCTAAGGTCAACTGTCGAAGATTGTTCTGACACTGCGACCGCCTGGCCGCTTCGCGGGCCGCCTGAATCGCCGGCAACAAAAGCGCGATCAAAATCCCAATGATCGCAATCACGACCAATAGCTCAACCAGCGTAAATGCGGCAGATTTTCGCTGCGGCGAACGCTTACCGAACCCCAATTCCATCGTGCATTCTCCAGCTTGCGATTCGAACCATATAACTATTGCAAATGAGACTCATTCTCAACAATGACCCACATGAGTTTACCGGTCGCATTCTCCCTGTCAATCCCAAGCATCCAAGAAAACGGCTGGCCAGTGGTGATGTGACCTGCTCGCTCCCATAAAATGTAGAAAACTGTCAAAATAGCCTCGACACGTGCAACCCGGTGATCGACGATGGTGTTTCTAGGCTAGTAGATTGGTTGAACCGGATTGGACAAATACTCGGAAGGAGCCGCGCTGAAAAGCAACTTCTGATCGGTCCGAAGTTCGAGGGGGTACTGATGCGAGTTACGCCAGTGGGATTCTGCGCTTTACTTTGCGCGTTGGCCACGTGGCTCGCACCGCAACGAGCTAGTGCCCTGACGACTTACAGTTTTGTGGACCCGGACTTCAACGATAATGGGTTCCGCCCATGGGATACACCGTTGAATTGGTCGCCGCTCGGTGGCCCCCCCAACAACATCGCCACCGATGTCGCAGCGTTTGGAGCTATGTCGCCGGCGGATGCCTTTGCGCAGCCTGACATTTCAGCAAATAACTTTTCGGTGGCCGGACTGACGTTCGACGATAGTGGGACATGGAAGTGGAATCCGACCGGAAGCACCGGAGTGCTTACCGTTGGAGCCAGCGGCCTCAAGCTGACCGGTGTTGGGACATCGGCCAGCACGGCCAACCTGCAGCTTGGAACTGATCAGACCTGGGATATCGGGTCGGGGACGACATTCCAAGAGAACGGCGGTCTATCGGGCGGCTACGTCTTGACCAAAACCGGGGCGGGCACGTTAATCCTCGACAGTTTGGCCAGCAAGCCGAGCTCATTCTACGCTGGGGTTGTTGTGTCTGCGGGGACGCTCCAGGCTGGTTCCACAACCAATAATGCAGCCAAAGCCGTGTTGCGATCCAACGCGGTCAACCTGGCATTAGGCGCGAGCCTGACAACCGGTTCGACGGCCGACCTAAGCGTCGGTTCACTCGGCGGCAGCGGCTCGGTCACTCCTGCATCCGGCCTCATTAACGAATGGGCTCGTGGCGACGCAACGCTTTCCGGCACAGTCACGGCTGCCACAGGCCTGAACTTGCGCGGGGCCAACGGCACGACGCAAACACTCAGTGGCAACGCGACTGGCCTCACCGGCACCGTAGGTGTCAACAGCGGCGCAACGCTAACTCTTACTGGCGCGGGCGACAACACCAGCGGCGTACTCGGTGCAAACTCTGGCAGCGGAACTACGGTCGCGCTACGCGGCGGAACTTTCTTGATGGACAACAGCGGTGGCAACACGGCGGCGGCCAACGGTCGACTAAGCGATGCAACTCCGTTTACTTTCCTCGGTGGAAAAGTATCCGTCGTCGGCAATAGCGCGGGGACAAGTGAGACGGTGGGCGCGATCACGCTTAATAGCGGCGCGGCCACGATTAGCATCACCAACAACGGCGGCACCGGAGCCCAGTTGACATTTACCGATAGCGGCAACCTGCGCGATTCGACGGCCATGACGGTCAACTTCGTCGGCGCCGGAATTGGGACGCTCGGCGGGACTGGCAATAACCCGCGAATCGCGTTTTCGGGAACTGTGCCTACGAATACCAGCAATGGCATGCTGGCCGGTGCGAGCAGTGCGACAGCTCAGTCGATCGGTTGGGCTGTCGCCAACGGGACGAACTGGGCCGGCATTGGCGCTAGTGGAGTCGTCGCCTTAAGCGACTCCAATCGGAATTCGTCAACGCTGAGCTCCGCGGCTAACTGGGAACTGACGAACTTTCAGCCATCTGTCGCGACGACAACACTTTCCGCCAATCTTGGCTCGAGCGCGACAATTTCATTGGGTGCACTAAAAATCAGTCCCACGGCCAGCGGTCAGATGCTGGCGATCGGCGCGAATAACGTGTTCGCCCCCGCGTTGATGCTGACCGGTGCCATCAACTTTACGATCACCGGAACCAGCAGCAGCAGTGGCCTCCAGATTGGCACCAGCACTCGGTATGTCTGGGTCACGGATGCGGCGACAACGCTTAACTACGGCGCCGGCCTTCCCAGCACGGGGCCGCTCACGAAATCGGGCGATGGCACGCTCAATCTGAATTCCGCATTCACGCAAATTCCGGCGGCCAATGTCAATGTCGTTGCTGGCACGTTACGCGGCACGACGACGAGCTTGGGTGGCACCGCGTCGAATGGCGCCGTCAATTCCACGGTCAATTTGCGGGGTGGCGTACTGGAGATTAGTGGAGGTGGCTCGATTACCCGCGTTCTCGGCCCAGGTGCCGCCGGCGGCGGCGGGATCCGGTGGCACAGCAGCACCACCGATCTAGGCGACGGCGGATTTTCGGCAATCGGCGGCAATGCATCGGTAACTCTGGTCAGCGCGGCAGGCGGCGCGACGGCGGCCGCTCCCGTCTGGAACGACGCGAGCTTCATCCAAAACGGCTACGTTTTAATCATGGGCTCCGGCAAAGCCGACAGCCGGATCGATTTTACCAACAACATCGGTTTGGATAACGGTGCGTCGACCAATGCGTATGCGGCTCGTGAGGTGCGGGTTGTCGATAACGCAAGTTCTTCAACTGACGTGGCTCGCCTGTCCGGCATCCTCTCGGGATCGGCCTATGCGGATCTGATGAAGACTGGGGCTGGTAGACTGGAGCTTACCGCTGCCAATACGTACGCCGGCAATACCTTGATTCAACAGGGAACATTGCTCGCCAACAGCCCGTCCGGCAGCGCAACTGGGACTGGCACTGTCATTGTTAGCGGCGGCACTCTCGGCGGCACCGGTACCATTTTGGGCCCAGTTACGCTGCTCAGCGGATCGATTGCCCCGGGTACGTCGGCCGGTACGCTCACGATTGCCAACAACGTGGTCTTGAACCCGGCTTCAATGCTCGCGTTCGAATTGAGCGGCTCTGACCAAGGTAGCACCGTCGGCGGCGGCGTCAACGACTTAATCGACGGTGTCATCAACTTGACATTGGACGGGACGCTCAGTGTCAGCGCCATAGACAGCTTTACCACAGCAATTGCGGGCAATAAGTGGCGCCTGCTCAATTACAGTGGCACGCTAACCAACAACACGCTGGACCTCGGCTCGATGCCCGCACTCGGTGCGAATTTGGCGTTTGCCATCGACACCTCGACCTCGGGCCAAGTGAACCTAAACATCGTGACCGCAGTCCCGGAAGCGCCGGCCTTCCTCTTCGGCAGCTTGATCTGTGGCTTGTTGGGCCTGACGTACTACGGCCGCCGGTTGCGGAGCAAGTGGGTCTTGGTGACAGGGTCGAATACTCCTGTTCCCAGTTTCAGCGACACCCCTGAGTGATCGCGCCAGACCGTGCAGTCGGCCATCGATTGTCCCGGGCTGTAAATTTGACCCACTAGAAATCATGACCTAGGGTTTTCCTGGGCGCACCCAATGCTCTACTCGAAATTGCCGGCTGGCAATTGCGAGTCGGGCCGAGCGCGTAGTGGTGGGTGCTCCGCTCTTCAACTTCTTCTCTGCTTCGTTTCTGATCCAATCGCCGGTGGGGGCCGAGTGTTCGCGCCGCGCAGCTCTATTGTCCCTCCTCCTCGGAGGATTCAACTTGAACAAAGCAAAACAACGTCGCCATTGCAGTCTTCAATTTGAGACGTTGGAGTCCCGTCAAGTGATGGCGGCTGGTGTCTTGGCCTCGCTAAGTGCCGGCGTCTTGAACGTCACAGGGACCAACTCGGCCGACAACATTGCCGTCCGACAAGGTAAAAGCAAAATCTCGATTTCTGGCGTCAGCGGCTCGTGGTCGGCGTCGAAAGTGAAGTCCATTGTTATCCATCTGAAAGATGGGAACGATTACGTTTCGCTCGATAGCGTCGCAAATGGCGGCGCAAAGGTGCTGCAGCCGATCGTGACGGTCTATTCCGGCAGCGGCACCGACTCGGTCCACGTCCGCAATGGACATGACTCGAGATTTAGCGGCATAGGACACACGCTCGTCGTCAGTCCCAACGGAACGGCAACGTTGGACGGAGCAGCCGTGAATTGGACGCCGCCCGCCGCCACGCTGGTCACTCTCAGCGGCACCAAGTGGGAAGATCACAATGGCAATGCAGTGCGGGATAGCGGAGACCAAGGCCTCGCCGGTTGGCACATCCTCGTCAACGGCGTCGATCGTGCCACTACCGACGCCAGTGGCAATTGGAGCGTCGCGAATCTAACTGCTGGCAACTACACTGTGCAGGAAGTTACGCAGAGCGGTTGGACGCAGACATCCTCGGGATCCGGTTACACCCTCAGTGCCGCTGTCGGCCAGAGCATCGGCAACCTAAGCTTCGGCGACTTCAAAAACATCACGCTCAGCGGCGCGAAATGGGAAGACCACAACGGCGACGGCCTATGGCAAAACGGCGACCAAGGCCTCGCCGGCTGGCACATCCTCATCAATGGCGTCGATCGCGCCATCACCGACGCCAACGGCAACTGGAGTGTCGCGAACCTTGGACCGGGTTCCTACACCGTACAGGAAGTCGCCCAAGCCGGTTGGACCAAGACCGCCGGGACGACCGGCTACACGCTCAGCGCCGCCAGTGGCCAAAGCGTCACCAATCTCAGCTTCGCCGACTTCAAAAACATCACTCTCAGCGGCATGGCGTGGGAAGATCACAATGGCAATGCTGTGCGGGATAGCGGCGACCAAGGCCTTGCCGGCTGGCACATCCTAGTCAATGGCGTCGATCGCGCCATCACCGACGCCAACGGCAACTGGAGCGTCGCGAACCTTGGACCCGGCTCCTACACCGTCCAAGAAGTCGCCCAAGCCGGTTGGACCAAGACCGCCGGGACGACCGGCTACACGCTCAGCGCCGCCAGTGGCCAAAGCGTCACCAATCTCAGCTTCGCCGACTTCAAAAACATCACGCTTAGCGGCATGGCGTGGGAAGACCACAACGGCGACGGCCTATGGCAAAGCGGCGACCAAGGTTTCGCCGGCTGGCACGTCCTCATCAATGGCGTCGATCGCGCCTCCACCGACGTCAACGGCAACTGGAGCGTCTCAAATCTCGGACCCGGCTCCTACACCGTACAGGAAGTCGCCCAATCCACCTGGACTCAAACCTACGGCGGCGCCGGCTACAGCCTCAGCGCCTCGAGCGGCGCCGACGCCGCCGGCCTCAACTTCGGCGAATTCTACAACGTCGCACCGCCGCCGCCTTCGACGAATTGGTTCGACGCCCACGTCAGCGACGTGGCCCTCCGCGCCCTCGGCCACAATCTCTACACCGATAATTTGATCGACCGCAACGACATGATCGCCCTCTTGCGCGAAGCCGAGGATGGCAGCGCCGTCGACGCGACGGAGCTCGTCGACCTCCGGGCGATCGTCGCCAACGCGTCCCTCTTCGGAACGCTCGACTACGTCGACCAGCTGGCGGCCGACGTCGTCAACGGCAGCGCGGCCAATGCCTCCTACCAAGGCCAATCGCTCGGCAACCTGGCCGCCAACTCCAGCGCCACGCAGCTCGATAAACTGATCAACAAGTGGTTCCTCGGCCTCGATCGTCCCAACGCCGTCGACGCCAGCCAAAACTTGTTCCCAACCTATCGCCAGTTCTCCGGATCGCTCTTCGTCGGCGGGGCCGACTACACCGACGTCCGCCAGGGCTATCTGGGCGACTGCTACTTCGTGTGTTCGCTCGCCGAGACGGCCCTCCTCGACAACAGCGCCATCACCAACATGTTCATCGTCAATGGCGATGGGACCTATACCGTGAAGTTTTTCAACAGCGGCCAGCCGGTCTACGTCACCGTCGACTCCTACTTGCCGACCGACACCAGCGGACGAGCGATCTACGCCGGCCCAAATATGGTTTACACCAACGCCGGCAACGAGCTCTGGGTCGCCTTGGCCGAAAAGGGCTACGTGCAACTCAACGAGCTCGGCTGGGAACGCGCCGGACAAGCTGGCAGCGGCCAAAACATCTATTCCGCAATCGAAGGCGGCTCCATCTGGGCCGGCCTAGGCCAAGTCACCGGGCACACCACCGCCGCCTACACGATGACCACCAGCGGCATTGGTCTCAGCTCCTTTGTCACGGCCTTCAATGCCGGCGAGCTCATCGGCTTCGCATCGAAAGGATCGCCAGCTTCGAGCAGCGTCGTCGGCAGCCACGCCTACGCGGTCGTCGGCTACAACGCCGCCACCGGAACCGTGACCCTCTTCAATCCGTGGGGCATCCAGTACGGCCTGCTCACGCTCAACTGGGCGCAAATCCAAATGAACTTCGACTACTTCGACCGCACCGCCTGAGCTCTCTCTGTCTCCCCGTTCCCTGTGGAAGGCGTCTCCGACGCCGATCCCCAGCCAAGAAGTGGCGACGGCATAAGCAACCGAGGCTGCGCCGCCAGATTTCATCTTGGAACATCAGACATAGTTCTTGCCGGTTGGCGTTCGCCGATCCGTTTGGGGACAATCATGGATCACGGAACGCGGATAGACCGGCATTCGCCGATGTCTGAGGGGCCCCAGCGAGAGCTCTCCGACGGCCGAACTAAACTCTATCAATTGTCATGGTGTTCCGATCTTCCAATACACGGTGTATCGCTCATGTCGGACCGCGTACAGCGGGACCATGATCACGTCTGCGGGTTTGCTAACACCAGTGGATTGAAATGTTAGCGCCTGGCCGGGCATGGGCTTGAGCCAAGTTGCGACGTTATCATCGGCATTCGCCAGCACTGGGATCTCCGGCCGCGGAAGTTTATTGAACTGGTTTTGGTCGCGGGCCTCGGCGGGACTTGGCACGCCGTCGGTGCCGAACTGCCCGGCCAGCACAAGCGGGCCGTACATGATCGCGACATTGTTCTCCAAGTCGCTCGCGCGGTGGATGTGAAGACTCATCGGAATCGAATATTCGACTCGGTCGCCATCCTTCCATTCCCGGTTTAGTGTCAGATAGGTTTCCGGCTTTGCCGCCGTCTGCACCATTTCGCCGTTTACTTTCACGGTGACACCCTGGGTTGCCCAATACGGAACACGCAACTTCACTGCCAGCGAAATTGGCTTGGAAGTGCGGACGACGAGCGTCGTAACGGGTTCCCCGGGGAATTTCGTCTCTTGGCGAACCGATATCTCCTTTTCGCGCCAATTCAGTTCCGAGGGAATGAACAGATTGACCCATAAAGTGGAATCGTCGTGGAAATAAATGCTGTCGCCGTACTTAGCGTGGTTTTCGAGGCCAGTGCCAGTGCAACACCAAAACGAATCGGTCGGCGTGCTGTAGACCTTAAAGTGACCGGGCGCGAGCGACAGAAAATACATGGTCATGCCGTCGGCCGGATCGATCGAAGCCAATATGTGGTTGTACAAGGCGCGCTCGTAGTAATCGGCATACTGTGGTTTGGGGTCAAACTGGAAAAGATCGCGCGTCAGCTTGAGCATGTTGTAGGTGTTGCACGTCTCGGCCGTCGTGGGCGAGAGTTGGCTGGCCTCGGTTCCGGGCTTGGCGAAATGCTCACCAAAACTATTGGAACCGGTAACGAAGGAATGGCTACCGGTGACGATCTCCCAAAAGTGCTGTGCGGCGTCGCGATATTTGGTGTCGCCGGTCACGCGATAATGCCAGGCGTAACCGTCGACCTGCGGAATATGCGTGTTGGCATGCAAGCCGGTGAGCGTGTCGTCGCCATGGGCCAGCGGAACTGCCAGCCAGTTACGGTCGAAGGTGTTGGCGAGCCTGAGGTCCTGAAAGTCGCCGGTAACGGCATAAAGCTTGTGGAGTACGACTGACATGCCACCAAATTCGGTCCCGGGTCCCACGCCGGTGGTGTGAAACGTTCGCTCGATTTGTTCGTCAGATAACTTGGAAAGCCGGTCGGCAAAATAAGTTGCCATTTTCTTGTCGATGTCCAAAGCTTGCTCGTTGCCGCAGAGTTGGTAGGCGTCGAGCAGCCCGGCCATGATTTTGTGGATCGTGTAGTACGGCGCCCAAACGTGCACGCCGGCTTCGAGTTTGTCGAACGTAGAGGTTGGAAACGCGGAGAGATACCCGTCGCCAAGCGAATCTTGGCATTTGGCGAGTTCGGCAACGAGATAGTCGACGCGACGCTTCCATTCGGGGTCGCCCGTGCTCTGGTACATCAACGCGCAGGCCGTGAGATAGTGGCCGACGAAATGGCCGCGGAGCTCGCAGCTGGGCGCTTCCCAACCGCCGAGCGGCTTGGCGGTGGTGGGCAAGGCGGCGTTGACGCGGAAGTTGTGGAGCAGGCGATCGAGGTCGAGCGACCCCATGTATTTGGCATCGGCATCCTGAGCGATTTTGAACGGGCTATCAAGCAGGCGCACTTCGCTCAGATCGAACGGTTGGGCTTTTAGTTCGACTGTCTCGGCAGAGCGACTACTGGCTGACAGGAGACCTACGAGCGCGACAATCAATAAACGAGTAAGCGGCGTGAACATGCTTTTTTACGATCGCAAAATATTCGAAGGTTGCGGCTGATGAGTTGAATTAGATGGCGCGGCCAAGCCTTGCCACGCGGCGTCAATTCGCGCCAATCAATACTCCGTTGCCGATAATCGAGTGGTTCGATGATCTTGCCTCAGGCACTGGGGCAATAAGATACATGCCGGCGCCATGGGATGCGATCTCGGGCGAAAACTCTCCTGAGAATGCTCCCAGGTCTTGGTGTGACCAGAGGTCCCGAATTGTGACATCGCCGCCAAAACCCAGGTCGGAGAGTTTGGCTGCGACTTGGACCGCGTCGGTGTCGTTTAAATTGAACAGCGCCAAGTATTTGCCTTTGCCGTCCGGCGCCTCGGCAATCCAAGACACTTTGTCGCCGGCGCGGAACAACTGTCGGTTATCGCTGCTGCGTTGATCGACGGCGATCACCTCGGCGTTGGCGATCAGCGATTTTGTCCAGTCGTCGCTCGTCGGCAAGTCGCCGCCAAAAATTAGCGGCGAGCGGGCAATGCACCACAACGTCATCAACGTGCGCTGCTCATCGTGACTGAGCTTCGACATTCGGTCGCCGCCGACTTCGCCGCGAATGGCGATATGGCCCAGCGGGAGCATGTCGGCATCGGGCCAGTGGCCGGCGGAGCGATATGAATTCCATTGATTTAGCCGCTCGAATTGCGGGACGAGGTCGGTCCAGCGATCCCAGAAATCGTTGGCGACGCGCCACATGTTGGCTTGCCGGCAAATGTGGTCTGCATCCTTCAAGGGCACGGGCCCGGGCGAAGCGCTAAACACGATCGGCCGTCCCGACTTATCGATCGCGGCTCGGATCATGTCGATTTCATCCTGATAATAGACCCCGGCCGTGGTATCGAGATCATCGACTTTCACGAAATCGACGCCCCAACTGGCATAAAGCCGGAAGAGCGAATCGTAATACGCTTGCCCGGCCTCGGATTTGGCGATTCCAACCATATCCGGAAGCCACCAGGCGCCATTGCTAACGGTCGGGACATCGAGCGTGAAGTAAGATGACCCGGCAATCGGATAGCCCTTCAGGAGCGCATCGGTGGCGACGTGCGCAAGCTTCGGCATGCCACGCATGATGTGAATGCCGAACTTCAGGCCTGCGGCGTGCACGTAACCGGCCAGCGGTTTGAAGCCGTCGCCAGACGCCGAAGATGGAAAGCGATTGGGCGCTGGCACGAAGCGACCATTGTTGTCGAGCGTCAGCACCGGGTTCGCAATCTTGTAGGAATGGGCGCCCGGCGCTTGATCAGTCCAGCGAATATCGACAGTCACATACTCCCAGCCGAGCTGCTTCAAGTTCTGCGCCATGTAATCGGTATTGGCTTTGACCTCAGCCTCGGTGACCGAAGAGCCATAGACGTCCCAACTGTTCCAACCCATGGGCGGCGTGGCCGCCCACTGGCCGAAGTCGGTTGCGGCCGCGGCGGCTGCTCCGACCATGAGCAATAAGTGCCCGATCGTCAGATAGAAGCGAGTCGGGCGCAAAAGTGGCTTAAACATCTCAAGGAGCCTACTGAGGGACCCGCAAAATCTGCACGGAATAGGGAGGCGCGGCCACAACAAAGCGGGACTTGAAGCCAGGCAATTCGGATTGGTGCGGCGTAACCATGTCCGAGGCGTCGAGCGTGTTTTCGGCATCCGGATCGTTGTTGTTCAGCATGATTACCTTCGCCGCACGCTCGCCGCGCTCGTCGCCTTGCAGCTCGACGTCGACCGACCGCGGATCGGCAAACGGATTGACGAGCTCCAGAACAAGTTCGCCCGATTTCTCGTCACGGCCGGCCGCGGCATAGACCGTGTTCACAGGCTTCAGCTTTGCTGATTGCACGAGCTGGCCGTCGAGATATCCCTTGATCGTGCCGCCGGCGAGCTCAATGCGTATATCGTACCAACGATCCGACTCGATGTTTCCGGGGATGAGCTGTTCCGTGACGCTGCCCCCTTGGAAGGCGTGGGACGTGTTTCGCCAGCCGCCCAGATTCCACCAGGTTGGCTCCTCGATATTCGGGGTGTGGAAGATGATGAAAAAGCCTTCTTCGCCGCCGCGCTTGCGAGCTTTGAGTGAGAATGTATAGTCAGTCCAAGCAGGATCGCCGACGACGGCGCGAACGTCGGTGCCACCCGCCGTTTGGCAAAGCGATCCGTCCTTGACGATCCAGGCTCCGCCGGCCGTTCGCCAGTCATCCATGCCTTGAGCGAAATCACTCTCGTACAGCGTTTTGCCGTTTGCATCGGCCACTTTGAGATCGCGATATTCGGCTTGCGTGTTCCAAGTGCCGACGCCGACCATGCCGGCCGGTCGCGGCGCGCTGGAGGGCGATTCGACCGTCGACGGGAGAACAACGTCCGGTCGATTTTGGGCGAACAGGGCTTGCACATAGTAGGAAGGCGTTTTCACGACCCGCGTGTTGTCGAACCAGACGAGGTTCGGATGCCATTGGTCGTGGCCGAATTTGCCCAACAGCGGCGCGTAGGACGCCAACTGGACTATATCCGAGTGCCGCACGAGGCCGGTCATATACGCGGCTTCAGCAACGGCGGCCTTCAAATTATTGCGTCGGGCACGGCCATCGTGCGCGGCATATTCGCCAACAAAGATCTTAGGGCCAGCCGGATCATAGCTCGAATAGCGGTCGACATTTTCCAGCAGCCAGTGAGGCGGGACATAGTAGTGCTCGTCGACGAGGTCGGCGGGTGTGCCGTTGCGAAATTTGTTCCAGGCGAAGCCCCACAGCGGGTCGTTCACATGCGGGCCGGCGGTGCTGATGACCTCGATCTCTGGATGCTCATGCTTCAATGCTTTTTGAAACGGAACATAGCGATCGAAGTACTCCTGGTTCCATTGTTCGTTGCCGACCGCGAGGAACTTCAAATGGAACGACTCGGGATGCCCCATCGCGGCGCGACGCGCTCCCCAGGCACTCGTGACTGGGCCGTTGGCGAATTCCACCAGATCGAGGGCATCTTGAATCCAGGGACCGAGCTCATCGAGCGGAACGTTGGTGCCACGACGTCGGGCCTGGCAGCTCATGCCGCAATTGACGACCGGAAGCGGCTCGGCCCCGATGTCTTCGCAAAACTGAAAGAACTCGAAAAAGCCGAGGCCGTATGTCTGGTGATAGGCGGGCGATTTTGTGTCTTGCCAAAGATTCCAGTTTTGCTTGCGCTCGGCCACGTCGCCGATCGTGTCTTTCCAACGATAGGAGTTGGAGAGGTCCATGCCTTCGACCACACAGCCGCCGGGAAAGCGCATGAATCCCGGGTGTATATCGGCGAGGGTTTGGGCTAAATCGGCGCGGAGGCCGTTGCGACGATCCCTGAACGTCCTTTTGGGAAATAGCGAGATCATATCCACGTCGATGACGCCGGGCACGGTCACAAGCACCGCCAATTTCGCGTTGGCCGTCGTCTTAGGCGCGACGATCTCGGCTTCGAGTTTCTGCCAGGCGGGCGTTAGTCCGGAGAAGCGATGCTCAGCGATGACTTCGCCCGAAGCATCTTGCAGTTGCACGACAAGCACTCGGCCGTCTCCCGCTCGCTGTCGCGCATAGAGCGAAAGGAGATACGCATCGTTCTGCTTGAGCACGATGCCATCGAAGCCATCGTTGGTCGCACCGTAAGCGCCGCCGTCGGTGACGGCCGAATGAATTCGTAGGAAGTGTGTATTGTTGGCATTTAGCGGGGATTCATTCACCACTTCCAATCGTCCCTTGGCGCCACCGATGGCTGCTTCCTGCCACGCAAACATCGGCTCGTGATGTTCGAAGGAGCGGTTCTGGACGAGCTCCGCATAAAGGCCGCCGTCGGCCCCATAGTTGATATCTTCAAAGAAAATGCCGTGGAGCGTTTTGGGCACCGGGCGGCCAGCCGATTTCATGTCGATCGTGACCGTTGCATCGGGCTCGGCGGCCTGAGCGACGTGGTGGGAAAAAACCGTTTGACACATCGCGCAGCTGACGACAACCGTTGCTCGCAGATTGGCCGGCACCCGCCGGCCCAAGCCTTTGCGAATTCTCAAGCGCAATTGCCATAGCGCGCCCAGGATAAAGAGCACGCCGCTGGCAGGCTCCGGAACAGCAAGATGATCCGCCGCTCCGCTGCCACTAAGAGTGTTGCCAAAATGCGCTTTCCATGCGTCGTAGTCTTCGGCCGTGACGGTGCCCGGCGTGGTCCCAGTCACCTCGTTTGGCAATTGAAATGTCTGCCCGAAATGATCCCGCCAAACACTATAGTCGGCGGCGTCGACGATGCCATCGCTGTTGTAGTCGCCAGGCAGATAGGGCACCAACTCGAAGATCTGGCCCTTGCCGGCGTTGGGATAGTCACTGGTGAAGCTGGGGTCACCGCGTACGCCGCCGAAGTCAATGACATACAGATTGCCGCTATTATCTTCGCCGAAGGAAACGACGCGACCAATTCCAAACGAGGAACCCAGCGCTGACGTATAGCCGGGATCCGTGGGATCGAAAATCAATGCGTTCCAAAGCGAATTGATGTTGCTGGTCGCGACGGTCGCCCGGGTGCCGAGCGCGGCCAGATGCGTTGTCGGATCTTGGTTGAAGTTCGTGCCGCTATAGGACGCGAGGGGTGTGTTGCGGTCGAAATCGCTCAGCGTGAAGATGTTGCTGTTGACGAAGTCGGCGTAGACGTATTTGCCCTGCAGCTCGGGGATTGGACCACGATAGACATAGCCGCCGATATAGGAGCTCCGAGCGCCCGCAGGATGATCGGTCGTGTTGGTCGCGCTGTGATCGCCTTCCCGAACCGGGTTGGTGCTATTGACGGTGACGCTGCCTCCGCCAGAAAGGTTCCACTGCACCGTCGTGGCGCCAGAGGAGTTTGCAACGGCAAGCGCGCCGTTGGTGGCTGTCGTGCCCTCGCGCTGGGCATAGCCAAAGTCGACCGGCGGCTGCGATCCATCGTACGTGCCCGCTTTAAGGAAGTTGACTTCTTCGCGGGTGTTCTCGCCGACGTCGCCCATCCAGTAGTCACCCGTCTGGCGATCGATGCTCATGCGGAAGGTGTTTCGCGTGCCGGTGAAATAGATCTCACCCATTTCACCCGGCGCTGGCGTATAGTCCGCCGAACGGGGCGAGCCGCCGGAATAGTTGAGGTGCGTTCCATTGAGCTGCTCGGCGCCGGAATGGCTGGCATTCCAGAGCGGAATCGGATTCGTCGAGGGGATCGCGAAGTTTTTGTTCGGGTCCGTGGGATAGGCGTCGCCGTGGTCCGCCACGTCCACGTCCACGCGTAGCACCTTACCCAGGACACTAGTAGCCTTTTGCTCCGGACGGGTTTGGGCGCTGCCACCCAAATCTCCGTCGCCCGCGGCAATGTACAGGTAATTTCGCTCGGCCGATCCGACCGGAAGCGAAGCAGTCGTGGGATCGAAGCCGATCCAGTCCACGGTGTGATTCTGATTGGCGTTGATGTTGGTGTATTGAAGAAGCAGCTGACTAACGACGGCGTGTCCCGAGCCATCGACCGGCACCGTGCCGCCAGGCCCGCTGGCGGTATATTCCTCGACGCGCTCGGTTGGCGCCACATTCATGTTGCCACTGTATTGGGAGCTAGAGACATACATCTTTTGGTAGCCGGGCGAGTCCGGGGTATTGAAATCCGGGCTGAAGGCAAACCCTACCAAGCCCTCGTCGCCCGTGAGTTGGCGGTAGCTGAGATTCATGACTTGCGTGGAGGTACGAGTGTTCATGTCATAGCGGAAGATTCCTCCCATGTTGTTAGTCGTGCCGAAACCGCCGCCCGCGCCCTCCGCTGCGGTAATGCGCGTGGAGTAATAAATGATGTTGGCGGGGTCGCCTGGCGCTTGAGTCACGAACGTCGGCTGCGCCAGGTCCGAAGCAATGCGTTCGACGCGGTAATTTTGGGCCCAGGCACCGTCAACGATCGCGATCGCCATACAGAGTAAGAAAGAAATTGCACGACTGAGAGCCGTCCACGGAATGTATTGCCTGATCATGTTGCCCGCCCAGATGAATGTCATGTTGCCATCGCTAATCGTCGATGCGTCGAAACCCGCCAATACATTAGGAAAGTCAGAGTTCCCGCAACCAGTAGCCGGCCGGAGGCGGGCTCCGGTACTGCGCCATTAAGGCTGAAGCTGCCGGCCCCGCCGCTATCGAATCGCTTCCAAAAATGGAAATCAGCGTAGTTGACGACGCCGTCCCCGTTCAAATCACCATCCGTCCGCGATGCGCCAGTCTGAAACAGGTGATCGCTGATCACATTGAAATCTGCCGCGTCGACGATGCCATCCAGATTCACGTCGCCGGGTGTGAGGAAGCTTGGTCCGGGCACGGGCCAATCAGCGGAGTTCCAGAGTAACGTGCGGAGATTGAACGTGGGCGCGCCATTGGCTGTGCCGTCGTAGTAGTGGTAGCTAAACCAATCGACACCGGCATCGTGGAAGATCCCGATCTGGCCGGGTCCGATGTACTTTCCGTCGGTGCCCAAAAACAAAGTACCGCCGCCGTTCGCCATGTTGACGCCGTTTTGATCCAGGAAGGGGCCGTCGATGCTGGCGCTGCGGCCGACGCGAATGTTGTACGTGCTGCTCACTCCCTGGCAGCAGTTGCCCCAATTCGCAAAGAGGTAGTAGTAGTTGTCGTGCTTGTAGACGTACGAAGCTTCGATTGCGTCGGGTGGATTTTGAGGATTCTGCGCTAAAAGAACTGGGGCGGGTGGACTGGTGGTACTACGCTTGCCAGTGGTTGAATCCAGCTGCGCGGCATAGATGCCGCTCCAGAATGAACCGAAGGTCATCCACAAGCTACCATCCGAATCCTGAATAATACTGGGGTCAATCGTGTTGTAGGCGCTGCCTGCGTGGGACTGAATCACCGGGCCCTGATCGGTCCAGTGATAGTTTGGGCTCGTCGAGTCGAGCGTGGGATTCGTGGCCAGGCCGATGGCCGATACTTGCTTGCCAAACGTGGACACAGAATAGTACAGATAGTACTGATTGTTGAAATACGCGATATCTGGAGCCCAATAGTCTCGATTGGTGTTGGCCGGCACGGCGGTCGAGATCCAACTGGGAGCCGTGGCAAACACGGCGGGCCCATTGCTCCAATTGACCCGATCCGTGGAAGTCTTCGAAAGGATCCCCGTGCCGGTGTAGAAATCATAGTACTTACCGCCGACGTGAACGACCGTCGACGGATCATGAATGCTGAGAGTTCCAGTTACGGTTTGAGTGTGGCCAGTCCTAGCGCAAAGCGACGCGAGGACAACCAGCATCGCGCCGGCCACGCGCTGCCCGCGCATGGCGCATCGAATGGTTCGCAATCGATTCCGCTTTCCGTTCATCTACCGCTTCTCTTTCTGTCCTACATCCGCTTCCGAAACTCGCTCAAAGGCCCCATCGTGCTCGCAAGCCGAACAACAACAGCATGGCACTAATTATCAACGAACAGGTAGTTGGCTCTGGAACCGGGAAGGCCGGGCCCGCCATAGGCCAGCCATCCGCGGTCCAGCGCAAAGCGCGCAAGTTCAACTTAGAAGCGCCGTTGGCATTGCCATCATAGTAGTGATACGCGAACCAATCCGATCCGCCGGCGGAAAGGATGGATATCTGTCCCGGGCCGATGAACGAGCCCTCGGTGCCTAGGAAGAGCGTCCCGCCGCTCGCGTTCAAGTCGACGCCGTTCTGATCGAGAAACGGCCCGGTCGGGTTCTGGCTGCGGCCGACGCGAATGTTGTACGTACTATTCACTCCTTGGCAGCACTCGCCCCAGTTCACGAATAAATAGTAGTTGCCGTTCTTTTCATAGTCGTAGGAGGCTTCGATGGATGCGTTGTTGGCGATGTGGCGCAGCGGCGTTCGCGTCATTTGCATCCCAGTACTCGGATCGATTTGGAGCATGTAAATGCCATTCCAGAATGAGCCGAAAGTCATCCAGATGTCGCCGCTTGAAGTTTGAAGGATGCCGGGGTCAATCGTGTTGTAAAGGCTCCCGTTGCTCGACTTGATCACTGGACCGTGGTCCGTCCAGGCGAACGCTGGATCGTTGCGATCGAGTGTCGGAGTTGTTGCCATGCCGATCGCGGAGAGTTGGCTGCCAAAGGTCGAAACCGAATAGTAGAGGTGATATAGGTTGTTAAAGTAGGCGATATCGGGTGCCCAAAAATCGCCCGTCGTATTGGCGGGCACCGCCATCGACGTCCAAGTCGGTGGCGACGAGAACACTCGCGGGCCTTCGGTCCAGTGCAACAGGTCGGTGGATGTTTTGGTGCGGACACGCGTGCCGGTATAGAACAGATAATAAGTACCGTCTTGCTCGACGATGGAGGAAGGATCGTGGACGGTGACTGAGCCGGATAGATTTTGCGCTGCCGCAACGTCTACGATGAACGACGCCGACAGCGCCAGCACGAGCACTCGGCAGACCCCTGTCAGCAGTAACCAACATCGGCATAGTGTCATCATCGCGCCTTCTTACTCGGTATCAAATCGCATTACGGTGAGCGATTGCGGAAGGAACTTATATTGGATCTGCGGACCAGCCAATGCCAAGGTTTCTTGGGTGGGCGCAATTTTGTCCGGCTCGGCAAGCGAGTTATCGTCGTCGGAGAGTCCATGCAGCAACGTCAGATGCGCCGTTTGGCCCAGCCCACGGGTGCCATCGAGCGCAAGATCTGCGTTCGTTTCGACGTCGGTGGGATTCACGACTTTCAAAATGATCTGGTGGGAACCGACATCACGGCTGGCAGCAACGAACAATCGGGGCAGCTCGGGTGGTGCGACGTCGACGTCGTGAACGGGCATACCGTCCAGGTAACAGCGAATTCGCGATCCGCTCAGCTCGACTTTGATGTCATACCAGCGATTCGACTCAATGGAACCGGCCGCGCTGGCAACGACGTTCTTCTCTTCGCTATGGCTCGCCAAATTGGACTGAAGTGTGAATTGTGTGTTTTCACCACCGCCCAGGTTCCACTGGAAATACGATCCACCGGCGCTATTGCGAATAATTACTACAATACCGCCCGAATCGGAAAGCCGCCGAGCCTTTAACGACAGAGTGTAATTGCGCCAGCCGTAGTCGCCGAACTGCAAACGACTCGTTGCCTTCGCATCCGTTTGACGGAGGATTCCGGACTTGAACTCCCATTGCCCGCGAAAGTTCGTCAAAGTTTTCGGATCACTAATCGAGGTCATATCGAGTATGTTTTCGCCGTCGCGAAGGATTTGGACGTCTTTGAATTCCGCGTTGGCTACGAGTGTTCCTACGCCAACTCGGCCCGAGGGCGGGTCGGCGGGCCGCGAGTCCTTAATTTCAGCGGGCAAGACCACGTCGCCGCGGTTCTGGCTGAAGAGCTGTTGAACGTAGTAGTTTGGGGTGGCGTATGACTTCAGGCTGTCGAACCAAATCAAGTTGGGCCGCCATTGCCAAGCCTCTTCGTGCCCAAACAACGGCGCATACGAAGACATGGCCACGACATCAGAATTTCGTTCGAGTCCAGTCATGAACGCCGCCTCAGCCAGCGCACAGCGCAAATTGTTGCGGTTGTCGGGAGAACAGATGTCGACGGACTGCGCCGCGTACTCTCCCATAAAGACCTTTGGCCCCTGTCGGTCGTAGTGGTCGAATCGTGTCGCCGAACGAAGAAACCAGTCGGGCATGGCGTAGCAATGTTCGTCGACGATGTCGGCCTTGAGCGGCCGCAGCTGCTGCCACGCGAAGTCAAAGCGCTCGCCCGATGGAAAAGGACCAGTCCCGGTCACCAATTCGATTTCCGGATGCTTCTCCTTCAACGCTTTGGCGAAAACTTTGTAACGTTCGAAGTATCGTGGCCCCCACTGTTCATTGCCTACACCAAGCAGTCTCATGTGGAACGGATCGGGGTGACCCGAAGCGGCGCGTTTTGCTCCCCAGGTGCTTGAGGCCGGTCCATTCGCAAATTCGATAAGATCCAGGGCATCTTGAATATAGGGATCGAGTTGGTCGAGTGGCACAAGCTGGCCCGAATTGAATTGGCACGCCATGCCGCAGTTGAGAATCGGCAGGGGTTCGGCTCCGATATCCTCCGCCAACTGAAAGAACTCGAAGAACCCCAAGCCGAACGATTGAAAGTAGTCGGGCGTCAGGCGATGTTGGAATTCGTGATTCCAGCGATTGATAATAAGTCGCCGGTCGGGCAACTCGCCAATCGTCGTCTTCCATTGATACCGGTATTGCAGCTCGCTCCCCTCGACGATGCACCCACCGGGAAAGCGAAGGAAGGAAGGCTTGAGGTCCGCTAGCTTCTTAACGAGGTCAGCGCGCAGCCCATGTGGACGATTCTTCCACGTCGCTTCGGGGACGAGCGACACCAAATCCACGTCGACGCTTCCGGGACCAGTGAGAGCGACTACCAATCGCGCCTTGCCGTCCGTCTCGGTCGGTTGCAGAACGGCCGACTGTTCCGACCAATTCGCGCCAACTTTCGGCAACTTGGCGGCAGCCAAGACGCGCCCTTCGGCTGAGACAATGGAGATGCGCAAGCCGATGTGGGCCGAATCGGGCGCGCGGGCCTGCAGCGAGAAAACATAGGTCTCGCCAATATGGACCCCCACACCGCGAAACCCGCCGTTTGCCGCGCCAAAACCTTCGCCCGGTGCGGATCCGGTAATATGCAAGTAATGTGGGTTTGCCGAAAAGGCCGGGTCTTCGTCGATAATTCGGAGACTACCGTAGGCGCTATCCGCCTTCGCTTCGGACCAACCCATCATTCCGTCAGGAAACTCGAAAGAGCCGTTCTTGACGAGCTCGGCGTTGAGCCCTCCGTCGCCGGCAAAGTTAATGTCTTCGAAGAAGATGCCGTACAGCCGCGGACTAATCTGATGCCCCGGTTGTCCGGCGTCGACGGAAATCTCGACATCGGCCGCTTCGGCCAACATGCATGGGGAAGACCAGGAAATAAGTAGAGTCGCCGCCAGCCGTAGAGCGCGCCGACGCGCGTTCCACCACATCATGCCATCACACCGATTGCGCTCGCGCGAGCGACATTCATGCATCAATTTAGCGATTTGCCGGTTATCAAACGGCGAATTGACTTGTGTTGTTTGACTCTTGCCGAGGACAGTCTCCACGCGTTACACGACGGGAATCCGCACCATCGCCGAGAAACAAAAGAGCGGGATGGACGTGAGGTGTTCGTCCATCCCGCGGTCAAGGGGCCCCCCTTGGCGGTTCATCATTTCATCCGGACAGGTCTCGCCGAATTCACCTCTTCATAATAATTCTTCGAAATCCAATGCGGAAACCCTGCCCCGCATCGCGCGCCTAAAATCTGCGCAAATCGATCGCAGTCTTGAGAGAACGCCGACAAGCAATTAGCCCCAGTGCGCCGGCCGCCGCGAGGAACAATGAGGCCGGTTCAGGTACCAAAGAGTTTGGTCCGGCTTTGAAATCCGCGGTGACGCTCGCAATACCTCGAGCGTTATTATAAATACGGAACTCGTCGATCGAACCTGAGAGCCAATTGTCACCGAGGAACGCGGAGCGGCCGAGGTAGGCGTTGGTGAAACTATAGGAACTCAGCGGGATGGCGGGGATCGTCTGCTGCAGTCCGCCGACGCCATCGGAAACTCTGAACAAATAATAGCTGAGTGTGCCAGCGCCGCCATCGATTACGGTGGCGGTCATGTACGTTCCGCCATCATCCAGATAGCCGCCTCCACCACCAGCGCCAATGCCGGGGGTCGTCCCAAAGGCGTCGGTTTCCGGCCCTGGGGGTGGTGTCAACGAGCCAGCGAAGCCAGACACCGCCTGTGCGACATGGTTGCCGCCGGTATTAGCCCCACCAGGAGGGCTAGCGGGCTGAGGAGCGGAGATTGCGTTCATCAGATACTGGCCGACGTTTGCTCCGGGCGGATTCGACGGCGGATTAACGAAATCGTTGTTGTGATTAGTGAATGTGTAATTCTCCGTGAAGAAGCCTGAGCCTAGGTAGGTGCCCCATTCTTCAATCGTCACGCTGCCCGCGGCGGGCATGATACTGGCGGGCAGGGAAAGATAGCCGCCGGCAAACGAGGCAGGGCTGAAGGTTGGGTTATTGAACTGAAGTTGTCCGCCCGAAACGGTCGCGATATTTCGCAGGGTGCCGTTGGCGCCACCTACCGAATCGCCGGTGTCGCCAACGAAACTGTAGCGGTGGGTCAATGCCGCCCGCGCAGTCGATGCGCCAGCTGCCAAGGCGATCCCCGTGATCGCCATTGCAACAAACGATTGCCTGGAATTCATTATTCCCTCCAGTTGTTAAATCGAGGCCAGAGAAAAGAAACAAAAAAGGCTGCGAAGCGCCGCCGCTCCCATGCAAGCACAATTTTCGCGCGCACGCGCACTGTGCGCAATTATAATAGTCAATACACCCCCGTCAATCGTAAAGTCGATAGTCGCTTTATATTTTGCAAAATGCGCGTCCGTGTGGATCGAGTCGGCGTCGCCACGTTTACCAGTCGTTGACCATTAAGAAACTCCTTGGAATATAGTCGCTTTACCTCGCGAGACGGCAAATCCGTTGGTAGCCGAAATGGTACTCAACGGCCGGCAAATTCCACCGCATTGGAATACGCAGTATTGCTACTTAACCGGTTCGCAAAAGTGCCATAAACTGATGGAAATGACTTTCATTTCTAAATGACCGTGAGCGTGTCCGTGGCAAACAAGAAGCGCAAATCCGAAGCTCAGGATGGCACGATCGAACCTTGCCCGAAGGTCGCACTTTTGATCGAAACTTCTCGCGGGTATGGGCGTGGGATGCTGCGAGGCATCGTGCGCTATGCCCGCCTACATGGTCCCTGGAGCTTCTACATCACTCCCGGCGACTTCGAGCAGGCGCTACCGAAAATGAAGTTGTGGGGCGGATCGGGAATCATCGCCCGTGTTGAGACGCTGGAGATGGCCAAGGCGATCGTGGCGGCTCAGATTCCGGCCGTGTTGGTCGGAGCCGATCAACGGGTTGCCGCCCAAGTGCCGCAATTGGCCGGGATGTCGGAAGTTTGGGCAGATTCAGAAGGGGCCGCGCGAGTGGCGGCCGAACACTTACTGGAACGGGGTTTTGAGTATTTCGCGTACGCTGGAGTTCCCGACCGCATTTGGTCCCAGCGCCGTGGCGACGCCTTTTGCGCGGCGATTCGCGGCAGTGGCTTCGAGCCATACGTCTATCAACCTCCCCGGTCAAAGAAAGACCGTGAGTGGGAAGGGGAACAAGCGATTCTCGCCGATTGGATTAAGAAGCTGCCCAAACCTGTGGGTTTAATGGCCTGCAACGATGACCGTGGCCGGGGAGTATTGGAAGCCTGCCGCCTGGCAGGTGTCCACGTTCCCGAGGAAGTCGCCGTTATCGGAGTGGACGATGACGAGCTATTTTGCGAGCTCGCCGATCCGCCTTTGTCGAGCGTTGCCTTGAATGCAGAGCATGGCGGATATCGCACAGCCCAAATCCTTGACCAGCTGATGAAGCACAAGATTCTCACGCCCCAGCGGCTGATCGTCGAGCCGACCCACGTAGTGACGCGGCGGTCAACCGACGTCAAAGCCTACAACGGGCGCGAGGTTGGTGCGGCGCTGGGATTTATTCACCGCAATCGCGCGCGAAACATTACGGTCAACGACGTGGCGGAGGCAACAGGATTGTCGCGGCGGAATCTGGAAGTGAAGTTTCGCAAAGCGGTCGGCAAGACAATCCGCGAGGAAATCCAACGGATTCGACTCGATCACGCCAAGCGGATGCTGCGTGAAACCGATCTACCCATTTCCCAAATAGCGGACGCAAGCGGCTACAATTCGCCCAGCTATTTAACGCAGGTATTTCGCAAAGAGATTGGGGTCACGCCGGCCAAGTATCGCGGCCAAGTGCGAATCTGATCATTCGCTAGTTGTTTCGCCGCCCGCGGCAGACGAAAGCGCTCGCCATAAGAACTGGTCGATGCTGTCGCTATAAAAAGCGACCGAACCATCGCACCGAGAGGCGTTGACGCCGCCGGGATGATGGCTGCGAGCCGTAAAATACTGCTGACGGCTTTGGTCTTGGGTGCTTACACCAGGAGGAAGCTCGCCAACCGGGATGTGGGGGACGGCTCCGGTGGGCGCGTACGACGGGACAGGAATACCATTAGATATGTAGTATTGAGCAAGTGGCGCAGGAGGTACGCGGGCCACGCTGTCGGGAGCGCCGTTAGGGGGATTAACTCCGTTAAATGTTTGACCGCCTAGAGCAGTAGATTCCTCAGATAGCGGCCCACCCCAAGCGCCACTGGCCTGACTGGCGAGTTCAGGCAGTACCAGAACTTCCGAAATCATGAGCGTGTTCGCAAGTCCGTCCGTAATCGTTGAAAGTTTTGTTATTTTGCCTCCTCGAAACGGCGCCCCGCCAAATTTCACAGAATCCCATTCAAATTGTCCATAGACAGTATTTCCTGCGTTCACTTTGTAATTCGTGCGAATACGAGCATACAGATCGCTATCCCATTCGTTGCGCTGAAGTCCAAGGTCCGAGGGGCAGCTATGGAGTGGAATAAACACCCTGCGGGGTTTCGCGTTCGCTACGTCGGTAAACGACTTAGTGAAGTCGATTGTGTCGTACCAATTGCCCTCTTCGATGTACCTCGCGATTAGCGAATACCATCCATGATCATCGTACCAATCTCCCATCGGCATGGGCCCCTTGAACTTCGTCACGTATCGATCGATAAGATCCTGGTGCGTCCAGCTTAGGGCCATTGGTGGAAAGCCCTTGTTTGTATTTTCGAAGTTGAGCATAGCAACTGAGAGCTGCCGAATCTTGTTGGCACATTCAGATCGCCGTGCGGCTTCCCGAGCTGCCTGAATGGCCGGCAATAACAGGGCCACTAGGATCCCGATAATCGCAATGACGACGAGCAACTCCACCAGCGTGAACCCTCGGACTTTGGATTGCTGACCGCTCATAGCTGAATCCCCGCTAGACTGAATAGATTGGCATTCTGTTCGGGCGTGAATGAATGAACTATTCGTCGACGCATATTTGCCGCAACCCAAAGAGCACAAAACACTCTTAGCGCCGATTCCACATTTCTCGCGTTAAGGCGCTTTCAAATCGAAGTCTTGGCTTTGGTTATCTCCCGCGACATTCAAATTGATGCCCGATCCATATTCCGCGGAAGTGAGACTCTTATATTCGGGATAGGGGTTGCCGCTTCCTTCCCGAGTCATCTTTCCCGTTGGCTGCTGAATACTGATAAAGACTTTGACGGGGCCCATCGGCGACTTCGGCGAGTCGTATTTGCCGCCGACGATCTGCGCCCCAGCCGTATGGCCCTGTCCACTTTCTGTGGGCTTGAAAGTGACACTTGCCTCTACGTTAGATGGCAAGGGCTTTCCATCGATTGTAACGGTGCCCTCCAAGTGTGCCGTGTTCGCTACGTCGCCGCCGGCACCACATCCTGCCAAGACAGACAGCGCAACGGCTCCCCCGAATGCAAGAATACAATGCGTCGCCAATGTAATTGAAGTAATACGGGCCATTCCGTGACTTACTCGTCGAAACATATCGTGCCCTGAAAGGCTGCAGTTTTGCGGTTTTCGATCGCTGATTCTGTGAGGTGAGCAACGCGCCTGGGTATCGACGCTATACATCGACCAATCAATAGCTGACACAAAACAAAGAAAAGAGCCGAGACAGGGAAGCTCGCATGCCAACTCAACGGAACTTCGGAAGAAATAAGTAGCGACACCGTCTCGAACCGTCGCCGATTCGCGCCCGATCAACTACATCCCTAACGCATTATTCATACTCGACAATGAAAATTGCGTCAAGCTTTCCAGCAGGATAAAACTGGGTTTTTGCGCAAATGGCTTGGGTATGGTTTCGCCGTACGCAATTGTCAATTTGCGCAGTGACATCTCTGGGCCGGCATTGTGTCTGAGGAAGGGCCCTGTCCGTATAAATCCCTCGCCAACCGGTGAAAACAGCAATGAAACATGCAATTCTCACGGCCAATAGGCCATACTGAGTCCACGCATTTTTCACATTCTCCGGCCTGGACAAACGTCACTAGGCGGCTTGTTCCGCGGAATGATACGAAAAAATTGATTGACATCAATTAGCGCAATTGTTAAAATTGGTGTAGAAGTTTGACGGCTGGCTATTGCCATGGCTTGCCGGAGAAATGGCTTCGTCTGTTTTTTCGGTGGTCAAGAGGCGGAGATGGGTGGGACTCTATTCAAAGCTCACTGTGGCGGCAATCGTGAAGCGCGTCTGATTCTTTTTCGATGCTGCGTTTGCCGCTGAGATGACAAGCGGTTCTTTCTGGCAATCCACATGGAGTATCTAATCCGATGAAGACCAATTTGATGATAAAGGTCTCACTGATCGTGGCGTCGCTGATGGTATTTTCCGGCCTGGCGAAGGCGGCTTCGCTGACGCTCAATTTCAACTCTGCGAGCGGCACGGTCCTCGATAAGGACGGGCAAGGCACCGGATTCACGACGCGGCTCAGCGGTACTGGCGCGAATATACCTGCCAACGATCCCCGCATGGATCTTGATACGGCCGCCGGTGTGATTCACATCGATCCGCCGAATGTCGATTACAACGGCCAAGTGAGTATGGGAGACGCGGAAAACCCGGGCATCAATCTTTCGTCACTTGGCTTCACTGGCACACAGGATTTTTCCGCGACGGCGGTCTACACCAACATTCCGGATAACACGCAAGTCTCGCAGCCCGATCAACTCGGCATGTACGTTGGCACTAGCTCAACTGCGCAGATGCGGGGCGGCTTCATCAACTTCGATACGTTTCTCGATCCGGGCGAGACACGCAGTAATGAAGGCTTTGGCGTGAATAATAACGGCACGACCGACATCAATCCCCGGTTTTTTGGGTCCGATGTCGGCACCACGATGACGATCCAACTTGGTCGTACGGGCGGTGTGTGGCGACTTCTGGTTAACGGCGTCGATCGGTTGCCCAACGTTGTGAACAACGGCAGTGGCGCACCCGCTCCGCCGATTTGGCTCAACGGTCAGAGCAACGTGGTAGTGGGACCGTTCGCTCTTGATCTCGGTGGCGACGATACAGGTATCTTCGATCTCGACAGTTTTTCGGTCGTGGTGGCGGCGGGCGGCGATGCCAATAACGACGGCCACGTCGATCTGCTCGACTTCAATTTGATCAGCGACAACCTGTTTAAGACGGTTCCGATTGGAACCTTGGGTGATTTGACCGGCGACGGTAAAGTCGACTATTCGGACTTCCGACTCTGGAAGAATAACTACATACCTGGTCCTGGCGCGGGTGCCGTCTCAATCGGATCCGTGCCGGAACCGACCTCTTGCTTTCTCATGACTTCGGCCTTTCTGGGAGTTTTCTTGCTTTCGCGTCGCGGCCGATAGAGGCTCATGCGTCGCGATACCGAACATTACTCACCACTCAGAGAGGTTACTTTCATGATTCGCATATTTCGGCTTCCGCTGGCGGCGACCCTCTTCGCTGCTGGATTTCTGCCCTTGGTAGCACACGCGCAGCTTCCAAATAATTGGATCGGCGTCGGGACCAGTAACTGGAATGTCCCCGCAAATTGGATGGCGAACGATGGCTCCCACGCGCTTCCGGATGGGCCTGGATTTGATGAGTTCGCAAGCATCAATGGTAACGCCAGCGTATTTGTCGACTCAACGATTACGCCGCATCCCGGCGAAGTCCGATTGGGTGCGCTCGGCGGCACCAACAATGTGCTAGAAATTCGCAGCGGCGGCAACCTAAGAGTCGAAAAGGTTGATCCTACGGCCGGTCTACTCACCAATGGCGGCGTCCACATGCTTGGCTTCGCAGGTTCGGGAAACAATGGAACACTTCGGGTGCTGCCCGGGGGTACGATTACCATCGACGGCGTCCTCGATACGGTCCCCGATTTAAAAAATGTGGTTACGGTCGGCGCACTTTCGGGTAGCGCAGCTACGATGAACGTTGGCGCCCTATCGCTCCGCGGAACCAGTACGTTCTTTGCGAACGCAGCTGTGACCGTTACGGGAAATGCTACTGGCTTTAATCCCGCTCTCACCGGAGACGTGGCATTTGACCCGCTTAGTAACACCACATTTGTGATTAACTCTGCACAGAACGCCACGATTAATGCCGTGGGTACCGCCTCACTTGCCGGTCCGCTTTCCCTCCAGTTTAATGCCTTCGCTCCAACCGCCGGACAATCGTGGACTTTGATCAAGGCGGCCGACATTTCCGGATCGTTTAGCAGCGTTTCGACTCCCAGCACACTGGGCGCCGGGCAACAGCTGACTTTGAAGACGGCTTCGGTCGTCGGCGGGAAGCAGCTTACGGCAACCGTCTCGACAGTTCTCGTACTGAATGTCAATCGCGATACCGGCACCACGTCGTTGAGCAACCCCAACGCGCCTGGCATCGCGTTCGATGGATACTCGATCAAGTCCGCGAGCGGTCGCTTGACTTCCGTCGGCTGGAATAGCCTCGATGATCAGAACGCTTTGGGTGGTGATTGGCGTGAGTCGAATGTCTCCAATACGCAGCTGGCCGAACTGAAGCCCACAGTTACGGGCACAATTGGAGCCAACGGATCTCAAGGCATTGGCAATGCCTACAGCGCGTTCGGCGGGTCGTTTGGCACGCCCGAGGATCTGACCGTTGATTACACGCTCAGTGACGGAAGCGTCGTTCAGGGCATCGTGAATTACACGGGCACGAAGGTGAACAACCTGTTGCTTCAAGTCGACCCGACCACGGGTCAGGCGAAGCTACGCAACACGTCACTGACGACCGTGTCGATCGACGGCTACGACATTGCTTCCGCGACTAGCTCGTTGTCAACGAGTAGCTGGAATAGTCTTGACGATCAAAATGCGGCCGGCGGCGACTGGCGTGAATCGGATGCTAGCGCGGCACATTTGGCCGAGTTGAAACCGACCACTTCGACCACGCTCGCTCCCGGCGCCAGCTTCTTGTTGGGCAGCCCGTTTAACCCGCTCGGCACCAAGGACTTAATGTTTAGCTTTTTACAGGCGGGGAATTCAGCGGCCACCACCGGTGCCGTGATTTATGCTCCGTTGGGCGTTCCGGGCGACTACGACGGCGATGGCATCGTCGATGCGTCGGACTACACCGTCTTTCGCGATCATCTTAATCAATCGTTTGCGTTGGCCAATCGTGATCCCAACAACAGTGGTTTGATCAACGCCGGCGATTTCACGTATTGGAAAAGCCATTTTGGAGCGACCTCGGGCAGCGGCAGCGCCAGCCTCAGCGGCGGCTCCGTGCCCGAGCCAACATCCTGGTTGCTGCTCGCGATTGGCGGGGCGTGTGTCCTCATTCTTCGACAACGGAACCAGACTGCGTGAGCGTTTTACAGATATCGCGGCGGGAATAGTCATCAGAATAGAATTCAATTACGCAGCGCATTGTGTAGAGGATCGATTTCTGATTCATAATGCAAGCAAGTACGACCGGGTTCTGATCGAACTCAAACCGGTGGTGTCGTTTGCACGTCGCGGGCTCATATCTCTGTGTCCAGCATGATGCACAAATCGAAGCTGTTGCCGCCTGCCGGTGGCAATGGCCATGAGGCGCCTACCAGTGCCGTCTGGGAAGAGCGCTGGCATCCGCTGCGCGAGGAATGGGTCATTATTGCGGCCCACCGCAACAGTCGCCCTTGGACTGGCTCGAGCGTAAATGGCAGCCCAGCCGAGACGGTACCGCAGTATTTGGCAGACTGCTATCTTTGCCCGGGAAACCGCCGCGTGCATGGCGCCCGGAATGACGAGTATTGTGGAATTTTCGTGTTCGACAACGATCTTCCCTGCGTTGGTGCCGCCGCGCCAGGCAAATTAGAGACGCCCACGGGCGGACTCTATCGAAATCGGCCGGCGCAGGGACTCGCCCGCGTCGTTTGCTATAGCCCATTACACAATACGACGCTGGCCGAGCTTCCGGATCGGCAGGTTCAGGCCCTGCTCGCTTGCTGGCAGGAGCAATATCGCGAGCTTGGCGATCGACCCGAGGTGAACCACGTCTTAACATTCGAGAACAAGGGCCAGGTCGTCGGCGTTTCCAACCCACATCCTCACTGCCAGATATACGCCGCGAACTTTGTATTTAAGACGATGGCGGTCGAGGTCGACGTGTGTCGCCGCTATTGGCGCGAAAATCGGCGGGTGATGTACGAGGATGTTATCGCGTCGGAGCAAATGGACGGCCGAAGGATTCTCGCTGAATCCGATACGGCCATCGCTTTTGTCCCCTACTTCGCGCGATTTGCCTATGAGACTCACGTCGCGCCCAAGCAGCCCCACCAAAGCATTGCCGACCTCTCGCAACTCGAGCTGGCCGATTTGGCAACTGTGCTGAAGGACGTACTGGTGCGATTCGACAATCTTTGGCGCCTCTCTTTTCCTTACGTATTGGTGCTCCATCAGGCACCAACGGATGGACGCGTCGCCGACGGTTATCACTTTCACATCGAGATTCATCCGCCGCTGCGAAGTCCCAACCTGCTCAAGCATTTGGCAGGACCCGAACTCGGCGGCGGCAGTTTTCTCAGCGATACTTCGCCCGAACAGAAGGCCTCCGAGCTGCGCGCCCAATCGACGGTCCACTACAAGGTCCGAGCAGAGGCGCCGGCCGCGTCATGACGCTGGAAGAGCTACTTGACTCGCTGCAGCGACTACACGACTGGATGCGCGAATTGGTCCTGTCCGCTTGCGAGCGCCATCGCACAAGCGAATTATCCGAGGTTGTGCATGCGGGCGCCGGCGATGTCACGTTTATGGTCGGTCGTGTCAGCGAAGCTGCCCTGATCGACTGGCTGACACGGGAAATCGCCGTCCGTGAGCCCATCGTTTTGATTGGTGAAGGCCTGCCCCAGGGCTGCATCACCTTGCCCGAGACTGCGACCGCCGACGAAGCCCGTTGGCGCATCATTGTCGATCCGATCGACGGCACACGCGGGCTGATGTATCAAAAGCGGCCGGGCTGGATTCTTACTGGAGTTGCCCCGAATCGTGGCAGCGCTACGTCGCTGGCCGACATCGAGCTCGCCGTGCAAACCGAGATCCCGCTTGTGAAGCAACATTTGACCGACCAATTTTGGGCATTTCGCGGCCAGGGAGCGTACGGGAGTTGGTTCAACCGATTGACGCACGAGTCGGCCTCCCTGGCAATCAACCCTTCGACTGCAAATGGTCTGCGTAACGGCTTTGCCACGGTCTTCCGATTCTTTCCCGGCGGGCGCGATGTCTTGGCAGCGCTCGACGATGAGCTTTGTGCGCGGTTGCTCGGCCCAATCCAACCCGGCCAGGCGGCCGTTTCAAACGTCCAATACGCGTGCACGGGCGGTCAGCTCTACGGCCGAATGATGGGCCAGGATCGATTGGTTGCCGACCTGCATCCGCTCGTCGCCCCAATTGTTCATGCCCGCGGCGAGGCGGCTGGCCACTGTTGCCATCCTTACGATTTGTGCACAATGTTGATCGCCGAAGAAGCCGGTGCCGTCGTTACCGATCCACAGGGCCGCGGCGTGTCAGTGCCGCTCGATACCGAGGCCGACGTCGCGTGGATCGGCTATGCCAATCGCCGACTCCAGCGCGAAATCGAGCCAGTCTTGCAGGAATTGATTCCGACGCACGGTCTGACGACCTCAGATCAGTTGCTCTCCACGAGCACTCTGTAACCGGATGACGCCCCGTGCTCCAAAATCACATTGAACCGTTCTCTATCGCCGGTCGCTCGTTGTGGCCATCCAACCATCGAGTTCGCTGGTGGGTCGCTCGGATAGTCTTCGCACAATTAATGACGGCGAGTTTGGCCGCCGGAATCGCATCGAGTATTGCTAACGCCGCCCCACCCGCGTTGCTCGACCTGAGCGGCGACCTCGTTGTCCACGACCCGGCGATGATCAAGGCAGGCGATACCTACTATTTATTTTGCACCGGCAGTTTTCGCGGCCAAGGCATCGTACCGATCCGGACGTCGCCCGATATGCGGCATTGGACCCGGGCCGGCTTCGTGCTCGATCGGCTTCCGGATTGGGTCGGCCAAGTAGTGCCGAAGGCCAGGAATGCCTGGGCCCCCGATATCTCGTTTTTCAATGGCAAATATCACCTCTACTACTCGCTCTCCTCGTTTGGCGTGAACGATTCCGCCATCGCCTTGGCGACGAACGAGACGCTGGATCCAAATAGTACATCCTACAAGTGGGTCGACGAAGGGCTCGTCGTTCGTTCGCGCGCCGGGCAAGACGATTTCAACGCCATCGATCCGAATCTGGTGATCGAGGACGAGAAGAACGTTTGGCTCACCTGGGGTAGTTTTTGGAACGGCATCAAGATGCGGCGAATCGATCCGGTCACTGGAAAGCCCTCGACCGATGACACCACCCTCTATTCACTCGCATCGCGCCCGCGCCTCAACCCGCATCAAACGCCGCCTGTCGAGGGCGCGATCGAAGCGCCATTCCTCGTGCGGCGCGGCGATTACTGGTATCTCTTTGTGTCGTTCGATTTTTGCTGTCGAGGCGCGAAGAGCGACTATAAAGTGGTGGTCGGCCGTTCCGGGTCAATCACCGGACCGTTCGTCGACAAGAATGGTAAGCTAATGTCGGAGGGCGGCGGCAGCTTGGTCGTTGAGGGAGCCACTGACAGTTGGCACGGCGCTGGCCACGAAGCGGTCTTCCAAGAAGATGGCAAAGACTATCTACTGTTTCACGCGTATTCGGCAACAACTGGAATGCCCCAATTGCAGATCTCGACGATGGATTGGGACGACGGGTGGCCGCATGTCGCGACGCTGCCTTGAAGTTGAAGAAGTTTGTCTTGAAGACGCGATGCGGGGCCGTTTGCAAGCGCCGGTGATCAGCGCGGCAGTGTACCCGATTCAATCGAGGAGCTCTATCAGGGATCACGGCCGTGGATCGGCCGGTCTTTGAAATAAGGGATCAGAGGAACCAATCGTAAGCCTTGAATGGCCGTTGGCCGATCGACGAGCCATATAGGGGAATGTTGTTCGGGATGTCTTGCAAGTTGCGAGGCGCCGAAATAATGAGCAGTGTAAGCATCCGAGGCGGCGGGAGGGAATCAGTGCGAGTCTCACGGAAGTGTAGCGGCTGCTGTCTCGTGTTTTCAAGCGTCAACTGACGAAAGTGCCGCTACAGCATTCCGTCGATTGCTCTACGGTCCAGTGGACCTGACCGATCTGGGCCGGCACGGCGCACAGGATTGGCGCATCGAAGATCGATCTCGATATATTCGCGGAGACAGATAGACCGGCAAGACTCGCGGCATCCAACAAAAAACTCGTCGAGACGCAGCATCCCCGCAAAAACTACCCAACATGCGGCCGCCAGTTACGCGCGAAGGTCAGCAGAGCGAACACCTCGCCAAATGGCGCAAATGGCGTTGCCGTTGCAACACCAACAGTATCGCTCCGACGGCAGCTAGTGCCCAGGATGCTGGCTCTGGAACGACAGAGCCATCAATCGAGCTCTGTCCGGCGCCGCTCGTCTGATTTGCTTTCCACTCGTGAAAATCGCTCAAATCAACGATGCCATCACCGTTCAGATCACCTTGTTGCCGTGATGTGACCATTTGATTGAAGTGAGAGACGATATTCGCATAGTCCACTGAGTCGACGAGATTATCGCCATTAGTATCCCCAGGAACAGAAAGCGTCACGTCGACGTTCGTCAAATTAATTTGATCCGCGCCTAATGCCGACCCGGCAAAAAAGCCCACACGGTTGAAGTCGTACGTAATCAGCGTTGGATCCGCCAGAAAAACATC
>DASYDU010000040.1:0-9486 GCA_036499445.1 Lacipirellulaceae bacterium
GAGTCTGGCGGCGGCGCGGCGTTCGGCGTGGCTGCGGCCGCCATCACGACGGCGGCCGCACTGGCAGAGGACCCGGATGCCGTCGCTCCCGCGGATAAAATGGCGCGCGTTTCGCCCGATGTCTTTCAGCAAGGCATGACGGTGCTGCATCCGGAATACGGCCCGGGCAAGATTGTGGCCCTGGCCGGTTCGGGGAAAAACCGCCGGGCGACGATCCAGTTCGCAACGGTGGGCCAGAAGAAGATCATCTTGGCTCATAGTTCTCTCCGTCCCGCACGCTGACTGAGTTTGAATCGCCCAACGGCACGCGGGCGTCGCACAGGGGGCATTCGGAAGGCAGCCAGAGGTCGTTCGGCAATTGAGCGAGCCATTCCAAGGCGACGGCGCGCTCGGCAAAATAGCTGACTGCGGCATCGCCTAGGATCGCGAGAGTGCCGACGACTTTTACTTCCGCACCGCATTCAAGTAGGTCTTCGTATGTGCCGCGGACGGCCGAGCCGGCGTTGATGACGTCGTTGGCGATGGCCACGCGTTTGCCGGCGATCATCGAGCGCATTGGCTTGGGCAAAAGGTATTTCACCGGAAACAGGCCGTCGCGCTCCGGCGCGGCAATTGGCTCGGTAAAGTAGAACTCGACGTCGAGCGCGGCGGCGACCATCTCGGCGATAAATGCGCCGCCGCTGAATGGGCCACAAACGGCGTCGACGTTGAATCGAGCCAGCCGCTCGGCCAAATGCTCCGCAAACGGCTGGACCAACTTCGGCCGCACGAAGAACGGCTCGAGGTCGAGCCAAAGGTTGCCGTGATGACCGGACTCGAAGCGGAAGTGGCCGCGGCGGGCCGCCAAAAGCTTGGGAAGCTCGGTTTGCGCGTCGAAGGCAGGGAGTTGGTTGGGCGACGTGGGCACAGGTTACTTATGTCCTGTGTCGCTCGATTTAACAAGCAGTCAGTATTGGCCGCCCGCGCTAGGCGATTTCGTCCAGCAGGCGGTTCAGAGCGGCGTCGAGCTTGTCGGGCGTTTCGTAAGTGCCGGCGGCGATCTCATTGCGGATGCGGTTCACCAAGTCCTGGCGGACACCGCCGGTTTCGGTCGCCTTGACGGCAGCCTCGGCAGCCGGCGAAATCTCTAGCTTGTCGCCGGTGGCGGGCGTCGTCGCCTCGGCCGGCTTTGTGGGCTGATTTTTGAACGGGGCATGAGGGGCGTTGATGCCGTGCGGGCCATGTACTTGGGAAATACTGCTGCCGGATACTTGCATGGTGGGGGTCTCCCTAAGGTCGACGCGACGTCGAGCGCGGGCGGTGACTGGTAAATGGTTTAGTAAAGGAAAAGCTTCGTAAACTTTCCGGCCGATGATTTGCCGGTTGGTCTGACTCGCGAATGCGAGGGTGAGAACACAACCAACATCGGCGACCGACGTGCGGCCATTGCAAACTTTTTTCCTCGCGCCCGATTGGCGCTCGTGAATGTCCTCTATGGGCTGTATCGATGTTAGGTGAGCCGCTCGCGCCAGTCGCACCGACTGCTCGCCGCCGGGCGGATCGGCGTGTGGCGTTCGGTCAACACGGGCCGGCCGGCGGTGACAATAATCAGCGTGTCGCGGGCGTCCAATTCGAGCGATCGTGCGGCCGCGAACCAGTCCGGAGGCCGCGGCAAACCAAGTGTCGAACGTGTCAGTTTCACTTACTACGCGGATTGTTCGGGCGGTGTTCGAGGTCCGGCCGGGTGGGAAGTTGCCATAACTGTGCTCGGCATCGACCTGATCCGGCGAGGGTGGAAGGATAGAGGCGCGCCCCGAGCGGGTCAAGATTGGTCGCCGGGTGTGGTTTTGACTCCGAGAAATGGCCTCGAAAGATATGGCGACTGGGAGACAAGGAGAGGGGGAGAATCGGTATTGCGGCTTGGACTCGAATTCTCTTGTCTCCATGTCTCCGCTCCTCCATATCGTCTCGGCCGGCGTGTCTAGTTCGCTGACGGCAATGGCTGATGAAGCGAAAGCAGCGGCATTGCCAGCGATGCCGACAAAACGCTTGCCAATTTCGCGGGCTAGCGCAAAATGGCGTTTAGAGGCTGCAATGGCGGCTTCCCACTTGTCAAGTTTCTCTTCCCAGTTCATCGCATGGCGGCCGCGAACCGGAAACCGCGGCCCACTGTCCTGCGTAATAGATGCAACCGTCTGGGCTAGCAAATTAGCCTGGAACAACCGGTCACCAAGCATGGTGGCCGCCGCCCGACGGGCCGCATCGATTGCCGGGTCACAGAGAGGAGGCCCCAGATGCATGCGCTCCCCAAGATTACTAATCCGCTTCGACCGCACGGCCGGCATTTGTATATGCCGCAGATCCGCTTCCGCACGAAGCCTTATCTGAAGCTGAGCCGCGCGCTCAGCGCGGCGCTCGAAGAGCTCGAAACCCGCTACCCGGACCGCCGGCCGTCGGCGATCTCGGATCGGAAGATTCGCCAGATGCGGCGGAAGCCGACGTAACATAGGGTTCAGGATTCGGGGTTTAGCAAGATTGGAATCACGTCGAGAGTCGAGGGCCAACGCGGTCTTCGGCTCTCGATTTTTTTTGTGCGCGTCGCGGCGGCCTGAAGGGGACACGTTTTCTTCGAAGGGGACCGGTTGTTTGTGGGTGGCCTTGTTATTTCTTCCCTCTTTCGTTGAAGGGGTAATAGGATTGGCGGGATCGACAGGAACTTTAACCACAAAGTCACCAAGGACACGAAGGGGGAACGACGAAATACGAATGATCCTTTGAGAGCGAACTGAGACTGCAGACTGCAGACTGCAGACTGCAGACTGCAGGTCGAGGAATTCAATTTGTCGATTGCCGAACGGGTCATGAATTTCCTCCCAATCCAGTTCTCTTCGTGTCCTTTGTGTTCTTAGTGGCGAATCTTTCAGCAAAAAAGTGAGGTGGCCGCCTCCTGCAAAGGGGTGAGGATTCAGGGGACAGGGGCCACGGATTGACCTCTGGACTGTTTCCTCGGGAGCGCTAGCGCGCACGGTCCACCGGCGAGAGCGTGTTTGGAATGGGAAGTACGGAGTGCGGAATCGTCTCCACGCTCATTCTTCGACATTCCAGTTTCCCGCTCATTTCCAATCTTCGAAGTTAGCGAACCACCGCGGCTACTGTAGCAAGAATGTCTGCTCTACCGCGCGAGGCGGTTTCGCCTCGCCAGCTCGGCGAGCGACACTTGCTGGGGCTGCAGCTCGAACGCGGGCCCATAGGAAACATGCGGAACACGCCGCTCTCTGTTCAGCGATCGTGCGAGGTTGAGCCTAGCAGAAGGGGTGGCCCAATTTCTACAAAGAAATGTGGACAGGGAGAGAATTTCGCGTGGCCAAAAGTTGGGGATTGACTCAATAAGGGCGAATGAGTGTCTCACGCAATGCATTCGGCAAGCTCGTGTCGAGGGGCGCGGACGCGCAAAGACAAGTGAAGAGGCGCGGTGCAATGGCTCGGCGTGATCGTCGGGCCACCCCGCCACGTCCTGGGCCGGTGAGTCAGGGCGTGCCATCGACCGCTGTCCGGCCAGGCGTAGCTCGCCGGCTGCATTCTGTCGCCGCACAGCCTGCGAATGCCACGGAATCTAGCAAGCGCCACTTGCGTAACGGGCAATTGCGTTGCGAGACTATCTGTTTCGCAGCACACAACCTCGAGGGCTCACGATGGACCATCAAGAAAAGCACAAACTGCATAAAGAGAAGGAGCGGGAGCAGAAGAAGAAGTCTGAAAAGGTTTTTGAGGAACAGGAAGAACAGAATCGGCTGCCGATTCATCCGGCGTGGGTGGTCGTGCTGGGGGTGGCGCTGATTGGAACCGTAGTTTATGTGTGGACGGTTTGGTGGAGATGATGTCACTGAGAGAGCGGAGCTGGGAGCTGGGAGTCGCATTTCAGAGCACGTTTTTAAGGAGATCGGCATGGAACGTCCTTCTCTTCTTCCGACGATTGCGGAAAATGAGTCGTTCGCCGGGGTTGTCTATCATCTGGACGGCGAGCTGGTGCCGGTGCTGACGGTGGAGCTGCCGTCGGGGGCCGGGATTTATTTCGAGCATCACGTGCTCTTGTGGAAACATCCGAGTGTGAACATCGGCTTGCGGCCGATGAAGGGCGCGCTCAAGCGGATGATGGCGGGGATGCAGGTGTTTGTGACCGAGGCGATCGGACCGGGCCAGATCGCCTTTAGCCGGGACGGGGCCGGGCATATCGTGCCGCTCCATATTCGGGCGGGCGAGGAGCTGCACGTGCGCGAGCATCAGTTTCTCGCGGCCACGAGCAGCATCGATTACACGTTTGAGCGGGTCAAGGGCGTCGCCAACATCCTGTTTGGCGGCACCGGTTTCTTCATCGACAAGTTTCACGGTCACGCCGGCGAGGGCATTCTCTGGCTGCACGGCTACGGCAACGTGTTTGAGAAAGTGCTAGCCGAAGGGGAGTCGATCGACGTGGAGCCGGGCGGCTGGTTGTACAAGGAGCCGCGGGTGAGGATGGAGTCGATGATGACGCGGCTGTCGACAGGCTTTCTAGCGGGGACAAACCTGGTGCTCAATCGTTTTACGGGTCCCGGGCGGATCGGTATGCAATCGATGTATATGCACTTGGCAAGTGAAGAATAGCGCCAGTGAAGAGTAGGGGGGAGGCGGAAGGCGGAAGGGGGAAGGCGGATCGCGAATTGTCGAATGATGATGGGGCGGGCGCGGGACTGAGGACGAACGATGCCTACGGTTACTACCAAAGACGGCGCGCGGATCTATTACAAGGATTGGGGACACGGGCAGCCGGTGGTGTTCAGCCACGGTTGGCCGCTCAGCTCCGATGCCTGGGAAGACCAGATGCTGTTTCTGGCCGGGCGCGGGTTCCGCGCGATTGCGCACGACCGGCGCGGCCACGGCCGATCGAGCCAGACCTGGCATGGCAACGAGATGGACACGTATGCCGACGATTTGGCGGCGCTCACGGAAAAGCTCGATCTGAAATATGCGGTCCATGTCGGCCATTCGACGGGGGGCGGCGAGGTGGCGCGTTACATTGGCCGTCACGGGACGGATCGCGTGGCAAAGGCCGTGTTGATCGGAGCGGTGCCGCCGCTGATGCTCAAGACGGCGGCCAACCCCGGCGGTTTGCCGATGGAGGCGTTCGATAAGATCCGGGCCGGAGTGTTGGCGGATCGATCGCAATTTTTCCAGGACCTGAGCGGGCCGTTCTACGGCGCGAATCGGCCGGGCGCGAAGGTGTCACAGGGTTTGCGGGACTCTTTTTGGCTGCAGGGGATGCAGGCCGGTTTCAAGGGCGTCTTCGATTGCATCCAGGCCTTTTCGGAAACGGACTTCACGGAAGACCTCAAGAAGTTCGACGTGCCAACGCTCATCCTGCACGGCGATGACGACCAGATTGTGCCGATTGGGGCGTCGGCGATGATGTCGGTGAAGCAGATTGAGGGCGCGACATTGGTTGTCTACAAGGGCGCGCCGCACGGGATGTGCTCGACGCTAAAGGATCGCGTCAATGCGGAGCTGCTGAAGTTTTTGGAGGAGTAGGTCGACCGACCGAAACTGCGGGAGCTGGTTTATGTTAGCAATCTATACGCTGATCCATCTCGCCATTAGTTTGATAGGGATTGGGACGGGGTTTGTCGTATTGGCGGGGCTGCTGAAGGGGCAGCGGCTTGACGTCTGGACCAAAGTGTTTCTGTGGACGACGGTGTTGACGAGCGTCACCGGGTTTGGCTTTCCGGTCAATCACGTGACGCCAGGGCACGTGTTTGGCGTCGTCTCGCTGGTGCTACTGGCGATCGCGATCGTGGCGCGCTATCGACGCAAGTTGGCGGGCGGCTGGCGGCCGACGTATGTCATTACTGCGATGATGGCGCAGTATCTCAATGTCTTCGTGCTCGTCGTTCAGTCGTTTCAGAAGGTGCCAACGCTCCACGCATTGGCACCGACACAGTCGGAGGCGCCGTTTGCGGTCACGCAGATTGTGGTGCTTGTTTCGTTTGTCGCGCTGATCGCGCGGGCCGTACTGCGATCTCGCGAATTAGCGTGATGCATAATCGGAAGCGGCCTGCCACAACAGATCCCGCTTACATTTTGGCCGCCGGGATGATCTCGATACCGTTGATCTCAGGATTCTGCACGTTGGGGGTGAAGGTGATCTTCACCATGCCGTCGGTGACGTCGACGTCGACCGATTCGACGTAGGCGGTTTGCGGCTTGCCGGCTTTCTTGACGACGTCGAAGTCCTTGAACTCCTTGTCGCCGACTTTGAAGGAGAAGACGCGGCCGCCCGGCTCCGTGACTTCATCAAACGTCTCGGCAAAGTAGAGATTGACCTTGTACTTGCCGTTGGGCACTTTTTGCGAGAAGGAATCCATGCTGTAGTGCTCGCTACGGTAGAGACCGGGGTTTTTGGTGTTTTCGATCTTCATTTCGTCCGGACGATCGATCGTTTCGCCACCGTCGAAACCGATTTCGGCGAGCCAGACGTTGCCCTCATGATCGGTGAACGGTTTGTCCGAACCGGCCTTGATGCGAATGGCGGGTGGGTTGCCAGTAAACTTCGGCTCCGCAGCCATCTTGCTGCCGCCCGACGGCTTGGAGTCGGACATCTTGCTATCTGACTGGGCTCGGGCAAGTTGGGGCGTGGCGAGCAAAGCGGCCAGAGCCATCGCGGACAGGAATGCGAAGCACGAAGAAAAGGATTTTGCGAACGACATGATTTTCTCGTCTTGGTTGGGGGGAATCGACTGCGCTAGGAGTCAAGTATAATACCCGAGCATGACGCTGCAAGCGGAGGGGGACTGAACCGGCGGCAGAGGGTTACGGCCAGCGGCACTTGTGCCGTTCCGCCCTGGCGGAAGCGGTGGTGAGCGAAGTACGATGAGGGCGGCAATCGGCCCCGGCCGCCGGCTGGCGTGAGTCGGCGAGGGTGATGTTCAGCAACTTTCGGCGGGAGTCATACGATGGCTGACACGAAGGTCGCGGAGACTAGGGTACTCGACGAACTGCGGAAGAGCGAATTCTTGCGCGGAATTCCGGACGAGCAATTGACGAAGCTCGCGGCGATTTGCCGACCGGTGGAGTTCCCGGCAAGGTCGACCGTTTTCGAGCAATACGGGTTGGCAAAGAACGTCTATGTGATCGTGAGCGGTGAGATCTCGCTGGCGATCTGCGATCCGGAGGAATCTTGTCGCCAGATCGGCGTGGTGCATGGCGGCGATTTGATGGGCTGGTCGCCGCTGGTCGGGCGAATGCGATTATATGACACGGCACGCTGCGTGACCGCGGTGAGGGCCTTGGAGTTTGAGGGAAGCAAGCTGATGGATTTTTGCGCGGCAAACTCGCCATTTGGTTTTGAGTTCATGCGGCGGGTGGCCTGTGTGTTGGCGGAGCGGCTGAGCGGCGCGCGGCTGCAACTCTTGGAGATCAGCGGAATGTTCTTGCCGGAGTTCCCGGTGGAGTCGGACTGAGGGGGCGCGCGGCAATGCGACGACCGAAGAGCGTGGTTTGACAGTTTCGTAAGTCGTTTGCGGGCAAGGATGTTTCGGCTTGTCGAGCGAAATTTACGGCGGTAGAATCGCGTGGACGATTGAATTTTTTCTTTCCCGCGCGCTGAAGCAGGCTCGCCCGCCCAATGAGCACTTTTCCACCGCTGCTCGTGTATGCCGTGATTCTGCTCGGGTTCGTCGTGACGAACTTGGTGCTGGCGCGGGTGGCTGGACCCAAGAAAAAGACGGCGGTAAAGCAGATGCCCTACGAATCGGGGATGGACCCCGTAGGGGACGCGCGGCAGCCCTTCGACGTGAAGTTCTATTTGGTGGCGATTCTATTTTTGGTGTTCGACGTCGAGTTGCTGTTTCTCTACCCGTGGTCGACGAGCGCCTACGTGGATACGGGGGGGATTCCGATCGAGCTGCGGGGGACGGTGTTTGCGGTGATGCTAGTGTTCATGGCGACGCTAGTGGTCGCGTACATCTATGCCTGGCGAAAGGGGGTGTTTCGATGGCGGTAGGCTTGCCGGAAAACATCTTTTTGACGCGGCTCGACGCGGCGGCGAGCTGGGCGCGGTCGAACAGTCTGTGGCCAATGCCTTTCGCCACGGCTTGCTGCGGGATCGAGCTGATGGCTACCGCGGCATCGCGACACGATATCTCTCGGTTCGGGGCGGAGGTAATGCGGTTCAGCCCGCGGCAATGCGACCTGTTGATCGTGGCGGGGCGCGTGGTGATGAAGATGCTGCCCGTGTTGCAGCGGATATGGCTGCAGATGCCCGAGCCAAAGTGGTGCATGTCGATGGGGGCGTGTGCCTGCACGGGGGGCGTGTTTGACACGTATGCGGTGGTGCAGGGCGTGGACCGATTCATTCCGGTAGATGTTTATGTGCCAGGCTGCCCGCCGCGTCCGGAGCAGCTTTTGGCGGCGCTGATCGAGATGCAAGCCAAGATTATGCGGACGGGGACGTTCACGGGGCGGGAGTTTGCTGAGCGAACGACGCCGACTGGGCCGCCGCGGTTTGACATCGATGAAGTGCGACGGTTCCGCGAAGCGATGCCAGTTGAAGGCTTGCAGACTTACATGCCACCGATAGTGGACCCCGAGGCCACGAAGCATATGAGCAACTATCCGGTAGATATTCCGAAGTAATCGCGGGACAGGTTGAGATAGTCGCACGACAGGATTGACAGGGATAGCCGAATGCTGGAATTGGCCGCGCTGCACGAACGATTCTCGCGCGAGATCACGGAATCGACGTTTCGCGACAATCGCCGGGTGATTGTGCCCGAGGACAAACTGTACCCCGTGCTTGAGTTTTTGCTGCGCGAGCGCGGATTCGACATGCTGGTCGAGTTGACGGCGGTCGATTACCTGGAATACCCCAAGGCGACGGACCGGTATGGAGTCGTCTATGGTCTGATCAACACGACAAGTGGCGAGCGCGTGTTTGTGAAGACGTTCGTCAATCCGCCGGAGCCGGAGCTGCCCTCGGTGTACCCGTTGTGGCGGTCGGCCGATTGGCTCGAGCGCGAAGTGTGGGACATGTTCGGGATTCGGTTCGTCGGCCATCCCGATCTGCGGCGGATTCTGATGCCCGATGAGTTTACGGCCTTTCCGTTGCGGAAGGACTATCCGCTCAAAGGTCGCGGCGAGCGGCACAACTTCCCCGTCATCACGCGAGCGGAAAGCTGAGCTGGAGAATCTGTTGTATGCCGCTAACGCTTGCCGACACGCTGCCCGCCGATTCGCCTGAGCGCGAATATCTGTGGACGCTCAATTTTGGTCCGCAGCATCCGGCGACGCACACGACGCTTCGCTTGGTTCTCACGCTGGATGGCGAGCTGGTTGTCGATGCCGTGCCGCATATTGGTTATCTGCATAGCGGGTTTGAGAAGTTGGGCGAACACTTGGACTTCAATCAATACGTGACGATTGTCGACCGGATGAATTACATCTCGCCGCTGGCCAACGAGATCGGTTGGCATCATTCGG
>DASYDU010000041.1:0-23054 GCA_036499445.1 Lacipirellulaceae bacterium
ATCAGGCTCCAATACCACAATCGTCCTGTGCGATTCCGCAACATCTGGGTCCGGGAGCTCAAGCCGATAGATGGCCATCGCGTCGAAGAGCCCTTCTTTCGCGATCACGAGACTGGTCGCAAGTGGGCCGTAAGCGCGGGCGACACGCCGCCGAACCCAGAATCAAAGTCGAAAATTGACTAAACGTGTGATGGGTGGCTGGAGTCTAGACTCGGCCGGGCCCCCAGTTTCCCGCTATTCCTCATCGTCCTCCGCCACCGGTTGCCCCGCCCGCCAGCGCAGCACGGAATCCAAGAAGCCTTGGATGTCTCCGTCGAGCACCGCGTGGAAGTTACCCATCTGGTACTTCGTACGGGCATCTTTCACTCGCTGATCCGGGTGCAAGAAGTAATTGCGAATCTGTGAGCCAAAGCCGATCTTGGCTTGCTGCTGGTACTTGGCTGCCTCGGCCGCCTCGCGCTTTTCTTCCTCGGCCCGGGCCATTCGCGCGCGGAGCATCTTCCAAGCCGTGGCCCGGTTCTTGTGCTGCGATCGTTCGCTCTGACACTGAACAACAATATTGGTTGGCACGTGCGTCAGCCGAATCGCGCTGGATGTCTTGTTGACGTGTTGCCCGCCAGCGCCGCTCGCACGAAATACGTCTTCGCGAACGTCTTCCGGATTAATCTCGACGACGACGGAATCCGCAATTTCCGGGGAGACATCGACGGCCGCGAAACTGGTCTGCCGCTTGCCCTCCGCGTTGAACGGGCTGATCCGCACAAGTCGATGCATGCCTGTCTCGCCGCGGAGATATCCATACGCCATCGGGCCGCGAATCGCGATTGCAGCGTGGCTGATCCCGGCCTGCTCGTTGTCTTGCCGCTCGAGCAGCTCGACCGAGTAGCCGTTCTTCTGAGCCCAAAGCGTGTACATCCGCACCAGCATCTCGGCCCAATCGTTGGCGTCGGTGCCGCCGTCGCGGGCGTTGATCGCCAGGATCGCGCCGGCCGCGTCATGTCGGCCGTTGAGGAGCGCTTTGAGTTTGAGCGCGTCGACTTGCGTTTCGAGCGATTGCACCTCGCCGGGCACCTCGGCCGCAAACGATGGATCTTCGCTCGCCATCTCGAGCAAGGCGCCGAGGTCGTCGCTCCGTTTGATGGCCGTGTCGAGCGGCCCGATGACCGAGTTGAGCGATTTGCGTTCTTCGACGGTGGCCTGAGCCCGCTCCTGGTTGCCCCAGAAATCAGGCTGCGACATCTCGGCGTCAATCGCCGTCAGCCGCGACTTCTTGGTCGCGTAGTCAAAGAGAGTCTCGTAGCTGGAGGATGCCTTCGCGGATCGCTTTGGTGCGGTCGATGTACTCTTTTTCCATGATTCCTCCGTACGTCGAGCTATCCAGCCCGACCCTCTGCAAGAGAGATGAGGCTGGAAAGCCCCACCTACATTCGGAGCATTATAGGCCGGTTCCGGCGTCGCGGCGAGGGCAGACTTGTGGCAGCGCCGCGGTGGCCATAGACTCGGCTGTATGACGCGCGTCGTGCTGGCCATGAGCGGTGGGGTCGATTCGAGCGTCGCGGCCCACTTGCTCATCGAGCAGGGGCACGACGTGATCGGCGTCTTCATGCGCCACGGGGAGCAATCCCCGGTGGCTTGCGATAGTAAGCAGCGAACAGATCGCAAAGAGCAAGGAGCAGTTGGAGTCGCCACGCTGCCGATCGTCGCGCGTCTCGACCACAAGCAAGGCTGCTGCACGGCGGCCGACGCCGAAGACGCTCGCCGCGTGGCCGACAAGCTCGGCATTCCTTTCTACGCGCTGAACCTCCAGGAAGAGTTTGGCCAGATCATCGACTACTTCATCGCGGAATACACGGTGGGCCGCACTCCCAATCCCTGCGTCCAGTGCAACAACTGGATCAAGTTCGGCAAGCTCTTTGACTACGCGGATAGTGTGGGCGCCGAATTTGTCGCCACCGGCCACTACGCGCGGCTGCAGCGCGGAGCGAACGAACAAGTTTCACTGCTGCGGGGAGTCGATACTGCCAAGGACCAATCGTACGTACTTTTCGGCATCCGGCCCGATCTCTTGCCGCGGATGATGTTGCCAGTCGGCAGCTACGAGAAGCCGGCAATCCGCAAGATTGCGGCCGGTTTGGGAATGCGCGTCGCCGAAAAGAAGGACAGTCAGGAAATCTGCTTCGTCACCCACGATCGGTACGACGATTTCATTCGCCGCCGCCGTTCGGACGACGACACCGAAGTCGACACGACCGGCGAGTTGGTGACGATGGACGGCACCGTCCTCGCCCGGCACGACGGCATCGAAGGCTTCACGGTCGGCCAGCGCAAGGGTTTGGGAGTGGCGCTCGGAGAGCGAAAGTTCGTGGTACGAATCGAGGCCGAGTCACGCCGCGTCGTGATTGGCGATCGCGACGAGCTTTACGTTCGCGAATTCACGGCCCGCGATACGAATTGGCTGGATCAAACCGTTGCCTACGCGGAAGACACATGTCGCCGTTGTTTTGCTCAAATTCGCTACAACGCCGCCGCTCATCCCGCGACAATGACCGTGCTCCAAGATGGCCGTTTGCATATTCTGTTTGATGAGCCGCAGTTTGCCGTCACGCCAGGTCAGCCGGTCGTCTGCTACGACGCAACCGACAATCAGCGAGTTCTCGGCGGCGGCTGGATTGAATAGACCTTCAGCTGATCACATTATGTCGAATCGCCTTGCCACTGAAACCAGTCCCTATCTCCTCCAACACCGGGACAATCCGGTCGACTGGTTTCCGTGGGGTGGCGAGGCCATCCAAAGGGCTCGCCGCGAACAGAAGCCAATCTTTCTCTCGATCGGCTACTCGGCATGTCACTGGTGCCACGTGATGGAGCACGAGAGCTTTGAGAATGCCGAAATAGCCCGCGTGCTGAATGACAGTTTCGTGTCGATTAAAGTCGACCGCGAGGAGCGGCCCGACCTCGACCAAATCTACATGAACGCGGTGCAGATGCTCACCGGCCGTGGCGGCTGGCCGATGAGCGTGTTTCTCACGCCCGAGTTGAAACCGTTTTATGGCGGCACCTACTGGCCGCCGCAGAGTTCGCGCGGCATGCCGGGCTTCGATCAAATCCTTGCCGCGGTGACCGATGCCTGGAAGAATCGCCGCGACCAAGCGCTCACTGCGGCGGACCAGCTCACGGCCGAGCTGCAGAAAGTCGGCTCAATCGGCGACGAGTCTGCTGCGCTTTCGTCGGATTTAATCGACGGCGCGGTATTTCAATTGAGACGTTCCTTCGATCAAACGTTTGGCGGCTTCGGTCAAGCACCCAAATTTCCGCATCCGATGGATTTGCAGCTCCTGCTCGTAACATACCAGCGGACGAAGCAGCTGGGCGTGCTCGACATCGTGCGGCTCACGCTCGATCGCATGGCCGCCGGCGGTATCTACGATCAACTCGGCGGCGGTTTCGCCCGCTACTCGACCGATGCCCGCTGGCTCGTTCCCCACTTCGAGAAGATGCTCTACGACAACGCCCTTTTGACCCGCGCGTATCTCGACGCGTATCTCGTCACCGGCGACGCCAACTATGCCCGCGTCGTCCGCGAGACGCTCGACTACGTCCTCCGCGAAATGACCGATTCGGCCGGTGGGTTTTACAGCACGGAAGACGCCGACAGCGAAGGCGAGGAAGGCATCTATTACACCTGGACGCCCGACGAGATCGAAGCCGTGCTGGGCGAGGAGCGCGGCACAACGTTTGGCCGCGTGTATGACGTCACGGACAGCGGCAACTTCGAGGGCCGCAGCATTCTTAACTTGCCAAAGACGCTGGAGCAGTGTGCGCAAATCCTCAATCGCGCCCCAGCCGATTTGGCGGCGGAGCTTGCCGACGGCCGGGAAAGGCTGCTCGCGGCCCGCGCGACACGAGTGCGACCGGGCCGGGACGACAAAGTGATCGTCGCCTGGAATGGGCTGATGATCGACGCGATGGCCCGCTCGGGAATGGCACTGGACGAGCCACGTTATCAGATTGCAGCTGACGCCGCAGCCAGTTTCATTTTGCGGAATGTGCGCCGCGAGGATGGCCGGCTGCTGCATACGTGGCGCAGTGGCACGGCAAAACTCGATGCCTACCTCGACGACTACACATCCCTGGCAAATGCATTCGTCACGCTCTATGAAGCGACCGGCAACGAACGGTGGATCGACGAGGCCGTTCGGCTCATCGACATCGTTCTCGAGAGGTTTGTCGATTTTGCAGGCGGGGGCTTTTTCTACACTGCAACCGACCACGAACAGCTGCTCACTCGCACGAAGGAACTCACCGACAGCAGCACGCCCAGCGGCAACGCCCTGGCGGCCACCGCCCTGCTGCGGCTCGGCAAGCTGCTCGGCCGTGCCGAATACCTGGACGCCGCGGAAAGAACGCTCACGATTGCCGCGCCGATTATGGAACGAGTCCCCTTGGCCGCCGGCCAGATGCTACTTGCGCTTGACCTCAACCTAGGGCCATCCTTTGAGCTAGCTCTCGTCGGCGATATCGAAAACTCGGAACTACAGGCAGCCTTGCCGGCAATGTCACGCCGCTACCTGCCGCGGGCGATCGTCGCGACCCGCCTTTCGGATGCCAGTAACAAACGGTCGCGGTCACGCGGTCTCGACGCATTCTTCGCCGGGAAGTCGTCGCCAGACGGCCGACCGGTCCTTTACGTTTGCCAGAACTTCGCCTGCCAAGAACCGGCGATTGGTTTGGCCGCCATCGAATCGAAGCTTCGCGCACTTGCGTCGCCGGCGCCAACCCGCGATGGATCGGCTCAGTAAACACTCATCCGACGCCCCCGCCGCCAGACGAATGCCGATGTTGCCGTTGGCTGACGATCAATACGAGGAAGATCGCCAACACTTGCACCGGTGGCGGGACATCTTCGACAAAATTGGCGAAGCGGCGGCGCGTAAACCAACCGGCCGGGCGGATCGTGCCGACCTCATTCTCGCCTGATATCAATTGATACCCGCGGCTCAAGAAACCAGGTCGTTGCAAAACCCAACTCTGGTCGATCGCCGCCAATTCGAACCGCCTCGACCAGAAGGCTCGCTTCACCTCGCAGACGCTCTTGTCGCCGATCAGCAGTTGGAACGTGTCCTTCCAGACCGAGGTGTGGCGGATGGCAAAATCGTGCCCGGCAATCGTGAATTCGCACGCCTCTCGAAACATCGCCATTTGCAGCGATACCACTACCTCGCCATCGCGAAACAAATCGTAGTGCCGCGAGAATAAGCCGCGTGGCACGATCTCCCATTGGTTTGCGATCAGGGAATCGGGCAAGATGGCGGCTGCGACGCTACTCATGGCTCGCTCCCCGCTCGAAACGCCGCGACGGCCGCGTTAGAAACTTCAGCCAAGCTGATGCCGCGCTCCGCCGTAATCTGCCGACAGGCTTCGTATTCCGGAGTAAATCGTTGCGAGCCGCCCGGCAGGTACGCGACTTTGCCCGCAACAGGGCCCCACGCCGTTTCGACTTCATGTGGTCGTCGCGCAAGGACAGTCCGCATAACCGGCATTCGCCGCACGCCAAGGGTCGGCGTCTGCATAAATAGTATAGACTCCATCTTATCGGCGTCGGCGGGGGTCGCTTGCGCGCTTATCAAGACACCGGGACGCCCTTTTTTCATCTGGATCGGCGTCAGAGTCACATCGAGCGCGCCAGCTGTCCAAAGTTGTTCGACGCAGTGACCGATTGCCGCGCCCGTGATATCGTCAAGATTCGTCTCCAAAACCACAATCGACTCGACGCGCGACCGAAGTTTGGCGGAACCTGCATCCAGCCTCACCGGCATGGCAACCTCGCCGATCAAGATGCGCAACAAGTTGGGATGGGCAAAATCCTTCTGCCCAGCCCCATACCCAATTCGGCACACAGTCATGGCCGGGAGCGGCCCAAACTCCGCTACGAGTGCCGCGACAATTGCCGCGCCGGTGGGGGTCGTCAATTCTCCTTCAACATCACCGGACGCGAGCGGCACGCCCTGTAGCAACTCGGCCGTCGCCGGCGCGGGAATCGAGCAGCGCCCGTGGGCGATCTGGATAAAGCCATGTCCGGTCGGCACCGGTGATGACACGATGCTCTCAATGCCTAGCGAATCAAGTGCGATCGCGGTGCCGACGATATCGGCAATCGAGTCGACGGCCCCGATTTCGTGGAAGTGAACCTTCTCGATCGTTGTCCCGTGAACTTTGGCCTCCGCCTCGGCGAGTCGCCGAAAAACCCGCGTGGCCAGCTCACGTGCACGTGCCGTGAGCTTACCGCCGTCGATCATCGCCGTGATGTGATGGAGATGGCGGTGCTTCTGCTCGGGGTCGTGCTCAATTGTGATTTGCGTGGCCCGAAACCCGCACTTCTTGACTTCGGTAGCTACGATTCGACAACCGGCCAGTCCCAACGAATTGACGCCGGCTTGAATGGCGGCCAAGTCGGCTCCCGCGTCGACGAGTGCCCCAAGCGTCATGTCGCCGCTGATTCCGCTCGCACAATCGAGGTAGGCAATTCGCATGGGTCGCTGCTAGCGTCGGTCGATCGGCATCGGCGGCACCACCGAATTTAGAGCTGATTGATGTCGCCGTCTTTCCAAGGACTGATTGTAGGATGATACTCATCGGACCGCAAAGAGTCGCGGCGTTGACCCTTCTCGGCCCGTCGGCTACAGTCTCGCCGCGATATCTCGCGCCCGCAGACTTACCATGACCAAGCTCGCCACCCCATCTTCGACGACTCGCTTCACGCCTCAAATCTGGGGCCAGATGCCACTCCGGATCAAGGTGCTGTATGTGACGACGCTCCATCGGACGGGCGGCTGGCTGGCCGAAGCCTTTGCGGCCGACAGCGCGACCGAAGTCATGCTGGAAGAAGCCATTGGCGTCACTGCGGGGCTCGCTCAACTCCGCGACGACGTCTTCGACGCGGTCCTCATCAGCCACGAAGCCGACGTGCTCGACGGTCTGGAATTTGTCGAAGGGCTCCGCGCCGCCGGCCACGAAGAGCCGATGATCGTGATGGGCACCGATCCGTCGGCCGAGCTTGCGGCTATGGCGTACGAAGTCGGTGCGGACGCCTACTGCGCGGTCGCCGAAACCACCACGCGGTCACTCCTCTGGACATTTGCCCGGGCGATCGAGCGGTTCCAATTGATGCGAGAGAATCGGCGACTCGTGCAAGTCGAACGCCAGCGACTCGCTCAAGAGCACCAAGAGGCAGAGCGGCTGCTCACCGAACAGCGGGCCTTGATTGTCGAGCTGGAACGCATCCGCGACACGCCGCCGACTGCAAATATCACTCCAGAAGTTCATGAACCGGACACCCAAGACAACGATACCGAAATTTCGTCCTCACCGAGTCTATTCCGATCCAGCGCGAATGCCGAGGCAACAAAGTGCGATCTGCCTGAGCGGCTGGTCGGACACTACCGCGAGCTACTGCGGGCGTACGTCGTAATGGGAGTCGGAAATCTAGTTGACGAAATGACGGCGCTTGCGACCCTATTGGCCGATGCCGGCATTTCCGCTCAACGGACAATGCAGCTTCACGTCCACGTGCTCGAAGAATTGATCGCCTCGCTGGGCAACCGCAGTGCCCGGCATGTGATGAATCGGGCTGATCTGCTGGTCGTGGAAGTGATGGCCCACTTGGCGGATGGCTACCGCCGGCGGTACCATGAGCGCGAGCACCCGCCCGAACAGCTGTGGCTGCCCGGGTTCCTTGCCGAGGTGTCCCAGACCGTGCCGCACCTTCTCGTCGCCTGATGTCGGCCGCCGACTCGGCATCTGGTCCACTTCTCGGCCAGCCGCGCGGCAACTCTGTACAATCGACGACCAAAGATATGGACCCGATCCCTTTGCCCTCCGATGCCACAACGACGGTAGCCGAGCTGCGTAAGCTCGTAGCCGACTTCGTCGCGGAGCGCGACTGGTCGCAGTTTCACTCACCGAAGAACGTTTCGATGGCGCTGGCCATCGAGGCAGCCGAGCTGATGGAGCACTTCCAGTGGCTCACTACTGAAGCCTCCCGACGCGTTGCCGACGATCCAGTAAGACTGGCCGCCGTGTCCGAGGAAATCGCGGACGTGGTTGGTTACTCAATGGCTCTCGCAAATGAGCTGGGTATCGACCTCGCGAGCACGATTCGGGCCAAGATGGCAAAGAACGCTCAAAAGTACCCAGCCGATACATTCCGCGGCCGCTTTGGCAAGGATGACGATGGCAGACGTAGTCAGTAACGCGTGGCTCAACGAATTGCGACTGTCGGTGTCAGCGGGCCATAGCCGCGTCGCCCGTGCAAGTCGGGGAGCAGCACTCGGAACCTAGCCGATACTTGCGGATACCCCTGAGGCCGGCACGACCATCGATCGCGACCGACCAACCCTCTCCATTTTTAGCGAATCTCCCTTCGCCCCAGAAAGTGTAGCAAGAATTGCAAAATCGCGTTGCAAAAACCGAGCGAAGACTCTACTCTGATTAGCCACAGAGAAGCTGGCTTTTCGTCGACGTTGTCCATCCATATCTTCGGAGGACGTTATTATGCGCGTCGGCATAGTTAGCGACACACACGGGCACGTCGAGTTAACGCAGCCCGCGGTGCGGATGTTCGAGAGCCTCGATGTCGAGCGAGTGCTCCACTGCGGTGACGTTGGCTCCGCGGAGGTAGTGGAACTGTTCGCGCCCTGGCCCACGGACTTTGTGTTCGGCAACTGCGACACAGACACGAAGTTGTTGCGCACCTCGATCGAGCAGGCAGGCCAGACGTGTCACGGCGAATTTGGCGAAATTGAGCTCAATGGCGCGCGAATCGCGCTCGTGCACAGCCACGATCGGCGCCGATTTGTCGGTGCCGTCGGTAGCGGCCGCTACCAAGTCGTCTGCTACGGCCATACTCACGTTGCGGCGATCGAAGAGCGCGGCGAAACGCTGTTGATCAATCCGGGCGCCGTTTATCGGGCTAGCCCGCATTCCGTGGCGTTACTGGAATTGCCACAGCGAAAAGCGATGATCATCGGGCTATAGAACCCCCGCGCCACGTCAAATTCAGTCTCCCGCAAAGGCGCAGAGACGCAAAGGCAATTCGCTAACGACTGTCGGAATGAAACGGCTTGAAGGTGCTTGTTACGTCGAATGCCGAACCTTTGCGCCTTGGCGACTTTGCGTGAGATCTTCCCCAAATGTTCTTTGAGCAATTGAGCGCGGCTCAATTAGTCCTGTTGATCCTGAAAATCCTGTTATCGTCAAAAAAGGGCAGTGGTCGGCAGTCAACCAGCGAGCCGCCGATCGATCCGATTGAGCGGCAGAATCATCTCGGCTTCGTCCGTCTTGTAATAGTACTGCATCACATACGCATCTTCAGTCGAGTCGTCGTAGAAGTCGCGCAGCACGTTCGTCGCTCGAAAGCCGCTCTGCCGAAAGAAAATCTGGGCTCCTAGATTCGTCTCGCGAACTTCGAGTGTGATCTCGGTCCGCCGCTGACTGGAGAGCTTGCCCACCAGTTTCTCAATCATTTGCGTGCCGACCGACTGATGGCGGAGCGAGGCCGCCACCGAAAAATTAAGTATATGAAGTCGCGTCTTGTGGAGCTCGTAAATCATAAAGCCGACGACATGCTCGGCGTGCTCCGCCACCATACCGATGCAATTGCGCTGCCTCAGACAGCGGATAAAGTCCTCTTCGAACCAGGGAAACTCAAAGCTTTCCCGTTCGATGTCGAGCACTTCGGGCATATCGCGGCGAATCATCCAGCGGATGTGGACCCGCAGCTGAGACTTGTGATTGACGTTCATGTTGGGCTTCCTTCCTTGTCGGCCATCGTCCGCGATCCTCTAGCAGCCCCTCTCAGCGCGACGAGTCGATGCCGTGGACCGTCGCTCCAACCCCGTTCGACTTCCCAACATCATGGGATACTCGCGGTTCATCCCATCAGCTCTCCGCGGGGCGGGCAAACTAACAAATCGCGGGAGATGTGCCAAGGCGAGTGAAGCCGCGACTGACGACACCAGCCGGAGCCCCGTCCTCCCTTGCGATGCGGCCCGGATTCGTTGCCTGCTAGCAGCCACGTAGCGCCCTCGTGCTGCCTGCCCGACCTATCGCTGCATTTTTCCGTCCGGTCCGCGACCCGCCAATGCGTCGGCCGAGATCCGGCCTGTATAGATCGTTTCGATGCGGGCTTCGTCGTGCAGCTGCGCGAGATACTTGTCCTGGGCTTCCTTCAATCGCGCCTTCTTTATCGTGTCGCGAATTTCGACCTGCACTTCGGTGAATGGCTTCCGGCCTGACTCCTTCCGCTCCAGCACGCGCACGATGTAGAAGCCGGTTTTGTCCTCCAAAATCAGGCTCATCTGCCCAACCCCGAGTGAGAACAGTGCATCATCAATCGGTTTGATCGCCATTGCCCCCTTACTCGTCCAATCGTGTTGGCCGCCTTTGTCGGCGGTGAAACCGTCAGATTTAGTTTTGGCAACATCCGAGAAGATTGGCTGTTTCGGATCTGTGGTGATCGCCGCCTTTTTCGCTGCCTCGTTTCCTAGTCGTGCAATCTGCGCATAGCCCTGCTTGGCATCGGGAAAGCGGTTTTTGCGAACCATTAACTCTTCCCAGCGAGCCTGCGCCGGATAGTCGTACGCTGTGAGGTGCTCCTGGTAGTAGTCGTGAATCTCGATCGGGCTGATCTCTTCATCCACCTTGATCTTGTTTCGCATCCACTCGCCGGCAATTACCCGCTCGTTGAAGGCCCTCTTCGCGTCGCTGAGCGACGATCCCAAGCGACACAGTTCGCGTTCCAAATCGGGCCGGCTGTTGACATTGAATTGTTTCATCAGCAACGGCAATTCTTGCTGCTCAAACGGTTCGTTCAGGTTCTCTTCGATCTTCGGCAAGTTTTCTGCCGGAACGCCCCGGCGAAACGCATCGTATAGCAGCTTCCGGTCGACCAATGCCGCCAATTGCCGCTTCATCAACATATCGCGGACTTCCTCCAATTGGTTTGGCGGAATTTTCGCGCGATTCTGATCAATCATCAAGTTTACGATCCAAAGCACTTCGCACGCCTGAACCACCTGGCCATTGATCCGCGCTATCACCTGGCTGCCGTCGACGGTGGCCGGCTGCTCCCCTGGCACCGCAGGCGTCACAGGAACCGCCTCCATGTCCATCGGCTGTTCTTGCGACCGGCTTGGCGCGGAGAGCAACATCAACGCGATTGCCATCGCGGCAGAGATCAAGTTGGATAAGCAATAAATGCGCACAAACCTAACCCAGAGAAAAGGGGCTGTGCTGATCGCTGACAGATAAGCGCCGAGTGCGTCTGCACAAAAAACCGCGAGATTCTAGGAGGTGCGCGCGGCTGGCCGCAAGAGCGATTTGACTTCCGCGAAGATAGCTGCCGCATCGCCAATACCGTTAGCCAGCGGGAGATAGGCGCTTTGACCATCTGCGATCCGCAGCCTGCCCAGCGACTTCGCCACGAGTCGCGATAGCTTATCACGCTCCGCATATCCGAATACTGCAAAGCGGTCTTCCAGCCGGATTTCGTGGATACCCCAGCCGTGTGCCCAAATCCGCAGCCGTGCTAGCTCCAACAAATGTTGCACCGGGTCGGGCAGCGGACCGAAGCGGTCGGCCAGTTCTTTGGCGAAATCGTCGACGGCCGTTTCGTCGGTGAGCCGCGCAAGTCGCCGATAGAGGTCAATCTTCGATCGCATGTCGGGCACATAGCCGCGCTCCAAATAGGCCTCGCCCGGCAGATCGATATTCACCTCCACCGATTCGCGCGGCGGCATCTTTTTGAGCTGCCGCACCGCCCGTTCCAATAGCGCGCAGTACAATTCGTAGCCGACCATCGCAATATGGCCGCTTTGCTGCGTGCCAAGAATGTTGCCAGCGCCGCGCAATTCGAGATCGCGCATGGCAAGCGCAAACCCGGCGCCCATCTGGCTGAACTCCTCGATTGCTCGCAGTCGCCGCGCCGCCTCCGGCGAGAGATGCCGATTCTCGTCGACGAGCAAGTAGCAGTAGGCACGGTGCTTATATCGCCCCACCCTGCCCCGCAGCTGATGCAAGTCCGCGAGGCCATAGCGGTCGGCATCGTCAATGAAGATCGTATTGGCGTTGGGGATGTCGAGGCCGCTTTCGACGATCGTCGTCGATAACAAAATGTCCGTTTCGCCGCGAACGAACCGCAACATCACGTCTTCGAGCTGATGCTCAGCCATTTGGCCGTGGCCGATGTCGATGCGGGCCTCGGGCACAATCTTGCCGAGCTTGGCCGCCACCAATTGAATGTCTTGAATGCGATTATGCACGAAATAAATCTGCCCGCCCCGGTTCAGTTCGCGCATGATCGCGTGACGGACCATCTCCTCGCTAAACCGCGTGACCCGCGTCTCGACCGCCAATCGATCGGCCGGCGGCGTTTCCAAGTTCGAAATCGCCCGTACGCCCAATAGCGACATGTGCAGCGTCCGCGGAATCGGCGTCGCCGTCATTGTCAGCACATCGACGGTCGCCCGAAGCGCTTTGAGCCGCTCCTTCACCTCGACGCCAAACCGCTGCTCCTCGTCGATGATCAACAGGCCCAAATTGGCGAACTTTACATCCGGCGACGCCATTCGGTGCGTGCCAACGAGGATGTCAAGCTGCCCGCTCTCTGACTGCTCGATAATCTGCCTTTGCTCCTTGGCCGTGCAAAATCGCGACAGTGCAGCGATTGCGAAGGGAAACTCAGCCATTCGGGCAGAGAACGTGCGACGATGCTGCTCCGCCAACACCGTCGTGGGGACCAGCACAGCCACTTGAAATCCTGCATCGATCGCTTTGAATGCAGCCCGAATCGCCAGCTCAGTCTTGCCGAAGCCCACGTCGCCGCAAAGCAACCGATCCATCGGCCGCTGCAGCTGCATGTCGTGCTTGATGTCGTCAATCGACGTGAGCTGGTCGGGCGTCTCCTGATACGGAAACGCCGCGTCAAACTCCCGCTGCCACTCGGTATCCGGCGGAAACGCGATGCCGGGCCGCGCGTCGCGCTGCGCCTGCAGCTCGATCATCTCCGCCGCCAAATCGGTGACCGCCTTCTCCGCCGCCTTCTTCTGCCGCACCCACGCCTGCCCGCCGATGTGCGCGAGCGGCACCACCGCCCCTTTCCCGCCGACGTACTTCTGCACGAGCTCGATCTTCGCCGCCGGCACATAGATCTTCGTGCCGCCGTGATATTCGAGCTCCAGGTGCTCTTCCGCCCGGCCATCCTTCTCCAACAGCCGCAGCCCACGATATCGCCCGATCCCGTGCGCCAGATGCACGACCAAGTCGCCCTGCCGCAATTCGAGAAAGCTGTCGATCGCCCGCGCTTGCCGACGCCGCGATGTCCGAGCCAGGTCCTTCCGCTGAAATAATTCGGCCGCGCTCACGAGCACGACTTGCTGCGGCACAATCCGGAAGCCCGCCTCCAAATGGCCCACCTCGAAATGCAAGCGGCCGTCACCGTGCAGTTTCGACGTCTTGAATAGTTCGCCCAGCCGTTCAACTTCGGCGTCCGTCTCGCAAACCACGAAGACCTCGTGGCCGCTGCTCACCTTATCCAACTCGTCGCGGACTTTGCCGATCTCGCCGCTGAATCGCTCGACCGACTCGAACTCCAAGTGGGCCGTCGTCTCCATCGACCCGGAGGGCACCGCGGAGGCCGTCACCGAAGGAAACTTATAGATTTCGCCCAGTGTCAGCTTCACGGAATGAAACACCTGCGGTCGATCCATCCGCTCTAAGAAGAACTTCCCTTCTTCCGAGAGCTCGTTCGGCTCAACCAACATGAACCAAGTCGCCGCAGGCAAATAGGCCGTGAAATGAGCGCGGTCCGACTCCGCCGGCTCCAGCATGGTGACCGTCGTCGACTGGAGCGTTTCAAGGCTTCGCTGCGTGGCCACGTCGAACCGCCGAATCGATTCAATGTCGCTGCCGAAAAGCTCGATCCGCACCGGGTCGTCGGCATCGGGCGCGAAGACATCGAGGATGCCGCCGCGCAGCGAGAACTCGCCCGGCAATTCCACCGCAGTCGTCGAGTGGCCACCACGGTCCGCCAACCAACGCGTGAATTCCTGCTCGTCGAGATGACCGCCGACTCGAATTTCGCGCGTCGCCGCGGCCAGCGCGTCCCGCCCCGGCACCGGCTGCAACAAGCTTTGAATGCTGGTGACGAGGATTGAGCTGGGAGCAAGGAGCGTGGAGCGGGGAGCGCCACCGGAAACTCCCAGCTCCCCGCTCCCTGCTCCCAGCTTCTTCAGCACCCGTAACCGCTCGCCGTAGATCTCATCGTGCAGCACGCGCTCGCCCGGCTCCGATTCCCATGCCGGAAATCTTGAAACCGCCACATTCGTGAAGAGCGCCAGGTCCCGCGCGAGCGAATCGATGTCGCCCGGATGCGGCGTCACGACCACGAGCGGCCCCGGGCAAGATTGCGTGAGCGCCGCCGCCACCAGCGCGCGCGAAGACCCCCAAACTCCGCCGAGCGTCCCGCCATGGCCTGCGGTCAGGCTGGCAAGCACATCGGCAAAGCCGCGATGTTGCTCCAAATTCGCGGCCAACTCCAGCAACCGAAGCTCGGCCCGTCGCCGGTCCGGGGCAGAAGTCGCCACCGTGGCCGATTCCATAAGCACCGCAATTGTAGGATGTCGGGCAATCCCGCGAATGCCAAATTCCACGTCCGCCGCTATGCCAATCTGGCAGGTCGCGGCGAGCAAATTCCCCGCCGTGTCCCGCTCCGCCCGCCAATTTGGCAATCCGCCGCCACCGACATTCGGCCGCAACTCATTGTCCAGCCGCACCTTGTGCGGTACGCTGGCTTTGGCGCGCGGCTTGCACTTTGGGCCGCAAACAAAAGTGTCTGAGGGTGCGCGAAGAAGCTCTAAGCTATTTGCCGTTGGCTCATAGCCAGATTCTTCATGGGGGGCCGCATAGCGCCACTAAGCGGACGCACCAGCCCGTTTCCCGCCAACATATCAATTGTTTCTAGCTAACAGCTAAACGCTGGTAGCTAACAGCTAATTCACTCAGGAGGATTCCCCATGCCCGCAGTAGCTACGAAGAAGAAAACCAAGGTCGTGCTCCAACCTCTCGGCGATAAGGTCGTCGTCGAGCGCGACGCCTCGGAAGACCGGACCGCCGGCGGCATCTACATCCCAGACGCCGCCAAAGACAAGCCCTCGCGCGGCACCGTGATCGCCATCGGCACCGGCAAGTTGCTCGACGACGGCAGCCGTGGCAAGATGCAAGTCAAAAAGGGCGACCGCGTCCTCTTCACCAGCTACGCGCCCGAAACCATCAAGCTCGACGAAGACGAGCTGCTCCTGATGAGCGAGACGGACATTCTCGCGGTGATTGATTAGTCAGCTGTCCGTGGTCCGCGGTCCGTTGAATCTCGATGACGAACGTCCGCAATAACTGACAACGGACAACTGTCCACGGACTGGACATTACCAAACTACACCAACCTTCAATACAAAGCACACACTAAAAGGATCCCACAAATGGCAAAGATGATTGCCTTCGATCAAGAAGCCCGCGACGCGATGCGCCGCGGCGTTCAGAAGCTCGCCCGTGCCGTCAAAGTCACGCTCGGCCCCAAGGGCCGCAACGTCATCCTCCAAAAATCCTTCGGCTCGCCCACCGTCACCAAGGACGGCGTCACGGTGGCCAAGGAAATTGAGCTCGAAGACACCTATGAAAACATGGGCGCCCAGATGGTCAAGGAAGTTGCCAGCAAGACCTCCGACATTGCCGGCGACGGCACCACCACCGCCACCGTGCTCGCCGAAGCGATCTTCAACGAAGGCCTCAAAGCTGTCGCCGCGGGCGTCAACCCCGTCCAGATGAAGCTCGGCATGGAAAAGGCCGTCGCAGACATCACGGCCGAGCTCAAGAAGATGTCGATCAAGATCAAGAGCACCCAAGAGATGGCCCAGGTCGGCACCGTCGCCTCGAACGGCGACACCGAAATCGGCAAAATGCTCGCCGAAGCCATGGAGAAGGTCGGTAAAGACGGCGTCATCACCGTCGACGAAGGCAAGAGCCTTGGCACCGAAGTCGAATGGGTCGAAGGCATGCAGTTCGACCGCGGCTACCTCTCGCCCTATTTCGTCAGCGATCCGCAATCGATGGAGTGCGTCCTCGAAGACGCCTACGTGCTGGTCCACGAAAAGAAAATCTCCAGCGTCAAGGACATGGTCCCCGTGCTGGAAGCCGTCGTCAACGCCGGCAAGCCGCTCTTGATCGTCGCTGAAGACATCGAAGGCGAGGCCCTCGCCACGCTCGTGATCAACAAGCTCCGCGGCACGTTCAACGTCTGTGCCGTGAAAGCCCCCGGTTTCGGCGATCGCCGCAAGGCGATGCTCGAAGACATCTCCGTGCTGACCGGCGGCCAGGCCGTCTTCGAAGACCTAGGCATCAAGCTCGAAGGCATCACGCTCAAGGAGCTCGGCCGGGCGAAGAAGATCATCGTCGACAAAGACAACACGACGATTATCGAAGGCGCCGGCAAGAGCAACGACATCAAGGGTCGCATCGACCAGATCCGCCGCGAGATCGACAACAGCTCCTCCGACTACGACAAGGAGAAGCTCGAAGAGCGGCTGGCTAAGCTGGCCGGTGGCGTGGCGAAGATCAACGTCGGCGCCGCGACCGAGAGCGAGATGAAGGAAAAGAAGGCTCGCGTCGAAGACGCCCTCCATGCCACCCGCGCGGCCGTAGAAGAAGGCATCCTGCCCGGCGGCGGCGTGGCCCTGCTGCGAGCCAGCACCAAGGTCAAGCCGGCCGAAGACGCCACCGACGGCCTCAAAGTCGGCTTCGGTATCGTCACGCGTGCGTGTAGGTCGCCGCTCACGGCGATCGCAGCCAACGCCGGCCAAGACGGCGGCATCGTCTGCGAGCGCGTCGCCGAGCGCAAAGGCAACGAAGGCTACAACGCCGCGACCGACGTCTACGAAGACTTAGTCAAGGCGGGCGTCATCGACCCGACGAAGGTCACGCGCACCGCGCTGCAAAACGCCTCGAGCGTCGCCACGCTGCTGCTAACTTCCGACGCCCTGATTGCCGAAGCGCCAAAGAAGGACAAAAAGGGCGGCGGAGGTGGCGGCCACGGCCACGGCGGCATGGACGACATGTATTAATCAGGAAGAGATGAGACGTCGGAGGTCAGAGTAAAATCCCCTCCCTTCCTAGGGAGGGGTCCTCTCCGACGGGCCTTCCCGCCATACTTTTGACGCGAGCGCCGGGCACTCGGGGTTAATCCCCGACTCAGCGCCTCACGGAGTTCACCGCCGCGGTGGGCACTCGACAATTCGAAACCACAACAACCCCGGGCGTACATCCGCACGCCGCGGGTTTTTTCATACGTAACGAAGTAGATACAGACTATGGTGCTGACCGATTTTCACAGAATGAACGGGACCCCTAAAACTTCTGTCCAAGAATTCATGGATCATGGGGTCGATGTGTTCATACAGCGTCGAACAACAAGAGTTGTGGATGCGGATGACGTGACCAACGCTGGAACCGGAGTAATTATCCGACTGAGAGACCACTTCTTCGTAGCCACTGCTTCGCATGTAATTCAGCGCGATCACAATTACTACATTGCTCCGAGCGCTCCGAATGCAAACGAGTACTCTGATTTTGTGGCGAAGCACCTAAGTTGCATTGATGATGTGGCGGTTCTCGAATTGAATCCCAGGACCATCGAGCGGTTCCTTGCTCACTCCGATTACCAATTCCTCGAACGTGCCGAGCTTTTCGGCGGACGTTACCCAAATTCGAAAGCGCAAATCCAAGTCGTGGGATATCCCGGCCACGAGCCGATGCAGGCGGTGACACACGTTGATGTAACCAGCAAAGGGAGAGTGCACTGGGTCGGAAGTAAATCATTGAGTTACGTGACTGGAACCTTATCACGTCGAGAATGGCCCAGTCCAGCCGCGCTAAGCCGAAAGGTTCGTCGCGGCCGCGACGTCTTTTGCAGTTTTGATCCTACGATCGAGAACGTGGCTGAGCGCGACCTGCGGGAAATGCCAGGTTCAATCGCGACGCACAAGCTCGCGTCATTGCCGATGACCGGCATGAGCGGCGGCGGAATTTGGCTCGCACGCGACCTTCGCGGTAAGAATGGACTGATCGTGCCCGGTGCGGACTTAGTCGGAATTCAGGTCAGTTACGCCAAAGACGGTCGTGGGAAGTGGCTTCGAGGGACTCGCACGAAAGCCCTCATCGACCTAATTGAGGCAAATTACCCAGGCTTGCTCAAGTAGGCCTCGCGCCCATTGCAAGATCTAGGAAGTCGAAGCCGCGAGTTCTCGCTAAATACTAATTCTGAATCAGTCGATCGAATGATGACCCTCCAAATCCTCTTCCTCCTGATCGCAGCCTTCGCGGTGTTTATCATCGTGCCGATCGCGCTCATCCTTGCTGCCGCCCTCCACTTCCGCCACATCGCCAGCGAGCGACCCTCAAGCGGCCCCCGCATGCCATCCCTGCCCATCCGTGTCATCCGTGGTCAATTCTCATGGACCAACCGCTGATTGCTTCACACTCCACAAATCAGCTATAATTGAACCATGCGACCAGAAGACATCCGCGATCTCCTCAAAACTCGGCCGTTTCGGCCGGTACGATTCACGCTAACGGACGGGACGAGCTACGATGTTCGTCACCCGGAACTCGTCAACGTTGGCCGTTCGACCATCTTTCTTGGAATCCCCAACGCGGAAGAGAAGGAACCGATCTTCGATAACTTTCGAATCATTAGCCTCCTGCATATCATGCAGGCGCAACCGGTCGATACCGCAAGGCAATAACACTACCGTGGGTAGTCATTCGCCCTTGCCCGCATCTCGACAGGATCTCGAACGCTTTCGCCAATTTGCGGACGAGAAACTCCGCACCGCCGGTGCCGAGTCGATGGACGAGCTCTTCGATCTGTGGCGGATTGAGCATCCGTCGCCTGAGGAGCAGGCCGAAATCGATGAGGCGATTCGCGAGGGTCTGGCCGACTTGGCCGCGGGCCGATATCGGCCCGCCGACGAAGTGATGACCGAGTTTTATGCCAAGCACGGTATTTCGCGGCAATGACCTACGAAGTCTTCTTGCTGCCGCGCGCCCAGCACAACTTCGATCAAATCTTGCGCTATCTCTCGCTACGATCGCCACAAGGGGCTGCGGCCTGGAAGGCGCGCTGGGAGCAAGTCCTTGATGAACTTCGCCACCGGCCGCTTAGCTCCCGAATCGCCAAATTACGAAACTGAAGTTCGCCAGATACTTTTCAAAACCCGCCGCGGCCGCACCTATCGGGCACTATCTACCGTCGTCGGCGCAGGCGTCTTTATCGTGCATGTCCGCGCGCCTGGCCAAAACCTGATACGTCGATCGCCACAATGACCCTCCAAATCCTCGTCCCCATGATCGCGCCCTTCGCGGTATTCAACATGGTGCCGATCGATCCTGCCGCGCAAACCTGCGCCAGAAGAGCGGCCCTAATAGCCCCAACATGGCTAGGCACAACCCGCTTGGCTCTGGCGTTCCCGAGGGAACCTCATCCACAAAAATGTGATACGTGTTCGTGCCGTTCGGCCCCGGCGTCGTGGCCGGCCCAGCCCACATCAACTGTTTCCTAACTTGGAACGGAGCAAACACGGGAATCACGGCGGGGTCGAAGCTAATGGTTTTGCCGTCCGCGCTGACCGTGCCCGGAACCGAATTCGAACTTGGTGGAAAGCTGAGTCCGCCGGCTACCCACTTGAAATTAGCGCCGTCGCCTACTGTGGTATCGATTACTTCGTGCCAGTCGGTAACGTGCGGCGGGCCGAAGATGTTCGACATATCGTGGGGCTCGATATCAACGTTTTCAATGAGGTTGAACGTCGAGTTATCCCCGCTTGTCGACCAGCCCTGTCCATCACGGTTGACAACGAGCTCCTTTCGCCAAGGGGAGCCATGTTCGTCGATCTTCAGAAGAGCAAACCCTACCGGCGAAAAGATCGAGACCAAATCATTGTTGTTGTCGTCCCCCACAAAAGGCCCCGGCGGAGGAGCAGGATCTCCTGCGAAGCCCAGCATCATGGATCCAAAAGCGGAATGCGCGACCGCGAAAACTACCGCTGCAGCAGCCACGACCAATCGCAATTCAAAACAGGTCCGATTCATAACTCCCTCCCTCCTGTAACGAACGGATAACTCGGCCAAGCACGTCCCAGCCGGGGATTGTAGCGACACCACTCAAATTATGCAAATTTTTTTCACGAAACTAATTTGACTCGGCAGGACCAACGCAAGATGAGTGTTCAAGTAATCTTCCTTCCGATCGCTGCCCTCGCGGTGTTTATCATCGTGCCGATGGCGCTCATCCTCGTGGCCATCGAGCAATTCCACCACAAAGCCAGCGAGCGACCAACCGGCGGCCCCCTGAATTTCCATCCGCGCAAATCCGTATCACGCGTGGTCAAATCTCCGCGGCTCAATCGCTGATTGCTTTACACTCCGCCAAACAGTTATAATTGAGACATGCGACCCGAAGACGTCCGCGACTATCTCCGCCGCGAGCCGTTCCAGCCATTTCGGCTCACGCTAACCGATGGCCGAACCTACGACATCCGCCATCCAGAATTGGCGATGGTTGGACGCTCCACCGTGGCGATTGGCCTGCCAGCAAACGGCAAGGACGAGCCGATCTATGATCGCTTGGTAACGGTCGATCTACTTCACCTTAAGCAGGCGGAAAACGTCCGCTCCGCCGATCGCAATTAAAAGCGCCAGCTTGCGGCCAGGACGATTGGCGAAATAGGAGCCAAGTCAATGGACAAGCATATCAATCTCTCGCCAAACGACCGCCCTTCGCCCCAGGAGCAGGTCGATATCGACGAGGCAATCCGTGTAGGCCTGGCCGACCTCGCCGCTGGCCGCTATCGTCCTGCGGAAAAGGTTTCGCGGGACATGCGTCGAAAATACAATTTGCCGGATGCTTGAAATACCGCGTCGAGCTGTTTAGGCGTACGGAGCGCGGCAATGACTCTCCAAATTCTCTTCCTCCTGATCGCGGCGTTCGCCGTGTTCGTCATCGTACCGATCGTGCTCGTGATGAGCGCCATCGAGCACTTCCGCCATAAAGCCAGCGATCGAAAGGCCGGCGGCGGCGGAATGTCGGGCGTCGTCTGCGGCGCCATGGTCGAAATGGACAAATTCCTCCGTCCTTCCGTCGAGCACCGCATCGAAACCGAACACCCCGTCCTCAAACGCGAAGACGACACCGGGGGCGATTAGGAAGTCGAAACTCAAACAATTCGCCGAGATTTAGTGATCCCGATCACATCTGGTACGCTCCGCGACGCCCGATCGCACCTATCTACTTCTCGCCGGGTGTGGTAGGGTGATTGGCATGAATCAACCATCGAAAGCAGAAAATGCCCGGACCGATTTGCAAGACGAACTTGCGAACTTCAATCGCTTCGCCGAAGGCAAGCTGCAGGTGCCCGGCTATGAGTCGCTCGAAGAATTGCTCGGCCTGTGGCGGGCCAATCATCCCCTGACCAAGGAATCGCCCAGCGCCCGCGCTAAACGCGATACGCCTGGCGCCGCCGCAAAGCCCGATGACGCAAAGAAAAAGGCCGTCCCCTATCTGTAGCCTGCGATTGAGCGGCGCGGGCCGGTCGCTTTTGCCTCCATGGCTTTCTCCGTTTGCGCCCCAAACGGCGGCACTCGCCAAGCGGCGCCATCACTGCCGAGCACCGGTGTGCCAATCGCCGGCCGATCTGCTACGATGACACTCTCCTATTCTCAAATTCTTGAGCGAGGCGAGCATGGTCGAGGCGGCGGGGCGCGGGAAACGCTGGGATGACACACTCGCCGACTGGTTTTGGCTCGGCCGACCGGCAGCAGACTCGGTCGGTGAACGCGCCCGGCGCCGTGTGTGGGTCCATCTGGTGCCGATTCTGTTCGGCCTTTACATCTTGGCTTACGTCGACCGATCAAATGTCGCCGTCGCGCAGCTTGGTATGCGGCTACCGGCGTCCGAGCAAGGTTTAGGATTCGACGAACAAATCATTGGATTCGGCAGCGGTTTGTTTTTTTGGCTGTACTGGGTCTTGGAAATACCCAGCTCGATCAGCGTGCATCGGCGAGGTGCCAAGTGGGTGTTCTTTCGGATCTTAGTGTTATGGGGCGGTTGCGCTATGTTGATGGGCTTCCTGGGGATGCCCTTGCTTCAGACGCTGCTCGGCTGGCTGCCTCACCTGCCGGAGCCGCCCGTGTTGTCGGAACTCGACGCGCGGTCGTGGGCCACGTCACTGGCGTGGCATTGGAATCGGCTGGGGACGAATCCGGAGAGTCAATTCTATTTTATGCGGCTCGCGCTCGGTTTTTTCGAGGGCGGATTCTTTCCCACGGTCGTGATGTACCTCTCGATCTGGTTCAAGGCCGAGCATCGAGCGAAAGCGATGGCCAGCTTCATGGCCGCCATGCCGCTTTCCAACGCGCTTGGTGTGCCGTTTTCGCAATGGATCAGCGATCACATTCATTGGGGCGGCTTAGCCGGCTGGCGTTGGATCTTCATTCTCGAAGGCGTGGCGCCGATGCTCGCCGGCATCGGTGTACTCTTCTGTTTACCCGATCGTCCCCAAACGGCGCCATGGCTGCCGGACAACGAACGCCAGTGGCTACTGGCTGAATTGGACGACGAACATCGCAGTCGGTCCGCTAGCGAACGCGGCCAGTGGCGAAAACACGTCGGCTTAGTCGCGCTGCTGACAATCGTCTATTTTTGCCAAAATGTTTTTATCTACGGCGTCGTGTTCTTTATGCCCAGCATCGTGAAGTCGCTGGTCGGCACCAGCTCAACGCTTTCGACTTGGATTACCGCGCTTGTGTTCTTCATGGCATTCTTGGGAATGCAGTTCAACGGCTGGCACTCGGATCGCAAACACGAACGCTTCTGGCACGTGGCGGTGCCCATGATTGGGGTGGGCGTCGGCTTTCTGGTTGCGAGCAGCTTCTATCAGACACCGTACGTGGCG
>DASYDU010000042.1:0-3918 GCA_036499445.1 Lacipirellulaceae bacterium
TAAATGCTTTGGCAAAAGGTTACTCACGGGTAAGGGATCGTGTGATGCGGCAATTTGGATTTACCGCATCAATTGTCGGCACGGAGGCCGGTGCGATGTTTCATCGTAGTCTCAAGGTGGTGCCTTCATGGTCCAAGACCCGCTGTTGGAATGTAGTTTTCTGATTCCCGTTCGTCGCGACGCAAACCTATCCGACGGTGAAGAGCACGCGAAGGAGATGTGGGATTGGCTTGACGATGAAATGATCGATCGATTTGGGGGCGTGACTTACTCGCCGCTGGCATATCGAGGAGCTTATATCGATCGCGACACGGGAGAACGTGTCGCGGACGACTCGAAGAAGTGCACAGTTGCTATTGAGGAATCGCGCATCGATGAGCTTCGGCAACTACTTTCGGCTGCGTGTGTTTTCTTTCAACAGAAGTGCATTTATTTGAGTGTTGCGGGCAGCGTGGAATTCGTTGAACCACCGGTATCATGATCCAAGCCAACAAATACTTCGATTATCGTGGTCAAGTGATTGACACGACTTCGCTAGACGATGAGGAGCTACGTCTAGTGGACGAGCTTGAACAGTTTGCCAAAGATCACTCCGACGCGAGAACTTCGGAATACCATAATTTTTACCTGCGCCGAGTCGGCGGTTTCTACGAGAGACGAGGATTAAGCCGACGCGAGACGACTAAGACGATCGTCTGGCGGATTGCGCAAGACATCAACGGCCGATTGATGATCGCGGCAGGGCTGGCGAAGCGGCACGATTATCGGGACGAGATCGAAAGGCTGATCCTGATGAAGTACAAGTCGCGACGGGCATTCTGCGAAGCGACGGGATTGTCCGAAGATATGCTAAGCCACGTGCTCGCGAAACGGAAAAACTTAGGCATCGAAACGTTGGCCGACGCCTTGGCGAAAATTGGCTACACGATCAACATCACGCAGATGCCGACGCCTGGGCCGCCGACTGCCCACTAAAGCAGCTTGCCGCTTGTCACCGAGCTTGATTGCAAGTCTCGCGCCGATGATCCGTTTGAGGCCGAGCCCTCGGCTGTCTATAATGCGACTTCTCGCATCGTGATCTTATCTAAATTATGGCATCGGCGAGGGTTCTATGTTTTTCCGCATCCGGGCGATCGGCGTAGTTCTGTCATTGTTCTTGGCCGCCGAGTGCGGCGCGGAGGACTTGTCTGCGAAGCTATTGATCCATGTCGATCAGGGGAAGGACAAGATCAGCAGGCATATTTATGGGCAGTTTGCCGAGCATCTGGGACGGTGCATCTATGACGGATTTTGGGTCGGCAACGATCCGAGCGTGAAGAACACGGGCGGCGTACGAGATGACGTAGTGGCCGCGCTGCGGGAGCTGGCGATACCGAATCTGCGCTGGCCGGGCGGATGCTTTGCGGACAATTATCATTGGCGCGACGGGATCGGCCCGCCGGACAAGCGGCCCGAAAGGTCGAATGTGTGGTGGGGCAACGTGCCGGAATCGAATCGATTTGGCACGCACGAGTTTCTGGGTATGTGCGCCCAGCTGGGGTGCGAGCCGCTGATCTGCGGCAACGTGGGGAGCGGCTCGCCGCAGGAGCTGGAGCAATGGATCGAATATGTCAACGCGGATCGCGGCGCGCTGGCCGACGAGCGGCGCGACAACGGACGGGCTCAGCCTTGGCACGTGAAGTTCTGGGGGGTAGGCAACGAATCGTGGGGCTGCGGCGGTAACATGCGGCCGGAGTATTATGCCGACGTCATGGACCAGTTCACGACGTTCATGAAGCCGTTCGGCGGGACCGAACCGTTTCGCATCGCATGCGGCGCGAGCGACGCCAACACCAACTGGACCGACGTGCTGATGCAGTCGTACAAGCGGAAGCAAATGTTCCAGGGACTATCGTTGCACTACTACACGCTGCCAACGGGCGACTGGAAACACAAGGGATCGGCCACCGACTTTGAAGAGGATAGCTGGATCTCGACGCTCAAAAACACGTTGCGAATGGAAGATTTCGTCAAGCGGCACTCCGAGATCATGGACAAATACGATCCGCAGGCGAAAGTGGCGCTGGTGGTCGACGAGTGGGGCACCTGGTACGACTCGGCGGACAGCGCCGCGCTGTTTCAGCAGAACACGCTGCGGGATGCGCTAGTGGCCGGGATAAATTTGAACATTTTCAATAACCACTGCCGACGGGTGCGGATGGCGAGCATTGCGCAGACGGTGAACGTGCTGCAGTCAATGATCCTCACGAAGGGAGCGGAGATGGTGCTGACGCCGTCGTACTATGTTTTTCGGATGTATAAGCCGCATCAGGATGCGACGATGTTGCCGACGGAGCTGACGTCGCCGGACTACGTTTATGAGAAGATGACTATTCCTGCGTTGACGACGGCGGCGTCGCGCGACGACAAGGGCGCGGTACATGTGTCGCTGACCAATGCCGATCCGCATCATGCGGTGGTTGTGGAATGTAGTCTGGCCGGCGCGGATGCGAGCAAGACAGACGAATGGAAGGTGAGCGGCGAGATTCTTACGGCCGGTCGGATGAATTCCTTCAACGATTTTGGGAAGAATGCGGAAGTGAAGCCGACCAATTTTGACGGCGCGAAGGTGAAGGATGGGGCGGTATCCATTGAATTGCCGGGCAAGTCAATTGTGATGCTGGCAATTGAGAACCTGACGGCGGCTTCGGCGAAGGATGCGAGCACTAAATGACGGGTTCGATCAACCGTCGAGATTTGGCGAGCGCTGACGACAGCAACGATGCGGAACAAGGATTTGTCGTAACATCGGCGTCGGAGACGCCTCCCACACGCAGCGTCCTTGGCTGCGAGCTCTTTCTGATTCGCATCAGTCGGCCGTTTCTTTGGCCGATCTTGCCGATGGTGTATTACCTGGGCATGCATGCGGCGGGTGCGACTCTGTCGGCGATTGCCGTAGTGCAAATGGCGCTCTTGACGCTTCCGGTGAATCTGGTCGGCTGCGGACTGAACGATCTCTACGATATTGAGTCGGACCGGCGGAACAGTCGGCGGCGGGCTGTATGGAGCGCGGTTGTTGTTGAGGTCGATCACGCCAGGATTTGGCGGGCGTGTATTGTGATGGCGCCGCTGGTTCTGGTTGGGTCGCTGCTGACGAGGAGTTGGTGGAATATTGCGGCGACGTGCGGCATGCTGATCGTAGCGTGGGCGTATTCGGTGCCGCCGGTGCGGCTCAAAGAGCGGCCGCCGCTCGATTCGCTCTCCAACGGGCTCGGTTATTTCCTGCTGCCGTTCGTGATGGGATATAGCCTGGGCGCCGATCCGCTGGCAATGCCGCTGAAATATTGGCTGCTTGGACTTTGTGTTTGTGGCATCCATGCGCTGGCGACGGCGGCCGACTTTGACGCGGATGCGGCGGCCGGGCATCGGACGTTTGCAGTCGCTTTTGGTCAGCGGAGCGCGGCGGCGTTTGCGGCGGCGACATTCTTAGTCGCCCTGCTCGTTGGAAACTATCGTGACGTGGCAGTGCAGTTTTTCTTGGGGATGGGCGCTGCGGCTGGAGTTGCCGCGGCGGCGGTTCCGCGCGATCGAGTGATTGCGGCGGCATGTACGACGATCTTTGTGGGGTTTTTGGTCGCGGCAATTTGTCATGTGGTCGGCATTTAGCGTGGAGCTGGGAGCAAGGAATACGGTGCGTGGTTCGTGCGGCCTGGTTGACGGTCAAGGTTGGGAGTCAATAATTAGGGCGCTTTCCAATGCCGGTAGTTCGCTTCAACAGGAGATACGATCATGGCCGTGCAATCGCCTGCCGAGTTGGTCAAGAAGGAATGTTTGCCGTGCGAAGGAGGTCTTGAGCCATATGCGCTCGACGAAGCACGCCAGCAGCTGAAACAGTTGCCAGGCTGGAAGCTCACGCACGACGGACAGCGTATTCGCAAG
>DASYDU010000043.1:0-14645 GCA_036499445.1 Lacipirellulaceae bacterium
ACCAGGAATCGTCCCCTGCAATTGCAGCGAAAGCATCTCGGCATCAAGGGCTTCCCCTGTGCTGCCCGGCGGATTCGGATTATGCATTCGATAAGTGATATCGAAGAACCCTTTGACTTCCGATGGTGGAGAGGCCGGATCCGGGGTGAGCTCCGTAAAGATGTCGAAGAAACTAGTGAATTGTGCATTGCCGCCGGGCGGAGGCAACGGCACGAGTTTGTCCGGCTTGGTCGTGCCGCGCAGCTCCAGGCTCGTCAGCCCGACCGGAATAGGTGCGGCGGGAAAAACAACGCTATTGGAAGAGTGAAAGTTTCCGGCTGCGATCCCGTCATCGCCAAAACCATATCCACAGCATGCGAGGATGGCTGCCCGCGCAGTGTTGTTTCCTTGGCCGGTAAAGCTCGCAAAAGTAACGGCGAGCGCCGCGCTGAGCACGACCAATACGATCGCTCGCGTTTCCCCACCGCGTTGATTTGTGCGTTTCATTAGCGATCACCTTTCCGGAAAAACATTGAACAATGTTCAGAGAACGGACAATCGGCCCGCGCTCATTGGTTGTTGCCCAAGCATCGTCTTCGCTCGGAAAGCTTGCCGGATCCCCTACCAGCAGATAAGACGGCTGGCGCTGGCCCGACGATGAGACATCCCACTCCAAGCTCTCACTATAAACGGCTGGAATCCGAGGGCAAGGATTCTGTTAAGAAATGAGGAACAAACTGCGAAAAAGGCCGCAAAAACGGGTCGTGGCGAACTCTCACGCCATCACCCCGCCGGGCCGCGCCTTTGTTCGCGCTTCCGCTTCCGCAGCTCCTTTTCGCGCTGCTTCTTGAGTTTGGTCCGTTCTTGCGACGTGAGCCGCTTGCCCGTGCCCACTTTTTGCCGCGCCAGCCCGTTGGGATTGTTCATCATGCCGCTTTGCAGCTCGCGGACCATCTTCATCCGCTCCTTCATTCCTTTGCCGGCCATCGAGGTCATCATCTGGGCCATCGCGTCGAACTGCTTCACCAGCTCGTTCACTTCGTGCGGCTCGACGCCCGCCCCGGCCGCGATCCGCCGCCGCCGGCTCTGGTCGATCGTCTTCGACGGCGTGCGGCGTTCTTCCGGCGTCATCGAGTCGATGATGCCGAAGAGCCGCTTCATATCCTCCTCGGGATCGACGTCGCCCATCGCCTCGGAGAGCTGCCCCATGCCCGGGATCAGCCCCATTACTTTCTGGAGCGGCCCGAGCTTCGTCATCTGCGAAAGCTGCTTGCGGAAATCCTCGAGCGTGAATTCGCCCTTTTGGAGCCGCTCTTCCTGGCGGAGCATTTCGTCCTGGTCGAACTCCTGCTGTGCCTTTTCTACCAGCGTGAGCAAATCGCCCTGCCCTAGTATGCGGCCCGCCATCCTGTCCGGGTGAAACTCTTCGAGCGCATCGAGGTGCTCGCCCGTGCCGACGAACTTGATCGGCACGCCCGTCACTTGCTTAACGGAAAGGGCCGCGCCGCCGCGGGCATCGCCGTCGAGCTTCGTCATGATCACGCCGTCAAGCTCGAGCGAATCATTAAACGACTTGGCGCTGTTGACGGCATCCTGCCCCGTCATGCCGTCGACCACCAGATACACCTGCTGCGGCATCACCTGGCGGTCGATCTTTTCGAGCTCACCCATCAGCTCTTGGTCGACGTGCAGCCGGCCGGCCGTGTCCAAAATCACCACGTCCGCGCCGCGCTTCTTCGCTTCTTTGACCGCCGCGTTGCAAACCGTCACCGGATCTTTGTGCGTGCGATCCGAAAAGACCGGAATCTCTAGCTGCTCGCCGAGCACATGCAACTGGTCGATGGCGGCCGGGCGCTGCAAGTCGGCCGCCACGAGGAGCGGCTTGCGACCGCGCTGCTTGAGCATCCGGCCGAGCTTGCCGCAGGTTGTCGTTTTGCCCGAGCCCTGCAAGCCGCACATCATCAGCACGGTCACTTCGTCCGTGCCCTTGAGATGAAGCGAATGGTCCACCGGTCCCATCAAGTTGATTAGTTCTTGATAGACGATGCCGACGACCTGCTGGCTTGGATTGAGCGCCTTGAGCACCTTTTCGCCGACAGCCTGCTCGGACACCTTCTCCATGAATTCCCGCACGACCGGGAAGCTGACGTCGGCTTCGAGCAATGACTTCTCGACGAGCTTCAGCCCGTCTCGCATGTTCGATTCGGAGAGCTTCCCCTGGCCGCGGAGCGACTTGAGCGCGGAACCAAGGCCGTCTTGCAGAGCTTCAAACATGGCGACTCAACAACGCGAATCAAAATAGCCGCGAACTGACAGTTCGCCGGCAAAAGTAATTATTAACTAAGCCCACCATTCTACCGCCATTTCACCACGTTGGTCGAGTCGTGCGGTGTGGCGATACACCGATCTATCGCCCGGCTGTTAAGATGGCAAAATGCAAGCGTGGCGTACTTCACTTCGGGGACTGTTCTTGTGGACAGCGACTCTGGCCGTGTGGATGTGGATCATCCTGACAATGCCTTCAGAAAACAGCCCACGAGGGCAGCTCTTCCGAATGCTGATAACGATAATTCTTTGTGGCTTCTCGGCGATTCTCCACAGATTGTATCGGAACGTCCGGATCACGTGGCTCGCCTCGGCTCTGCTGGCCGGCGTAATAATATTGGCATGTCTAATCATGATCGCCGTTGATGAAGGCAACGCGTCCGCTCTGTTTCCGTGGATTGTAAACGTCCACTTTCGTCGCTAGGCTGGAAAGTTTGGACTCAGTCCCATCTCGGCGACAGGAGCAGGCCTCTGGCTCTCGACCCTTGACTCTCGACTCTCGACTCCCTGGCATCTCTCGCCCCTCGACGTCCGAAGCCACCGGCGACGCCATTCGCGTCCGCGGCGCGCGGACCCATAATCTCAAGAATGTCGACGTCGAGATCCCGCGCAATCGGCTGGTCGTGATCACGGGCGTGAGCGGTTCCGGCAAGAGCTCGCTGGCCTTCGATACGCTGCTCGCTGAGGGACAGCGACAGTACATTCAAAGCCTCTCGATCTACGCCCGGCAATTCTTCGACCAGATGGAGCGGCCCGACGTCGACCATATCGACGGCTTGCAGCCGACGATCGCCATCGACCAGCGCCAAGGCAATCCGAGTCCGCGGAGCACCGTCGCCACGATCACCGAGATCTACGACTATTTGCGGCTGCTGTTGGCCCGAGCGGGCGACGTCGCCTGTCCGAATTGCGGCACGCCGATCGCCCAGCAGACGCCCGCCGAAATTGAGATAACCATTCGTGCGCTGCCGTCCGAGACGCGGGTGATGCTGCTGGCACCGATGGTTCGTGGCCGGCGCGGGACGCATCGCGATGCGGTCGAAGCGATTCAAAAGGCGGGCTTCGTTCGAGTGCGGGTCGACGGCGCCGTCTATCCCATCGAAGACATGCCCGCGCTCGTGGCCCAAAAAACGCATGACATCGAAGCTGTCGTCGACCGCGTCGTAATTCGCGCCGGCATCGAAGCACGGCTGGCCGAGTCGGTTCGTCTGGCCTTGAAGCACGGCGACGGCGTCGTGCTCGTCGCGTTCCAGACTCCCGAGGCAAAGGCGGCTGCTTCAAATGGCGACGATTGGCAGGAACGAGTGCTCAACACGCGCTACGCCTGCCCAAGCTGCGGCACAAGCATCGGCGAGATCGAACCGCGCACCTTCAGCTTCAATAGTCCTTACGGGGCTTGCCCCACTTGTCACGGATTGGGCGTGGTCGGGCTGCCGGAAGCAGTCGGCAACGGCCACTCAAAGGGCAAGTCGAACGGCGCACCGCAAAGCGTTTCAATCCCGGCCGACGCCGAGGTCTGTCCCGACTGCCACGGTACGCGGCTGCGCCCCGAGGCCCGCGCCTGCCGCCTCGGAAACCTCGCGGTCCACGAAATCACGGCCCTCTCCGTCGCCGCAGCCCTTGAGTTCTTTAAGCAACTCAAGTTTGCGCCTGATCGCGGACCCGTTGCCGAGCCGATTGTCGCCGAAATTGTCCGCCGGCTCGAATTCTTGATGCGTGTCGGCACCGACTACCTCTCGCTCGATCGCTCCGCCGACACACTTAGCGGCGGCGAGCGGCAACGTGTTCGCTTGGCGACCGGCATCGGCTCCGGCCTCGTCGGCGTGCTCTACTTGCTCGACGAACCGTCGATCGGCCTCCACCCGCGCGATAACGAGCGATTGACGGCCTCACTGCGCGATCTGGAACGGCAAGGAAACACCGTGGTGGTTGTCGAGCATGATGAGATGCTGATGCGCGCGAGCGATTATCTCATCGACATGGGCCCGGGCGCTGGCAGCCGCGGCGGACACATCGTCGCACAGGGTACGCCCGACGTGGTCTCGCAAATCGAAACGTCGCTCACGGGCGGCTACCTGTCGGGCCGCCTTGCGATTCCTGTTCCGACAACCCGCCGCAAGCCGGCCAAGACCCGCGTCCTGCAGCTCACCGGCGCCACGGCCCACAACCTTGCGAACGTCGACGTCGAAATCCCGCTTGGACTCTTCGTCTGCGTCACCGGGGTGAGCGGCTCCGGAAAAAGCTCGCTCGTCGTCGATACGCTGGCCCGGGCGCTGGCGCGCAAGCTTAACGGTGCCGAGGCCCGCCCGGCGCCTCACAGCAGCTTGCGTGGCGTGTCGCAGCTCGAACGGCTTGTCGAAATCGATCAGTCACCCATCGGCCGCACCCCGCGCTCGAACCCGGCCACCTACACCGGCATCTGGGACGATATCCGCCAGGTGTTCGCTGCCACCAAGCAAGCTCGCCAACGTGGCTACCGCGTCGGTCGGTTCAGCTTCAACACGAAGGGCGGCCGTTGCGAGGAGTGCGAAGGGCAGGGCGTGCGACGGATCGAGATGAACTTCCTGCCCGATCTCGAAGTCACCTGCCCCGTTTGCCACGGCGCGCGATTCAATCGGCAAACGCTCGCAGTAAAATTCCGCGACCGCTCGATTGCCGACGTGCTGGCGGTGAGCGTCGATGAGGCGGTCGTGTTTTTCGAGAACCACGAGTCTATCCGTCGCCTCTTGGCCACGCTCGCCGACGTGGGCCTCGGGTATCTGACGCTCGGCCAAGCTTCGACCACGCTCTCCGGCGGCGAAGCTCAGCGGATCAAGCTCGCCACCGAGCTCGGACGCGCCACCTCGGGCAACACCATGTACATCCTCGACGAGCCCACCACAGGCCTCCACAGCGACGACATCCGTCGGCTGCTTGGCGTCCTCAACCGCTTAGTCGACGGGGGCAACTCCATGCTCGTGATCGAGCATAATCTCGACGTGATCAAAACGGCCGACTGGGTCATCGACCTCGGTCCGGAAGGCGGCGCCGGCGGCGGCCGCGTCGTCGTGGCCGGCACGCCGGAAGACGTAGCGGCTTGCGACGCGAGCCACACTGGGGAGTTTCTGCGATCAGTGATTAAAGCTAATTCTGCGGCAACTCCTCGTGCTATAATTTGATCAACGGCTGAGGAACAATGTCATGCCTGTGATTTCCATGTTCTATGGCGTCATCGTCTCCATGTATTTCATGGACAACCGACGTCATCATCTTCCGCATGTGCATGTCCGATACCAGGAAGACGAAGCCGTGATCGCGATTTCCGACAGCTCGGTGTTAGAAGGTGATCTACCGCCCGGAAAAATAAAACTGGTGCTAGCGTGGATTGAAATTCATCGGGATGAATTGCTGGCTGATTGGCAGCTGGCGGTGAGTGGACAGCAACCCTTTAAGATCGAACCATTGAGGTGACACATGAATCCACGCGTTAAGGCTGTCCGCGCTCGAGACGACTATCGTCTCGAAATCGACTTCATGAACGATGAAGTCGGACTCTACGACTGCTCACACCTTTTGGATTTCGGCGTATTTCAAGAGTTCCAAGACGTAGATTATTTTAAGCTGGCCCGGGTCGAAGGTGGCACAGTGGTCTGGCCACATGAGCAGGACATTTGCCCCGACACGCTGTACGAGGACTCAAAGAAGCTCGTTGTTCCTTAGTCTCTTAATCCGCTGGCCGAAAGCCCCGTACCTATTAAGTAAGCGTCTGCTAGAATTGAGAGGAGCAATTCTATGGAGGCACTCCATGCAAACGGCTAAATTTGTCCACTGGCAAGACGGCGATAAATTCGTCGGCTATTTCATCGACTACCCAGATTATTGGACACAGGGAGAAAGCCTCGACGACCTCAAAGAACATCTCGTCGACCTGCACCACGATCTCACGAGCGGTGATATCCCGGGCATTCGCAAGATCGACGAGTTAGTCGTATCATGAAGCGCGTCGATCTCATTCGCCAGATCGAACAGCTGGGATGCGTGCTCGTTCGGCACGGCGGCAAGCACGATTGGTATCTCAATCCGGCTACTGGCATCTCTCAAGCGGTGCCGCGAAATCGGCGAGGTCCTTGCCAAGAAAATCATTCGAGCACTATCGCCAAGTGATCGCGTTGACTGATTGGAGAGCCGCTAAATTCGCTCAAAGATCACCGCAATCCCCTGCCCCACGCCGATGCACATCGTGGCGAGGCCGAGCGTCGCGCCTCGGTCGTGCATGGCATGCAACAATGTGGTGGCGATCCGAGCGCCGCTCGCCCCCAGCGGATGACCGATCGCGATCGCCCCACCGTGGACGTTTACCTTCGCTTCATCAAGCTCCAGCATCCGAATGCACGCGAGTGCCTGCGAAGCAAACGCCTCGTTGAGTTCGATTAGCTCTATGTCGGCGAGCTTCAGCCCTGCCCGCTTCAACGCTTTGTGCGTCGCTGGTACGGGCCCCGTGCCCATCACTGCCGGATCGACGCCCGCCACGGCCGTCGCGCGAATTCTCGCCAGCGGCTTCATGCCCAGTTCCTTCGCCCGCACTTCGCTCATCACCAGGAGCGCGGCCGCGCCATCGTTGAGCGGCGAGCTGTTGCCGGCGGTGACGGTGCCCATCCCCGGCATGAACGCCGGCTTGAGCGCCGCGAGCGACTCAAGGCTCGCATCCGCGCGAATGCACTGATCACGATCAACCAGAATGCGATTGCCCGCTTCGTCGCGGCCCCACACCGGCACCATCTCGGCTGCAAACTCGCCAGCCGCCGTCGCGGCCGCCGCCTTCTGATGACTTGCGAGCGCGAATTGATCCTGTTCCTCGCGGCTGATTCCTTGCGTCTGGGCGAGGAACTCGGCCGTAATGCCCATCATGAGTGCACCCTTGCTGGTCCGCGTGAACAGCTTCGGATTGAGGTCCACGCCTGCATCCATCGGGATATGGTGCATGTGCTCCAAGCCGCCGACGATCTGGACGTCCTCGGCATCGGCCACGATCGCGTGCGACGCCTGGGCCAGCGCCTGCAAGCTGCTGCCACAAAGCCGATTCACCGTCGCCCCGCCCGCTTCCATCGCCACGCCCGCCATCAATCCGACAGTGCGCGCGACGTTGAGCCCCTGCTCCCCCTGCTGCTGCGTGTTGCCGAGCACGACGTCCTCAATCACCGCCGGATCGATGCCCGTCCGCTCCACCAGCGCGCGGACCACCGCCACGGCCAGGTCGTCGGAGCGAACGTCCCGAAAGACGCCCTTCTCCGCATGCGACCGCCCAATCGGCGTCCGACAACAATCAACAACAACAGCAGTCTTCATGGTCTCGTTACTCAACATTCACCACAAAGACACAAAGGGCACAAAGTTTCATTGACCGAACACAGTCTCCTAGTCGATCTTTTCATTTAACTTCGTCATTGCGATTTGGAAACTCTTCACCGTACGCCCTTAGTGTCCTTCGTGTCTTGGTGGTGAATTGTATTCAATTGTAGAACTTCGAGTTGCTTGCGGCGAGTTTCGTGAGCATCGCCGTCGACTCGAAGCGCTTGCCGAGTGATTCATATTGCCGCAGTTTTTCGACGATCTTGGCCGCACCGATCTGGTCGGCCCAGAAGAACAACCCGCCGCGAAACGGTGGAAACCCGATACCGTAGATCAGTGCGAGGTCGACGTCGCGCACGTCGCGCACTAGCCCGTCTTCGAGCACGCGCGTGGCCTCGACCAACATCGGCAGGAACAGCCGATCGGTGATCTCTTCCTGTTTGAACTTCCGCGACGTCGGCGCGCGACACTCTTCAACGATCTTTGCCACTTCGTCGCTCTCGGTGCCGCGCGGCGGTTTGCCCCCTTTCGACGGTGCGTAATCGAAGAACCCACGGCCGACTTTCTGCCCGAGCCGTCCCCGCTCAAAGAGTCGCTCCACAACATCCGATGGGACGACCCGATCCGGAAATGCCGCAACCATCGTCCGGCCGGCGTGAACTGCCACGTCCAAGCCGACCACGTCGTAGAGCGTGATCGGCCCCATCGGCATGCCAAAATCCTTGGCCGCCCGCTCGATCTCACGAATGCTCGCGCCCTCGGATAAGAGCAGCGCCGCCTCGTTCATATACGGCAACAGGAGGCGGTTGACCAAGAAACCCGGCCCGTCGTTCATCACGATCGGCGACTTGCCTAGCGTCTTGGCATAGGCGACGATCGTGGCGATCGTCGCGTCCGCGGTCTTCTCGCCGCGGATCACTTCGACGAGTTGCATCTGTCGCACGGGATTAAAAAAGTGCAGGCCGCAAAATCGCTCCGGCCGCTCCAGGCCCGTGGCAAGCTCGGTGATCGGAATCGTCGACGTATTGGTCGAGAGGATCGCCTCCTCGCGCATCAGCGGTTCGAGTCGCGCGTAGAGGTGCCGCTTGGCGTCGCGATCCTCGAAAATCGCCTCGATGATGATGTCCGAATGGCAGATCTCGATATCGGAAAACGTGCCGTTCACGAGTGGCGCCAGCTCAATGGCCCGCTCGACGTCGGGTTGCTTCGTCGCCCGGTTATATGCGACTTCGTTGAGCACGCCCTGCACCCCGCGGGCGAGCGCCTTTTGATCGGCGTCCAAGATGCCAACCGGAATGCCGCGCTTCACGTTGGCCGCCGCGATCCCCTGCCCCATCACGCCGGCGCCGACGACACCCGCCGCGCCGATGTTCTTTGCCGCCACTTGCGCTGGCACTCCCGAGTCCTTCTTATTCCGCTCACGCAAGAAAAAGACGTTCAAAAGCGCCCGATTGATCGGCGAGCCGAAGAGTTTGGGAAACTCCTCGGCCTCCATTTCGCAGGCGGTATCCAAGTCCACGCCGGCCGCGCCGAGCATTACTTCCAGTGCCGCCAGCGGCGCCGGATATTGTCCCTTGGTCTGCTGCTGGATATACGCGCTCGCCGTCGCGCCAAGAAAACCCAGCTCTGTCTCGCTGATCACGATCGGCGCCGCCCACCGCTCGCGATCGCGCAGGTAATCGCCCGACTTCCGCTCGGCCCGAACCATCCGAATCGCGGCAGCCAACAACCCGTCGGCATTTCCAGCAGCCACCACGTCATTCGCGAGGCCCATCGCAGCCGCTGCCCGCGCCTCGATGTTTTCGCCGCCGGTGACGAGCTCCACCGCATTCGACAGGCCAACCATCCGTGGCGTGCGTGCCGTCCCACCCCAACCGGGAAACAGCCCCAACTTTACTTCCGGAAAACCGTAGGCCGTCTTTTCACTCGCGGTGAAAATGCGCCGGTCGCACCAGATCGCCAGCTCCGCCCCGCCACCAACGCACAGGCCGTCGATCGCCGCCACCGTCACGTACTGGCAGCTCGCCAGCCGCCCAAAGAGCTGCTGACCGCGGCGAGAATAGGCCTTCACATCGGCCTTCGGCATGTCGAACGAGGCCGCGAACTCCTTCACATCCGCCCCGGCGATGAACATTCCCGGCTTCGCCGAGCAGAACACCAGTCCCGCCAAATCCTTGCGCCGATCAAGCTCGTCGAGATACTTCCCAATCGCCTCGAGCACGCCCCGCGACAAAACATTCGCGCTCGAATCCGGATCGTCAAACGTCAGGACCGCGATGTCCGGCTCTAGGAACGACAACGTCAATAAAGTGCGGGCCGCCATAGCCGTCAGCATACAGCGACTTGTTGCGATCTGACACCCCGCGACACCATTTAGCGGCTGGGCTTGCCCAGCACTTTCCGCCTGCTATGTTGACGTCAGCATGGACTCCCCACCACCAATAACTCGGGCACGCTGGCGGCTGCCGCTCATGCTCGCGCTGCTCCTGATCGTGATGATCTTGGGCCGGTCCGCCGCGCTCCGTCAAAACGCGCCGGCCAGTCACGAGGGCACCAACGAAACTGCGGCCGAATCGCCCACCGGCAAAACTGTCGCGCTCATCATCCGATCAACCGACAGTCCTGAGCGGCATGACTACGTCGCCTGGCACGACGGCATGACGGTCGCCGACTTACTCACCGCCGCCAGCCATCTCCCCAAAGGCATCCAGTTCGCCCAGCGAGGATCCGGCGAGTCAGCGCTTTTGACGGAAATCAACGGCGTGGCCAACGAAGGCGGCGGCGGACGAAATTGGACGTATTCCGTGGACGACAAGGAAGCCGACCGCAGCTTCGCCGTGCTCCAACTGCGGCCGGACGACCACGTCTTGTGGACTTTCACCGCCAAACAGTAAAATGGGCAAAGTGCGATGGCGATGGCTGGCGCTTATCGAGCCCAAAGACGATTCGACCGACAAGTCGACTATCGATGTCGGCTCCCGAGAAGTTGGTCAACTGAGGTGACTCTAACGTGAACGAAAACCGTCAACGAACATTAATCGACCTTTTGGTCCTCACACTTCTCATCGCGATTGGCGTCGCCGGCCGCTGGGACCAGCCGCAGTGGTGCTTCACGCCCACGGCCGCCGCCGCGATTTTCGCCGGTTATTATTTTTCGCGGATCGGAATCGCGTTGTTGGTGCCGGTTGCGATCCTGCTCGTTAGCGATCTCTTGCTACCGGCCTACAACAGCGTCGGCGTGATGATCGTCACATACGCTGTGATGATCGTGCCGGTTTGGTTCGGCCGCATGCTGCGAAGTCCCGCTTCAGCGCAGGTGGCTGCTTGGCGCTGGATTGTGTGCGGATTCGTGCCGGCAACGCTCTTTTATCTCGTCTCGAATTTCGCCGTTTGGGCGTTTCAGAGTGATTACCCCAAGACCTGGGCCGGCCTGGTCCAGTGCTATTGGGTAGCCGTGCCGTTCTATCGCTGGATGCTCTCTGGTGACGTCTTTTATCTCGTCCTGCTCTTCGGTTGCGCCGCCCTCGCGGGAGTTCGCATCACGGCGCCGCGGCTGATTCCAGCCAAAGCGAAATCGGAAATTTAGAAAGCAGCATCCGGAGAGGGCTTCGCCGCCGTCGCCGCGCCGCCTTTGACCGCCGCTTGAATCGCGTCGAACATCTTGCGGACCTTTTCGGCAACGTCCAGGTCCGTCGTGTCCTTGTTCCCCGCGGCGTCGATCACCGCCTGCATGGCGCTAATCACCGTGTCGATGGCAGGCGCTCGATCGGTGGGCGCTAGCGGCTTGATCACAACCAGCCCCTTCCGCAAATCGCCGAGTTGCGAGAGCAGCGTTTTTCGATCGTATTCGCTATGCTGTTCGCTCGAGGTGCCAGAGCCACCTCCGTAACCGCCATAGCCTCCACGTCCTCCGCGGTCCCGCGACACAGACATCCCTGCGCCGCCCCCCAAGCTCAGCTCCTGAAACGCCTTCGCCTGTTTGTCCGCGGCCTGGCCGACGTCGAGCGCCAGTTGCAGCAACTTGTCGGTTGCCGTCTTGCCGTCGATCTTCGCGTCCTTGTAATTCACCATGCCGAGCAGTCCCGCCACCTCGCAGCGGCCATCGAGCGAAAGCTTGTTGTCAGCCAGCATGCTGATGAGTGCGTCGTGAACCCGATTGTTTTGGCCCACTGTACCCAATTTGGCGAGCACCGTGGCCGCCTCGATCCGGATCCACTCGGCAACCTTGCCGTCCACGTCGGCCAGCGGCGGATCTTTTGTGGCCAGCGTAATCGCAGCCGTGGTCATCGCGTCGATCTGGGCGGGCGTCAGTGAATCATGGTATTGCGCATGACGCTCGAGCCCGATCAGCGCACCGACCACCAGCGACGGCGTAACGACCGGATTTCCCTGAATGCCTACGTTGATGAGCTTCACCAGAAAGTCGTTCGCCTCCGCAAGCGGTTTGGGCGGACGCTTGTTCGACGCGCTATCAATGCCATATTGCCGATCGAGCATCCCGATCACGAGAATCGCATTGTAGCGCGCTGCCGGATGATAAATTGGCTTAGCTGCGATCGACTTCATCGCAGGCATCAAAAGTTCCGTCAGGTGGTTTTGCAGGTCTTCGTTCTGAGTTGCCCAAAGAAACCGGTTGAAGATGTCGTACCGCAGACCGCCCAGCTTGGACAAATCTTCCGGGCCGAATCGCGTCATTGAGGGAAAATACCATTTCGTGAAGTAATCGTTGAATTGATCTAAACTGGCCGCATACTTCGCCGGATCCTTGGCCATTCCCTGGATCGTGGCACCGAGCTTGAAAAGTTTGTCGTCGACCTCGTCCGCCTGATATTGCTGCGCGCTGACGATGGACGCGAGCCCTGCCACGAATATAACTGACCAAACCGCCGTTCGGACGCGCGGCATCCCCCGGGCAATCGCCGACCGATTCTCCTCTGAACCGATCGCCGCAGTCCTTGGGCAAAAAGGCTGTTCCATGAATCTCTCGCTGTTCCGAAACCGGTCGGCTCTTTCACGCTGCCGCCGCCAAGATGAGGCGGGATAAGCCGAAGCGGAGGGCGCCGCAGCGCATAAACCTCCACTTCCAGCCTATCATCACTACCGCCAAAATTCAAGTTTTCGGCCGATCCGCCAGCCTGCGGTTGTCCCCGCCAATTGTCACTCCATGTTTTACAATCCTCACCGCTCCGCGCGGCTCGTGCCGCCGAACCTGCGCCGGTTGCGGGTGTCATTCTGGCCGGATATCATCGTAGTTTCCCATAAATCGCGTGATTTACAGGCCAAGGTCGCAGTGGCAATCGTATGAGCCTTGCTCCCGTCCCCTGAATCCCGCCTCCTGAATCCTTCTTCCATGCGTCACGTCCTTTCCGCGACCGTGCAAAACGTCCCCGGCGTGCTCGCCCACGTGGCCGGCATGTTCGCCTCGCGCGGCTTCAACATCGATAGCCTCGCGGTCGGTGAAACCGAAGACCCCAAGCTTTCCCGCATGACTTTCGTCGTCGTCGGCGACGATAGCGTGCTACAGCAGGTGCGCAAGCAGCTCGAGAAGATCGTGACCGTCGTCCACGTCGACGACGTCAGCGCGCACGACCACGTCGAGCGCGACCTGATGCTGATCAAGGTCCGCGCGGCTGCCGGTCAGCGCAGCGAGATTCGCGAAATCTGCGATATCTTCCGCGGCCGAATTGTCGATGTCGCTCCGGCTGAGGTGACGGTCGAAATCGCCGGTCAGGAACGCAAGGTCGAAGCCTTCATCGACCTGATGCGCCCATTCGGCATCGTCGAGCTGGTGCGCACCGGCCGCATCGCCATGGTCCGCAGCATCGACCGCACCAACCACGAAGGCGCCGGCGTGAAACAATACGCCGGCCCCAAATCTTAGACAGGATCGACAGGATGAACAGGATCTAATGCAGCCAACATTTTTTACGTTTGCAAAATATCCATAGCTCATCCGGTCAATCCTGTTAATCCTGTCAAAAAAGTTGTGCTGAGTTAATCGAATGACCGCCAAAATCTACTACGACCAAGACGCCGATCTAAATCATCTCAAGGGCAAGACCGTGGCCATCATCGGCTACGGCTCGCAAGGCCACGCCCACGCCCAAAACCTCCGCGACTCTGGCGTGAGCGTCGTCGTTGGCCAGCGACCCGGCGGCAAGAACTACGAGCTCGCCATCAGTCACGGCTTCAAGCCCGTCTCCGCTGCCGACGCCGCCAAAGCCGGTGACGTCGTCAACATCCTCGTCCCCGACGAGCTCCAAGGCGACCTCTACCGCGACCACATCGCGCCTCAAATGAAGCCTGGCAAAATCCTGATGTGCTCCCACGGCTTCAACGTCCACTTCGGCTTCGTGAAAGCGCCCGCTGGCGTTGATACACTACTCGTCGCCCCCAAAGGCCCCGGCCACCTCGTCCGCAGCGAGTTCGTCGCCGGCGGCGGCGTCCCTTGCCTCATCGCCACGAGCGAAGGCGCGAGCGACGCCACCTTCCAAATCGGCCTCGCCTACGCTAAAGGCATCGGCGGCACGCGCGGCGGCGTCATCCACACCTCGATCGCCGAAGAAACCGAAACCGACCTCTTCGGCGAACAGGCCGTCCTCTGCGGCGGCGCGAGCGCGCTCGTCAAAGCGGGCTTCGAAACTCTCGTCGAAGCCGGCTACCAGCCCGAGATGGCCTACTTCGAATGCATGCACGAGCTGAAGCTGATCGTCGACCTCTTCTACCAGGGCGGCCTCAACTACATGCGCTACAGCGTCAGCAACACGGCCGAATACGGCGACTACACCCGCGGCCCGCGGATCATCACCGCCGAAACAAAGGCCGAGATGAAGCGGATCCTCAAAGAAGTCCAAGACGGCACCTTCGCCAAGGAATGGATCGCCGAAGCCAAATCCGGCGGCAAGAACTTCAAATCCTACCGAGAGAAGGATAAGAACCATCCGGTCGAGGTTGTTGGAAGGAAACTTCGCAAACTCATGAGCTGGATTAACTCGAAAGAAGTCGATTAGCCG
>DASYDU010000044.1:0-8431 GCA_036499445.1 Lacipirellulaceae bacterium
CGGATCGTGCGGGCCTGGTCGGCGATCGCCCGGGTGATCGCTTGGCGAATCCACCAGGTGGCATAGGTCGAGAACTTGAAGCCGCGGCGATACTCGTACTTGTCGACGGCTCGCATCAGGCCCGTGTTCCCCTCCTGGATCAAGTCCAGGAAGCTGAGCCCGCGGTTGCGGTACTTCTTGGCGATCGAGACAACCAGCCGTAAGTTGCCGCTGGAGAGCTCGCGCTTGACGTTTTCAAACTCCTGGAATTGGCCACGAAGCTGCTGAATGCGGCGGCGGAGACTCGACGGGCTTTCGAGCGTCGTGAGCATGAGCTCGCGGAGCTCGCTGGCGACGGAGGCGATCTTTTCGGCCGGCGCATCGGTTGCCTTGAGCTCGTGTAGCTGAGCCTTGATCTGGTCCATGCGCTGCGACATCTGTTCGAGCTGGCGAATCAAAGGCTGCACTCTGCGGGTCCGCAGGCTAAGCTCTTCGACGAGCACGAGCATTTTCTCGCGGCGGCGGAGGTAGCGCGTGCGGGCGGCCGACTTGGCCTCGGTAGTGGCGGACCGACTGATCAGAAGCGCGAAGTCGCGTTTCTGGGCTTCCATCAGGTGCGCCAGCAGCGGCAGGTTGTGCGGCATGCGGGCCTGCACCTGGTCCTTGGTGAGCCGCTCCGTGAGCGAGACCTTGATCGTGCGATCGAACGGCAGTTCGCCGCCATGGACCCGCTGCAGCGTTTTGACGGTCGCATCCAAGGCGTAGAACGAGCGGAGCATATTGCGGCGAAAGCGCTTGCGCGTGAGCTCGATCTTCTTAGCCAGGCCGATTTCCTCATCGCGCGTGAGCAGCGGGATGTCGGCCATCTGGGAGAGATACATCCGAATCGGATCGCTCGATCCGGCCGGCATGCCGTCGTTGAGCACGAACGAGCGGTCGCCAGTTTCGCGACGCGAATTGTCTTCGGCCAGCTCGCGCTTGTGGGCGTCGGGGCCATCGACGAGCTCGATGCCGATTGCGTCGAGCGCCGAGAGGATTTCGTCGATGCGGTCGGTGCCAACGGCTTCGTCAGGGAGAAAGCTGCTAACTTCTTCGTAGGTCAGAAAGCCTTGGGCCTTGGCCTTGGCGAGCAATTCTTGCAGATTAAGTTCGAGACGGGATGACATGATTCGGCTCCTCCCGCACATCCTGTGCGGCTGGTTCGAGGGGCGAAGATCGTTGCGACACGCCGACGTTTGCGGGAAACGGCCGACACAACGACCACCGGCTGGACACCCGCCCATCCGTGAGCAAGGATCCCGTCCGCCGGCTTTTCTGAAAGCAGTCAGTTGTAAGTTGTCAGTAGTTAGTTGGTGAATTCTCCTTTTCTCTGAGGATGATCTGGGAGCTGAGATCGATTCTGTTGCGATCTATCTCCGCTTCTGTTCCCAAAGTTTGAGTCCTTCGGCATGCTTCGTCGTGCGCAATCGATCGAGCTCGGCGAGCGCGTAATCTTCGTCTTGCTGGCTTGTGGCGAGCGCTCTGCGACGTTCGCTCTGCTCGTGCCGCCGCTGGAACGCGGCGACGAGGTCCTGCAACAAACGCTCCGGCTCCGCCGGTGGCCTGTCGCTGGCAGATTCGTCCAAGTCGACGAGCAAGCTCTTTATGCTCGGGTCGTCGAACTCGGCCACGAGTCGCGTGAAGTCGGCCCGCTGGCCTGCCTCGGAAAGCCGCAGGCAAGTCACATAAATCTGCCGCACGACAGGCGACTCGATTTCGTCTGGGCCGATCAGCGATTCGATACGCGGAATGTTTTGCGGTTCTGAAAGCACGACTTCCAGCAGAAGCCGGTCGCAGGCGGTGAGGTCGGCGAGTCGAACGGACTGCTTCGAAGGCGGGCTCATCGCGGTTGCCGTCGATGTCGCCTGGCGAGACTTCGCGGCGCGACGGAGCGCACCGAGGCGGATGCGGAGCTGTTCCTCGGCCACGTGGAACTGCCGGGCCACGCGGCCAAGCATTTGCTGCTCGCGCAAGAGGACGGGGGTCGAAGCGGCGCTCGCCGCGGCCGGCCGGAATTGGGCCAACGACGCGAGCACTTGCTCAACGGCTTGGGCGGCACGATGGGTATCGGTGGAAATGTCCAATCCTTTGGTCACCGAAAGAAACTTGTGTTCTAGTGCGTCGACGGCTGTCGCGAGCAACTGCCGGAACGCGTCGCTTCCATGCGTAGCAATAAAATCACACGGATCGAGTCCTTCTGGCAAGGTCAGAATTCGCAGATCGACTTGATTTTTTACAAACAGTGCCAGCAGCGAGTCGATGATCTCGTTTGTGCGGCGGCGGCCCGCATCATCACCATCGAGCACTAGCGTGATGCTATCAGTGAACCGGCGCAGCAATTGCAAGTGGCCTTCGCCAAGCGCGGTGCCGAGCACGGCAACCACATTTGTGAGGCCGTTTTGGTGGGCCATGATCGTGTCGGTATAGCCTTCCATGACGATGATACCGTGCTCTTGAGCGATCCCTTCGCGGGCCATGTCGAGGCCGTACAATTCGCGGCTCTTGCAGAACAGCGACGTCTCGGGCGAGTTAATATATTTGGCATCGCGCTCGCCTGCTAGCTGCGGCAGCACGCGGCCGCCGAAGGCGATCGGCCGCGAACGAGCATCGCGAATCGAAAACATCACGCGGCCGCGGAACCAATCGTAGTGCTCGCCGCCGATCTCTTTGCGGCGCAATAGGCCGAGCCGTTCGGCGAGCGGCGCGGACCAATCGGTGCCGCGAATGCGATCGCGCAGCCAGGTCCAGTCTTGCGGCGCGTATCCGAGATGAAACCGGCCGATGCTCTCCCGCGCGATGCCGCGCTCGGCGAGGTAGCTGCGGCCGGGCTCCCCTTCTGGAGAGTCGACGAGGCAGCGGTGAAATTGGTCTTCGGCCCAGGCCATCACGCGGAGCAGCACGCGTTTGTCGCCCGCCTGCGCACCGGAAGGCTGCGAATCGTCGTGGCCGCCCTGCCCTGGTTGCCGCAGCGCGATGCCAGCCTTCTCCGCCAATAGTTCGAGCGCCTCGCGAAATTCTAGGCCCTCGGCCTTCATCACGAAGCTGAACACGTCGCCGCCGACGTCACAGACCCAGCACTTCCAAGATTGCCGGTCGGGATTGACGTTGAGGCTCGGCCGGCTGTCATCGTGCCAGGGGCAGAGGCCGACGAAGTTGCGGCCTTGCCTGCGGAGCTGGATGTAGCCGCCCACCAGATCGACAATGTCGATCGCCTGGCGGACTTGCTCCTTGGCATCAAATCCCGGGCCGAGACTCACGATAGTTGTCCTCCGATGACGATTCTGGCTGCGTGCGGTTCGGCGGAGCGGCCGTCATTCCTGTGGTTGTTCCGGCTCGCGGGGACTCTCGGGCACGCTCCAGGCTCGGCGTTCGACGGTAACGTTGAGGTCGAATTCGGTCCTTTTCGCCGCGGCCGCGCCCTCGTGTATTTCGCCTCGCACGAGTCGGACTTTGGCCACCGAACCGATCTTGGTGGCAGCGATGGCCCGACTAAGCAGCGTGGGATCGGCGGCGACGAAGTCGTTCCATTTGAGGATCACGTCGCCGCGCTGGATACCTGCGCGCTCGGCGGGCGTATTGCGTCTCACGCTATGGACGTATACGCCTTCGCCGATCGACAAACCGAGCCGTTTTTGCACGTCGTTGGGAACTTCGTCTGGCTCAATCCCGAGCCACGCCCGCTCGATGGTTCCCTTGGCGCGAAGCTGATCGTATTCCTGTTTGGCAACGCTGCTGGGAATAGCAAAGCTGATGCCCTGATACTTGACGCCAATGATTGCCGTGTTGATGCCGATGATTTGGCCGGCGATGTTGAGCAGCGGACCGCCGCTGTTGCCCGGATTCACCGCGGCGTCGGTCTGCAAATACTCTTGATAGGCGTCGCGCGTGAGGCCGCTCTCGCTACGGCGGGATTTGGCGCTGACGATGCCGAAGGAATAACTGCGGTCGAGGCCATAGGGACTGCCCACGGCCCAGACCATGTCGCCGACTTCGAGCTCCTCGCTATCGCCCCATTCGGCGGCGATCAAATTCGGCAAGTCGATCTTGAGCACGGCGAGGTCGAGCAGGTCGTCGGCGCCGACGACGGCGGCCGAAGTGCGCCGGCCATCGCTGAGCTGCACTTCGATCGTGGTGGCCTGACTGACGACGTGGTAGTTGGTCACGATATAACCGGCGGCGTCGACAATCACGCCCGAGCCCTGCCCGTCGCGGCCGAAATCGCCGGGGAGCACGATGCTCACTACGCTCGGATCGAGGCGCTTGGCAACCATCCGCGAGGCGAGCTCGAAGTCGCTAAGTTGTGGCTTGAGGCCGGTCAGAGTTTTGGTGGCGACGTCGACTCCAGCCTGCAATTGATTGAGCCGAATTTGGTAAACGACCTGGCCAACCAAGTAGGGCAAAGCCGTCACGACCGCCAGAGCGGCGAGCAACGTCAACAGGCGACCGGCCCGGCCCGAGGCCGGCGGGTCGGCGGGAGAGGGCGCCGCACCAGAGGCTACAATTCTAGCCGGATCGTAGTTCGAATCTGCCATAAGGCACCGTCACATCGCGAGCGCGAGGTCGATGCGCCCGTCAAGGAATAGGATAGGCAGGGCACATGAGATGATTATAGACGGTTGCCGCGAGCAAGGCGATTGGCTGGGAATTTCGACGCAATCGGCGTAATCGGCGCAATTGGGCGGCCCCTGTTCGGCTGGGTTGGGTGCTCGTCGGGCATGCGGCTACCGCGGCAAAGTATTCTTTCGTATCGTCCTTTCATCTGCCCAGGCAAACTTGAATACGGCCGCCCACTATGAAGACGCCCTTCGAGTCGTACGATGCTGCATCGTCCGAGTTTGATGAACTGAATTCCGGCGGCACGGCCACGCTCGACCCGTGCGACTCGCCGGAAGTCAGCGAAAATTCCGACTGGACTGGCCCGCTATGTGAAAAGTGTGAAGCGCCGCTGAAGTCGGACGTAGTGACGGTTTGCCGCCATTGCGGCTGGTACGCGAGCCTGGGAACGTACCTGGAAGTGGATCAAGACTACGAAGTCTATGGCGATCATGCCGAGGCCGACGCGACGCCGCAGCCTCAGCCGTCCCATTTGCAAGTCTGGCTGACGCTATTGCCACGTTGGGCGTGGATCATGATCGGAACTGCCGCGGCCGTCGTCGTCGAGAGCGTCGCCGTGCGGCTAGTCGCGCCATCGGACAGCTCCATTCGCACGGTTTGGGCCCTGACACAATTGGCTGGGGGCCAATTGATATTCTTCGGCTGCCATTTGCTCAACTTATTGATTGTCGCGGGCGACGATCCGGACGTTGGCGTCCTCGACATGTTCCTCAAACCTATGAAGCTATGGGGGAAAGCATTTCGAGCATTGCCGAAACGGCTGTGGATAACCAACGCGGCGGCAAACGGCTTGTTGGCGGCCGACCTGGCCGTGCTGGTGATCGGCGGCATTCCGTACGAGCGGCTCTGGGATTGGGGATTCAAGGAACCGCCGAAACAGAACTTGATGGGAGCCGTCATGGCGCAGGCGGCAAAGGTCCAAGACAACGGCAATAAAGACCTGGCAGGCGCCATCGGCGACTTCGCCGGCAAAGCGAACGTGGACGGGGCCGGAAAGAAATCGAAGCCGGAGCCCAAGCCAGCGGCGAAGCCTCGGCAAAAGACCGACTGCGTGATCCTCGGCTACCACGCGGATAAGGATGGCAATGTCCTTTCGCTGGTGCTGGGGACGGCGCTCGGTGGCAAACTGGTCTACGCCTGCTCGGTCACGCCGAAGCTGGAAGGAAAAGAACTTACCGCGTTCACCAAGGCGCTCGTCGCGGCGCGCTCTGATCGGCCGTTTCTCGACGTGCAATCGGATGCCGTCTGGGTGCGGCCGGCGTTTTCCTGCCGCGTGAGCTATGTCGAACAGGACGAGTCGGGCCGGCTCGGTAGTGCCGAGTGGGTCCAGCTCTTGGGGCTGACTGGGTTATAGAAGCGACGGGAGGGCAAAGCTCCCGCTGAGCCTATGCGCGATTAGCGACGTCGTGGCTCGGCAGGAGCCTCGCCCTCCCCGCGACACGCGTTGGCGGCTATGCTCGAAATTGATGGCCCGGCTGCCCCAAGACTCCGATGAATTATTTGTGCCGGCCGATGCGGTGGCGACCGGATCGCTGGCGGACGTTGGTCTGTTCGAGCCGCGGTTCTTTCCTTCGCCGCTCGCGACCAGCGCCGACGGCCTAGTTTGCGTCGGCGGCCGATTGTCGCCAGAGTGGCTGCTGGACGCCTATCGACACGGCATCTTTCCTTGGCCAGTTTGGGATGATGAGCCGATGGCGTGGTGGTCGCTCGACCCACGGGCAATTCTCGAGATCGATGGCCTGCACGTCTCGCGGCGACTTGCGCGGACGCTGCGCAGCGGCAAATTCGCGGCGACGCTTGATCGAGATTTTGAGGCCGTGATCCATGGCTGCGCAACGACTACGGGGCGCGCCGGCGAGACTTGGCTGACACCCGCGATGATCGCGGCCTATTGCGAGCTGCATCGGCTGGGCCACGCACACAGCGTCGAAGTTTGGCGCAACGGTCAGTTGGCGGGCGGTTCGTACGGCGTGGCGATCGGCGGGCTGTTTGCCGCGGAGAGCATGTTTCATCGCGTGACCGATGCGTCAAAGGTCGCGGTTGTGAATCTGGTCGAGCATTTGCGCAGCCGCGGCTATCAGTTGCTCGATGTTCAGCAGTGGACACCGCACACGGGCCGGCTCGGAGCAGTCGAGATTCCGCGGGTCGAGTATCTGCGCCGGCTCGCGGCAGCGAGAGACTTGCAGGTGACATTCAGCGGCCAATAGGAGTTTCTCTCCTAGGTCCATAACAGCCGAGAACGCGATACGAATTCGTTTTCGCCTTTGCGCCCTTTGCATCTTGGCAGCTTTGCGCGAAAAAACAGTCGTCGCTCAACAGCGTGTGCGCGCGAAGCCGCCAAGATGCAAAATGCGCAAAGAAACGATAGGCAGAAATCAACCGATCAAATCAGCGCGCAAGGCGGCGGCGCGATCGGCCGTCCACCAGGCGCGGAAGTCCGCAATTGCGCGATCGCGTGACGTTTCTTGTTCGCCGATCAATTCGTTGAGTTGGTCTTTCGCCGCGGAACTGCCGTTCTTTTCGCTGAGCTTTTGCAGGATCTCCCGTGCTACGACGAAGTCGTTGATCTTGCCGAGCTTCTCTTGCAACTCTTGCACGATGGGATAGAAACTATCGCGCAGCTCCGACCCAAACGCCGGTGCAAGCAGTTCCATCGTGTAGCGGAGCTTCTTGCCGACGATGCGGAATTGGTGGAGGGCTAACCAATCGGCGCCCTCGCCCGGCTCGGCGGCAAAGAACTTTTCGGCGACGTCGTGCAGGCGTACGGATGCCCAAATGCGGAAATTCGGATCGTGGTTGGCTGCCGCCGCGTCCTGTGGGCCAATTCGTTCGATCAGTTTGTATGTCTTTTGATGAAGACGATCGTCTTCATGGCAACGATCGGCGATGGCGAGAATTGGCGGCTGGAGCGAAGCGCGCTGGTCGGCCAGCAGCGCAACAACTTCCGTGGTTCGGTCGCCATCGCCGCGCCGAAGCCTCGCCGTCAAAACGTCCAGATCGCGGGCGTCGCCGGCGGCTTGGCGAATCTTCTTGAGCCGCTTGATAATCCAGCGGCGTGGCCCGTCGGGAAGCCAATCGCGGTAAAGTTTGAGCGCGGCGACGGCCCGCCGCGTGGCGACACGCAGTTGATGGATGCGTTCCAAATCGCCGTCGACCGGGCGGGCGGCGAGCGGCAACCAATACGCGACCGTGGCCAGACGGGCTTCGAGTGACTTGCGGGCGGCGTCGCTCACGTTGCCGTCCACGGCGAGGCCGTCAATCCATTTGCTGAGCGGTGCCATAGCGAGTTACGTGATCAGCGGCTGGAGCACATCGCGGCTAATCCTTAGCGACCGCTGTCTGCCCTCAAGAGTGTGCGTGAACGCTTCGTCTTCCACTTCGACGCAGACTGCGCCGCTGTAATGAACATCCGAAAGTGCGCGAATGAAATCGCCCCAGTTGACGTCGCCGTGGCCGGGGATCTTGGCGGTGCTGCGCTCCATGGGGAGCTCGAGCGAGCCGACGTTTTGCAGCCGATCGTCGTCGATGCGCATGTCCTTGGCATGGGCATGAAAGATTCGCGGGCCGAATTCGCGAATCGGCGCGATCGGATCAATAAGCTGCATCCGGAGGTGGGATGGATCGTAATTCAGGCCGAAGTTCTTGGACGGGATCGTCTCGAACATGCGGCGCCAGATGGCCGGCGTGCGGGCCAGGTTTTTGCCGAACGGCCAGGTGTCGCGGAAGAGCATCGGACAGTTTTCGATGGCGATTCGCACGCCGCGATCTTCGGCGTGGCGCACGAGATCGGGCCAGACTT
>DASYDU010000045.1:0-3860 GCA_036499445.1 Lacipirellulaceae bacterium
CGCCGCAGCCAATAGTGAAGGTAACACGTCGACGTTGCTCTACGCCAAGGTGGGCCGCCTGGGAAGCCCGATTCGCATTGCGCTCCTCGAGGGAGACGAAGTCGTCGACCATCGTGAGCTTACGAGCCAGATTCAGCCGGATGGCACACACGTACGGTCGCTGACCGCGACCAGCGAGCTCATCCTACAAATCGGCGATTCCCCGGCCGGTTTGGCGGAGGCATTTCCCGATCACGATCCAATCGAAGCGAGACTCGGCCGCCGAGTGGTCCACGTTGAGCGAGTCGATCAATTGCCGACCGAGTGGTATGGCTATGAAGGGGTGGACCTCTTGGTGCTGACGACGGCCGACGTCGAGCTGTGCCGACAGTTGGCCGCGGATCAGCCGCGATTTGCCGCACTCCAACGTTGGGTGGAACTGGGCGGCCGGCTGGTGCTTTGCTGCGGTGCCAATTCGCCAAAACTACTGGGCGACTCGGGGCCGCTGGCAAGTTTGGCGCCCGGGAAGTTCGCTGAGTTGATTCGTCTGCCGCAGACGCGCAGCCTCGAGAACTTTGCCGATTCGACTGCGCCGATTGGAAAAGCCGGGGCCCAACTGGCTATCGCCACGCCGCGACTCACCGACGTTGTGGGCGAAGTCGAAGTGTTCGGGCGCGGCAACGAATTGCCGATCGTAGTTCGTACCGCACGGGGCTTTGGCGAACTGGCGTTTGTCGGTTTGGATCTCGATCGGCCGCCGCTTGCCGATTGGTCGGGACGAAATGCGTTTTGGCGGGCGGTGCTGCGGCCCTACCTTTCGTCCGCCGACGGCGAAACCCAGCCACAACGGCTCACATCGCTGGGATACAGCGACCTCTCGGGCGCCCTGCACCAGCAACTTGGCCACACGTTTGTCGGCGTGACGACGATCACGTTTTCTGTCGTGGCGGCATTGATCCTGGCCTACTTACTGGTTCTTGGGCCGCTCGACTACTTCTTCGTCCACAAGCTTGTCGGCCGGCCAATGTTTGCCTGGATCAGTTTTCCGTTGATCGTACTGGCGACATGCTGCGGTGCGGCCGGGCTGACCCATTGGAGCAAAGGGACGCAGCCGCATCTCAATCAGGCGGAGCTGGTGGATTTTGATCTGTCGACCGCCCGCGCGCGGGGCAGCTACTGGTCGACGCTTTATAGCCCGCACGCGGAGCAATATGATTTGAAGTTTGCACCGCGACTTCCCGGCGGCCAAACAGCGGAGTCGGCCGAGACGCTGCTGTCGTGGTTTGGGCTCGCCGGCTCGGGACTAGGCGGAATGCATGCCGGCGGCGCCGCGCTCGATATCGCGCGGACCGGCTATCGGTTCGGGCCTCAACTAGACGCGCTCGAAGGAGTGCCGATTCTGACCGGGTCAACCAAGTCGATTACGGCCCTATGGACCGCGCCGGCCGCGCCGCCGTGTTCGGCCGCCGATCTCCAAGTGGACGAAGACGGCTTGGTCTTGGGCACGTTGAAAAATGAATCGGACATAGTACTTGCCGACGCTTGCCTGCTCTATGGCCAATGGGGCTATCGGCTCGGCGATCTCAGGCCAGGACAACAAATCGAGCTCGGGCCGTCCCTCAATCCAATTCACACGAAGACGCTGCTCACCCGGCGCGTGCGGCCCTCGACTGCCTTGGAAGGCGACGGAGCGGTGCAAAAAATCTTCCTCCCAGACCAGGCCACGCCGGGCGAATTGATCGAGGCGATGATGTTCTATGACGCTCTGGGTGGGCCAGCCTTTGCTGGTCTCCCCAATCGTTATCAACAACACTGCGATTTGAGCCGCCTCTTGGATTTAGGTCGGGCCATCTTCGTGGCGCGAGGCGCCGGCTCGGGCAGTCAATTGGTGGAGGGCAAATCCGGCCAGCCGCTCGCCGCTAGCGACGACGCGTCGACCATCGTGTATCGTGTGGTGTTTCCCGTTCCGTCGCAGCCCCGTCTTTCCGAACCTAATCCCTGAACCCCGAACCCTGAACACTCACCGATGCTTGAGCTCCGCGACTTAACGAAGAAATACGGCGAGCTGTTCGCGATCCACTCGATCGACTTGAAGCTCGAACAAGGGGACGTGTTCGGCTTTATCGGCCCGAACGGCGCGGGCAAGACGACCACGATGCGAATTCTGGCCACTCTCCTCAATCCGACTTGGGGCGAGGCCTACGTCGGCGGCTACTCGATCTACACCAAGCCCAAAGAGATTCGCCGCATCGTCGGCTACATGCCCGACTTTTTCGGTGTCTACGACGACATCAAGGTGATCGAATACTTGGAGTTCTTCGCGGCAGCTTATCGAATTCGCGGCCCGAAGCGCCGCCAGGTTTGCGAGTCAGTGCTGGAATTGGTCGAACTTGGTTACAAACGCGAAGCGCTCGTCACCAGTCTGTCGCGCGGCATGACGCAGCGGCTGGGGCTGGCGCGCGTGCTGCTGCACGATCCGCAAGTCCTCTTGCTCGACGAACCGGCGAGCGGCCTCGATCCGCGCGCTCGCATCGAGATTCGCCGGCTGCTCAAGGAACTGCGCGCGATGGGCAAGACGATCATGGTCTCCAGCCACATCCTGCCGGAGCTGGCCGACGTCTGCAACAAGATCGGCATCATCGAGCGCGGCGAGCTGATCGTGAACGCAGCAGTGGCAGACGTGCTCAAGCAAGTCCGGCGTCAGACCGTCCTCAACATCGGCGTGGCCGGCGATCAAGCGGCGGCCGCGAAATTGCTCGACGCACACGCGCTCGTGGAGCGCGTCGAGCCGGGTCCGGAATTCCTTACCGTGACACTCGTCGAGAACCATCAAAACGGCGGCATCCAAGAATACAGCGACCTAGCCAGCATGCTCGTCAAAGCCGGTCACAAGCTGAAGCTACTGCGCGAGGATGAAATCAATCTGGAAACGGCGTTCATGGCGCTGACGAAGGGAATCACTTCCTAAGGCGGAGGGCCGAAGGGGAGGGGGAAAGCATTGGAAATTGACGATTGAAAAACTGCAATAGTCAATTTGCAATTTCCGCAATCTCGCTACGGCACGCCTTCCGGACACGCAGCGCGCCCTTGCCATCACCGCCCTCATTCCCGATACTTGAACCCTTGGGAATGGCAAGCGCAAGGCGTCCCCCTTCCGCTCTCCGCCTTCCCCCTTGGAAACTGGCCCCCATCGTCTAGAGGCCCAGGACACCGCCCTCTCACGGCGGCGACAGGGGTTCGAATCCCCTTGGGGGTACTCTCGTTCGAACACGTCGGCCAGAGCGCTTCGATCGTGATGAATGCCGGCCCAGGTCGAACCGTCACCGGGAATTGAACATCTCCGCCGGCTGCTTATCGCGCAAATGCGGCCGACAAAGCCTCAACCGTCTCGGCGAGCAAAATCATCGGATCACAAGACAGCGGCATAAGTATTCCGCCGCTTACTTCGAGCTCAGTTCGATGTCGATCGCGTTGCTGCCCGCCTTCACGTCGTATTCGAGCCCAGAAGTATCGAGCGACCCATACTTCTGGGGCGTGAGCCATTTCGATGGTCCGTATACACGTTCTCCCGGTTGTCCTTGAGTCGGTTCGAAAACGGTCACGCACACCCGGTAGTGCCCCGACTTGAGGCCAACTGCACGGCTTGTCTTCAACGAGTAGTTGCCACTCGCATCGATCGCGCCGGTGGCCGGGTTTCCGGTTTCGGCACCCTGAATTGCGAAAATAATCGTGCCCGGCCCAACTCCCTTCCCGTCGAGCATTACCTTCCCAGAAACTTGGGACTCGAACTCGCTACGAGAACAGCCGACGATCACCAATACGACGATGCCGAGGGAAACGGATGCCAGCGATCGACGCCACCTAAAGCCAAGAAAACGTTG
>DASYDU010000046.1:0-3358 GCA_036499445.1 Lacipirellulaceae bacterium
CCCGCCACCGTGTTTGATGTGGCCGAAGCCAAGATGAACAAGCGCCTAAAACTAGAAAGACCTCACGATTCGATTCCGATTCGGATACTTCTGTGGAGAGGTCGTTGCACGCAACTTTAAGAACGGACTCCCAGAGGGTCGGATCATCAGTATCCGTCAAATACGGAGCGATGTAATCGAGGATCGCGTTCATTGTTTTCTGAGGCTGCGGCAAGGAACGAGCCAATCTTACCAATAGACACAGGGCGCTCTGTTGGGTTCGGTCGAGCCGCCTAACACCAAAGCTCAGTTGCCCGCCGAGAAGCGTACAAATTGGTGATGTCGGCCGAGATTCTGTAGATGGCAGTGCAGGCAGCGGCTTAGGCGTACCTGAGAGCGCCATCGATTGCCAGATCGAAATCGCCGAGCGATTCACACTGTGCGATCACCTGCTCGAGTTTCGCCGGATCAGGAAAGAGTGGCCTGCCCCCGGCGCTCGCATACGCGCCGATGATCGCCGCATCATCGTCCCAGTCTTTGACATCACAAAAGTCGCGAACCAAATCGGCTAGATGTTGCGATGTCATTTATTATTGTCTCGATCCTAGTTGGCCCAACCGACGAGTGGCAATCGCACACTGAAGTCGGCTCCGCAGCCTGGCCCATCGCTGCGGGCCAATACGGTGCCGCCGTGCATTTCGACAAGAGACTTGACCATTGCCAATCCGATTCCGAGGCCAGTCGAAGCGAGACCTCGCTGATTGTCGCCTTGACTGAAAAAGTCAAAGATTCGAGGAATCATTTCCGCACGAATTCCACGGCCACTGTCTCTTATCTGGAAAATTGCCGTGCCATTCTTTCGGGTTGCTTGTAGCCAAATGCATCCGTCGTTCGGCGTGTACTTAATAGCGTTGTTGAGTAAGTTGAGAAAGACTTGCTCGAGTCGAAGTGGGTCTGCATCCGTCCAAAGTGGATCATCACACTTTGTCACCAGCAATTCTTGACCACGTTGCTCGGCGGCGGGGCGAACAGCGCCCACGCTTCGCTCAAAAACACTTCGCAGATCAACCCGTTCTTTGCGAAGCTCCAACTTTCCCGAGGCCAATCGTGATGCATCAAATAGATCGTCAATCAGTCGGGATAACTGTTTCGCGTGGTCGGACGCGATTCTCAATAATTCGGCTTGCCGCTCGTCTTCCGAGAATTGCACCAGAGCGTCTAGCGAAACGACAATCGGGGAAAGAACATTACGCAGTTCGTGGCCCGCTATGGCGATAAATCGGTCTTTACGTTCACACAATTGCCAGGCATCTTCGCCCATAGTCAATTGGAATGCGCTGCTTGTTTCCACGATCTCCCCGCTTGCAGACTGGGCCTATGTTCGACGCAACAAGACTCTATTGTTGACCAGCCAAAACCAGCCTTCAGTACGGAGGCGTACCAACAAAGTACTATACAGGTAAAGACTTATCGTCGCGGTTTCGGTATAATGCAATGTCCTAACTCAATCGTTTTAGGAGCCGAAACACGAATCAACTAAACCGTCAACCCGCGTCATCAAGGTAGTTGGGTCTCTTGGGACTCTCCTCTTTGCCGTTGGCCGACCTCTCGAGGGTATGGTAATGGCAAAGAGTCGATCGTCGGGCGAATTTAGAAACGCCATTCTGTCGCGGCTCTCGCCGCAGCAACTCGAAACCATCCGACCGCACCTGCATCACATCGAACTCAAAATAAAGCAGGTTCTCTACCAGCCAAGCCAGCGGATCGAAGACGTCTTATTTGTCGAAGCGGGAATGATATCCGTCGTGTCCGTGATGGACGACGGCCGAAGCATCGAGGTGGGCACCATCGGTAGGGAAGGCGTGTCAGGCGCCGGGTCGCTCTTCGGCGCCAACGCCGGACCTTACCAATACTATGTTCAGCTCGCCGGACACGGCTACCGTGTCGATGCGGCAGTGCTTAAGGACATCGCTAAGCAGAATGAGGAATTTCGAGACCTGATACTCCGCTGCCAAACCGCGTTTCACACTCAAACGATGCAAACGGCTGCATGCAATGGATTGCATTCCGTCACGCAGCGTTGCTGCCGCTGGCTCCTCATGTCGCAAGATCGCGTCAACGGTGACGCCGTTCCGCTGACGCACGAATTCCTAGGACTCATGCTTGGCGTGCGTCGGGCGAGTGTGACCGACGTCTTGCGACCTATTCAGGATCGTGGCTGGATTCAATCGAATCGGGGCGAAATAACAATTCTTGACCGCAAGGGCTTGGAGTCTGGTAGTTGTGAGTGCTACCGCATCATCGCTGAGCAGCAAAAGATACTACTTGGCTGAGCAAAAAAACCCTCGGCCCGCAAGCGGGCAGGGGCATTGAATCGAAAGTTGTCAGTTCAGCTCAATCTTTTCCCTCCGCACGCGGCCGGTAGCATCCTTTACCACCGCTCCCCGCAGGCGCTTGACAACGGCGTGTCATTTGGCACAATTCGCCTCCCGCCAAGCGTGTCGCGTGATGATCGCAACGTCTATAATTGGCGCCTCGATTGGAGATGAACGTCTCCGCTTTACGACCAGAACGTCGACGATAACCAACGCTCATCGATGCAAACGCACACTCACTTTGGCGATTCCCTGGCGGACGCGGTGAAACGACTTGGCAATCCGGTCGTGGTCGGCCTCGATCCGCGCTGGGAGTCTCTGCCAGAGAGCTTCCGCGCTGCCGCCGACGCTGACTGCGCAGCCCGGGCCCGCGCTTTCGCGCGATTCTGCCGCGACGTCATCGACGTAGTCGCGCCGCTCGTGCCGGCGGTGAAAGTTCAAGCCGCATTCTTCGAAGAGCTCGGCCCGGCCGGCATGGCCGCGATGGAAGAGGTCATCGGCCATGCGCAAGCGCGCGGCCTTCTCGTGATCGTCGACGGCAAGCGAAACGACATTGGCAGCACGGCCGAGGCCTACGCCCGCGCGTACCTCGGCCGAGGCGCGAGTGCCTGGCATGCCGATGCGCTCACGGTCAGCCCATATTTGGGCGACGACAGCCTGACGCCATTTGTCGACGTCACGTTGGAGCGCGGCGCGGGCATCTTCGTGTTAGTAAAAACGTCCAATCCGGGCAGCGGCCTGTTTCAGGATGTCATTGCGGACGGCATACCGTTGTATCGTCGTGTTGCCGCGCACATTGAGCAACTGGCGTCCCGGACTACGGGCGACTGCGGCTATGGCAGCATCGGCGCCGTCGTGGGTGCCACGTACCCGCATCAATTGTCCGAATTACGAGCCGCGATGCCACATGCCTGGTTTCTTGTGCCCGGCTATGGCAGCCAAGGCGGCACGGCGGCGGACGTGGCGGGAGGCTTTGATGACCGCGGCCTGGGGGCGATCGTCAA
>DASYDU010000047.1:0-4438 GCA_036499445.1 Lacipirellulaceae bacterium
CACGCCGGAGGGCCTGTAAACCAGCATCCGGTGTGGCCAACGACCGATGCGAATGAGTGGCGTCTCGCCTAGTTCCTCGAAAGCGAGCGTTTGTAGGGCATGAGACATTGCCGCATCATCACTATCAATATCGATGCCGATTGTGAGACGACCGCAGGGCAAAGCAATGCTGTCGCTGGGAAACTGCCGGACGTGATTTTCCAAGAAGCGAAGATTTGTCGGTTTATAGCAGCCGGCGGTCCAGCCGTTATAGCGCGGGTTCTTTTGCCCGGGCAGCACGGGCACGACGCTGTCATAGCCATTGTCGATCATTTTCTCCGCGAGCCTCGCGAAGAACGGAAATTTAGCCATGGGGTGTCCGGGTTTGAAGAAAGCTGGCGTGACGGCGCACGAGCGTGCGTGTCCGAACGGCATTCAGAGATGCTTCAGAAACAAGAATCTTATTTGGATAAGGCCTTCGGCAGGAGTGCCAACAAGGCTATCGCTCGTAACCGGCAAATTCGGAGGCTGGGAGATGTAAAGCGCTCGGTAAAAACACGATGCGCTAACAATACCGTTTTTAGCAAACTAGTATGAGGTTAGCAACGGCACAGAAGTTGAATCGTCAAGTTCGATTCAATCGAACGCTGTCTATCAAGCTGTCAATGCGGACTATCGTGTCGATATTTGACCGGAGTCCAAATCGAGCAAGACATCTGCCTAGCGACACAGCCCCAGTTAGCTGATTGACTGACGTTCAGCGAGCGGTCTCGCAGACTGGGCTTTAGAGCGATGCGCACCAACGTGTGAAAGACGAATAAAGACGACCGTCCGAGTTACGCAAGAACTATTTTCGTCGACGGCACAGCAGGCCATTGTGGCGTTCTCATTGTTATCGATGGTTCAGGCGGCGATTTTTATCGGATTGACCGAGTTATCATTTGCCGCTTCATCTGGGTGACTCGTCGTTTGATCAATGAAGGTCACCGTGCGCGTCTTAAGATCGAGCACTGTCATCTTGCCGGTCGGTGGCGCGGGAAGGCCCGTCTCGATTTCCCAAAGGCCGGTTGGGATGGCCGGGCGGGCCATAACGTGAATCGGTCGACCGCCATTTTCGCCTTTGCAGGCCATTGATTTTTCTTTGGTATTTTTGACGCTTTGTGGCGCTGCGCTACCCCTATAGCCGGGGTCATATTTGGCGAATTCTGTGTCGATTTTTTTTGCGCGTTGCACGGCACTACGGCATGCGTCGGAGCAGAACTTCCGGGGGCGTCCTTTCCGGAAAGCGTGCATGAGGCGACGGCAACTTGGGTTCTGGCAGATGCGTATGGCTTGGTACGTCATTTGTAGGCTCCAGTGGTGACTAATGAGATTGAATGGCGCATCGATCCTCGGCAGCGAGATCGCGCATCATCGCTACAACGCTGGCAGGAGCAGCATGCGTCGCTGATTTATGACGATCAGCATTCGCCCGATGAATGCGCCTGGGCTTGAATACTTTGAGAGGGCCGACACTTGCGCAGTTCGAGACTGAGCGCGCTCTAGTCCGTATTCCGGCAGCTATGACAGCAGGGGTTTTAAAGCCACCCGCGAGGCGCAACATCGTGCGCAAGAACCCTTGTAAGAGTCCGAAATCAAGTTACGCAAGCGCTTTTTGCACTACCGGTGCGTCTTGCTGGGCGCGAAAATCCTGTTAACGAAGCCCATTCGAGTTACGCAAGCCCTATTTTCAAAAAATTGGTCGCAGGCTCGGCGGGGGTTTAATGCAAAAGGAAAAATCGCTCAGTTAAAGTTGCGGCGACCTAGTGTGACTGCCAATGGTAGAGGGGCGGAAGAGGAGGAGCGGTGACATCCCGCCGCAACGGCATTCCTCGCCATTAGTAATTCCCCCGGTGCGCGCCCGATCCGTCCCAGCCGCCATTCTTCCAGACCGGCATGGCCTGGCCGCCGACATTGCCGCAGGCGGCGCATTTCAGTCTGGCGGCAAATTCCTTGATAGTCTGTCTCAAGTTCAGGCCCTCCAGGGCCATCAGTCCTTGATGCGAGCAACTGTGCGGCCAGCGTCCGCACCAAACCTGGATGTGCGTTACGCCATGCTGCGGCAAGTCTTCTAGCGTCGGTAGCCCAGTCGAAGCTTCCGGCAACGTCAAATCCAGCAACACAGCCAGCGGCGAATTTGGGCAGCAACTCTTGCACGACAGTTTCGGAATGAGGACCGAAATTGGCGCTCTTGCATGGTGCTTATCCGCGACCGTTCTCAGGTTTACGTCGCCGACTTGCTGACAGGCCGGGCACCAGTAATTGAGCCGACAATGACCGCTTGCGGTGGCAGTACCGATTGACGGCCAGAAGTCAGCGGCGATCTTATCCCTGATACGCGCATTCCATGCCGCAACGATGCGCTTGGCGCTTTTGGCCGTCTTGGCGTCGATCTCAGCCTTTTGCGCCGTGGCTTCGGCTAGCGTGCGCGATTATGATTATCCACCTGACGGCGGGACGCGGAATGTGCCATGCGCAATGGCAGCGCGATTCATGGTGCCGAACAAGCCGCTAGGAATAGCGGACTGAGCAGTCTGACCTACAACGGACTGATCGGTACAGCGGCTTGCGGGTCGCAGCCGATTCCTCCACAATTCGCGATAGAACGGATGATGCACTCAAATAAAAGAAACTCGTTCGTTGACTGTGGCGGGGGAAAATGAGTCGTTTTGTAAATGCGCGAAATTGCGCGCAATCGCTTATTGGAGTCATTCTGGTTTTCGGGCTGGCGGGATGCATCTCAACTCAAGAAATGCCGCTCGCGCCAAATGTAGTGCGCATTGATACTCAATCACGAGGACTTCTCTTCACTGGTCAAACTGTGCCGCAAACGATGCGCACGGCAGCCAAGGCCACTTTGGATAGAGGCTATTCCCACTTCAGATTCCAAGACGCGTCTATGAATCAGGGTTCTGTGGTGGCAGGCGTTGTCGGAAGCAGCCAGACAAATTTTAACGGCAACGCGACAACCAACTATAACGGTACATACGGCAGCAGCTTCACATCAGGCACCGCCAACACTTATGCGAGCGGTACTGCGAATACCTTCGGAAGTTCGACGGTGGTACGCGCTCCTACCGCCTCTGCTGCGGCAACGGTAGTGATGTTCCACGCCAATGAACCGGGCGCGCAAGGTGCATTCGATGCATCTCAGGTTCTGCAACAGTACTCTCAGTGAGCGCGGTATTTACCCCAGCGCTATGCCCGTCATTCTTACGATGGCCAGATTTGGCTTATAGCCGCCAGCGGAGGCATTAAGGCTCCGGCGTCTACTGATGGGCTGAAGATTGTCGCCAGAGGCAGCAAGAAGGACGATTACTGACCTCAACCAAAAACAGATATGGACAAAAAAATGGCTACGGACCCACTAGTCGATAAGTTCTCGGTAGAGCTTCAAAACAGAATTCAATATCATCGTCGCCACAGCCGATGGAACGCCTTTAATCATCAGGCTTTGATAGTTGTCGCAATTCTGTCCGGTGTAGCGTCCTTGGTCGCCGGCATCTATTACAACAACGGGCCAGTGTCTGGGCTAATCGCGATTGTGCCCAGTGCCTGTACATTGTTGATGCAGAACCTTCATTGCATCCGCGCGCAAAATTGGCAGAACAGAATGAAGACGGAAATAGAAGGCATTCGAGCGCAGTTGATCTATGAAACGCCGAACCCGACCCAGGCCGATGTAGCGAGATATTCGGCGCAATTAAGAAGTCTCGACGCAAAGATGGCTGATGAATGGTCGAAAGCCACCGACGACTATTCAGAGAATTTCGATTTGAAAAAACCCATGGCGTAAAAACGTAGATGGTTCGGCCATCAGCTAACGCTGCGCTTGTTTCGCCGCAAATTTCGACGGCGAGTTCTCTCGGACGACCGTTGGATAACGAAAGAGGCCGTCAACTATGAGCCGCAAGCACCTCGCGTTACTAGTCGGGCTAGTTTTAGCTGACTGTGCCTACGGGCCGCCGCCTCAGACAGTCGCGCCTGGCTCAGAGGTTGGCGGCACCGGGAACATTCGATACGATCACAAACCTCAAAATGCGAATATACATATGCTAAGCGTTTTCGTGTCGCCTGGGATGCTTGAAACAGAAGCTTCGATGAGCCAGCGAATGCTTGTTTTCGCTAATGAATGCGCGGGCCGCACGTGCTTGCGCGGGTTCAATTTCGTTCCGATCCAAACCCGGATGTCCGTTGGGATGGGCTGACCCAGCGGACTAAGGTTTATACGTTCCGATGTTCGTGAAAGAGTTCATAAAGTTGTCGGACAAGAGGCACGAATGACTGTCCGCAAGCTTTCGACAAGGCAAAATGAGATCGTCAACAAGCTTTTAGATGAGGTACGAGCTAGCCTTATTAAAATAAGCGATGGCGATTTGAATTTGTTGTTTTCGTATCGCCGTAGAATCTACTTAAGGCT
>DASYDU010000048.1:0-4259 GCA_036499445.1 Lacipirellulaceae bacterium
AGTGCCGTGAACCTTAACGCCGATGTTTCCGCTGCCGTCGATCGCCGCTACAGCGGTGTTGTTGGTGATCGTGTTGTCTTCGGTCAAGGTCACCGTGTGCGTGTTCACACCCGTCGTGTCGGAAGTGACCGTAATCGTACCGGCACCTGCGTCTCGACCTCCAGTGAGCGCGGCCACGGCCGTCGCATCGTCAGCGGCTCCGATCGTCGCGCTGGCGTTGGTACCAGCGGTCGCCGTGAAGTCGCTGCCGCCGTTGATCGCGTCAAGGAGGTTCTGCTCAGTAGCGGTGCCCGCGGCCTGAGTCAAGCTCACGTTCAAGGTGTGAGTGCTCGCGTCGTAGGACGTGGCCGCCGAGCCGGCACCAAACGTAATCGCCAGCGCCGCAACCGCATTGCCTTCGGCGCCGTCAGCGTCGCCGCTCGCAACTGCGGTCAAATTGATTGCGTCTTGACCACCCGTCAGAGCAAACGTAGCTGCTGCGGCTTGAACGGTGGAAACCGTGGTCGAGCCAGTTCCGCCGGTGTGGAGCACAGCTCCGAAGTCACTGCCGCCAGCGATCGCCGAAATCACGTCGGCTACCGTGGCTGTGGCCGACGCTGCCGTGACACTGACATTCAGCGTATGGGTGCTCGCGTCGTAGGATGTGGCCGCAGAACCGGCGTTGAACGTCACCGCTAAGTGGGCAACGGCGTTACCTTCGGCGGCTTCGGCATCACCACCGTCCTTGGCCTTGAGGTCGATCGTTTGACCGGCGAGAGACAGGGTACCGGTCGCCTCGGTATCAAGTGTCAGGGTGCCGGTGGCCTGCGCGATGTTGTGCGTTAGCACTACGGCTCCGGTGGCTGCTGCTGCTGTTGTGGCCGTCGGAATCGCGGTGTTCGTGATTTGGGCTTTGGTGGCAGCCGACGCGATGTTAACCGCGACGCTGACCGAGCCGGTCGAACCCAGATTCGCCGTGTCGATCTTCAGATCGGAAACCGATCCAAAGCCCGTGCCGGCCGTTGTGATGAAATCCAAGCTGCCGTCCAGCAAGCGACGACCTTGGAACGTGGTCGTTTGTGCGATGCGATTCAAAGCTTTGAGGGACGAGTCGACCTGCAACTGATTGGCCGCGATTTGGGCATCGCTAAGGGCGCCTGTATTGGCCGATTGCGTCACCAATCCGCGAATGTCGTTCAGTAGCGAGCTCACCTGGCCCAGGGCGCTGTCGGCCGTGCCGATCACTTCGTTCGCCTGGTCGGTGTTGCTGATGGCTCCTTGGATGCTCGTAATATCGCTGCGAAGATTTTCGCTGGCGATCAAACCGGCCGGATCGTCCTGTCCGGTGTTAATTCGCAAACCGGTGCTCAAACGCGTAAGAGCTTGGTTCAAAGAGTCATGAGATCTCGCCAACGTATTCTGCGCGACGAGCGAACTGACGTTTGTATTAATCCGAGTCATTGCAAACCCCCTTGTGGGCAAGGAATTGTGTCGACTCGTGAACGGTAGCCAGCGGATTGCTCCGTTGGACCTTTCCGGTCACGCGTGCGTGTGCGTGTGCCGAGGAAAACCAATTTCCTCGATACGGCTGACAAACTTCCTGCCCCAAACGAGGTTCACATTCCGGCCCGGACTCGCGTCACCAGCCAGCTGTGCGACTCTTTCCTAGCGTAGGCCACTTCCTTGACACGGCGTGGCGACCGTGAAATTTTTTATGGGTACACAGCGATCCGGGATCGCCTTACGCGGAAATATCGGCTGTGATAGCTGGGGCGCTCCATGCAACCGGGCAGATTTTACCGATTCTCGATAGGTGTGCGCCGCTACAATCGGAACGCTTCGCGCACACTGCCCGGTGTGAAAAATCGGAGAGGAAGGCGCGGCAGTAGCCAAGCGGTGCTCAAGTGACGAGGGATGGACCCAACTAGCGGGTGCCGGACGACTCGTCAGCGATCCGTCTGGCCTGGTCGGGCAGGATTTGAGCGGCTTGCTGATTTTCCCGCTGGATCGCATCGTACACTTCGCGCCGATGGACAGACACTTCGCGCGGTGCGTCGATTCCAAGTCGGACCCGATCCCCACGAACGTCGACGATCGTGACAATCACGTTGTCGCCGATGATGATGCTTTCGTCACGTTGCCGGGAGAGAACGAGCATGATTCACCGTCGATTCCGTCGACACGGCACGACCACCCAGCCGACGCATGCGGCAGCCAGGGCCCGTGCCAAGTGGTAAGTCCGCGGAGCTTTGCAGCCGTCCACAAAATCCGCACAGTCCACAGATCGGGATTCTTCGCGAGGTCGCGCGGCGCACTTTCGCCGCATCTGGCGAACACCCCAACTTGGTGAAAGATTCGGCCTGTCGTGGATGCCGACTCAAGCCCTGCGCAAAACTTACGGATTATGCCGTGCGGTGTGCCCGAAGGGCTGCGGTCGATGCGCGAAATCGCGGCTAAGCGCGAGCGTGCGGCTCGGTCATGGTGCGCGCATGATCTTCGAGCATCTGCTTCACGTCTCGGCGGATATCCGACTCCGTCACGTTCCACCCGGCGGCCGCCAGATCGGTGTACTTGTCGACGAGCACCGTGGCGATGATCCGCCGGCTGTGGTCCCACTTATAGACCAGTTGCTCGAGCACACGGGCATCGGAGTGCTGGGGAATAAATCCCGTTCCCAACAACTCGACCCGCATGCGTGTGATCTCTTCGACGAGCGACGGATTGTTGAGCCACCACCAGCAGCCGAAGATCATCAGATTGCCAAACTTGCGGGCGAGCACCGCCAGCTCGTGCTGATTCTCGCGGGAGAGCATGGTCACCAAAAACTGATTTCGGGCAAACTCCTCGCAAATCCGGGCCACGCTGAAGACGTCGGCTCGGCCAACCATGTCCCCGGCCAGGCGCAACTCCGGATTGAGCAACTTGATCGAGCCGATCATCATGGCCATCGGCAAGCCGGCCTCTTCGAGCACCGGCATCACCACATTCCGCAGGACGACCGCTGTATCCGAGTGATCGTCCGGGCCGCCGTAGGTAAAATCGGGTGGCAGGCTGACCGCGCCATAAACTGCCTTGGTCCGCTTGATCCAATCCCGTAAGAAGGAGCGGGCCGCTTGAATTGAGCTTTCGGTAAACTCGGCCGTGGCCGCGTAGCCCCATTCGTCGAGCTTCTGGGCCGCCGCGGGCCAGTCCCGCAGCAACAGGTCGAAGCGCAGCACCGCGGCAAAACGCGGATCGTCGCCAATCGTCGGATCGGCGAGCCATCGCCCCCGCTCGTTGTCGTCAAACACGTCGTTGGTCATCGTGATCCGCGTCACGCCGGCCAGCTCCATCACGTGGTCGACATGGGAGTCGAGCGTCTGCTCGGCAAACCAGCGGCGATAGCGATCGAGCGACCGTTCGGCCGGATCGAGGCCCAAAAGCTGAAGCGTCGTGACCACACCGCGACAGGCTTCGGAGATCGGCGAGTGTTCGAGGAACAGGTGCTTCCAGATGTGGTCGGCCTGCTCGGTCTTGGTCATCGCCCAGAACTTCTGGTAGGGCAACTTCGCCGGGGGCACCACCCGGAAGACTTCGCAGACCAGATAGTGGTAGGTGATCAGCTCGTCGATACCCCACAGCAAAAGGCCGTTGGGATCGGCCTTGCCGCCGCGGCCGGGCAGCGGGCTGCCGAAGGTGGGCGGGCAAAGATGGGTATGGACGTCTACGACCGCCTGATTCATCACGGCGTCGCGGACCATTTCTTCCAGCGGGGCAGTCCGATGGGGCCTGTCGACGTGCATGAATCGGGGTGGCGACTTGGTAGACATAAGTGCTACTCGCGGAATACGGCCTAAACATCTTAAAGCGCCGCACTGGGCCGGGACAATCCTGTATTTTAGACCAACGCGGTTTGCGTTTATAGGTCGTGATTGCGCAGTAAATTTCCGCTTTGACGCAAAGGTTGGAGAGCGGGCCAGCCCGCCGCGCGGCTTGGCGATCCACCGTGGCCGAGCGCCGAAGGGGACGCGTATTCTTCGAAGGGGACCTGTAGTTCTTGGGTAGGCGGTCTCTGTTTCTCTTGTTTCTTGGTAGGAGAACAGGAATCGCAGGATCGACGGAATGGGAGACAGAATTTGACTACGGGGGTCACGGCGAGGAATGACGAAATTTGGATGACGAATGACGAACCGGTGCGCCCGTTGTCCGTTGCCAGTTGTCCGACGGCGAGATTGTGAACGCTTGAACCGGCATATTGACATCTGGCGCGAGTTTTGTGGCGCGACGTGCTCGGTCGGCTG
>DASYDU010000049.1:0-23372 GCA_036499445.1 Lacipirellulaceae bacterium
TTTAAATCAAGACTGGAAGACAAGGAGAGGCGGAGACAAGGAGAATGCTCGTCGATCGAGGCCTCCGTGTCTCCTTGTCTCCCAATCTCCTTGTCTTTGTTACTTCTGTGGTCCGGTCATTTTCCAAGGGTCCAGCGCGGCATCCAATTCCGCCTCGGGCAGAATCTTCTTCTCGCGGCACAGCTCGCGAATCGTCTTGCCCGTCTTAAAAGCTTCTTTGGCCAGCGCCGCCGCTTGCTCGTAGCCGATCTTCGGCGCGAGCGACGTGACCATCATCAGCGATTGTTCGATCAGTTCCCCGCATCGCTCGGCGTTGACTTCGAGGCCCGTAAGCAATTTGTCCACCATCACATTGGCCACGTTCGCCAGCAGCTTCACCGACTCCATAAAAGCGTCGATCATCACCGGCATCGCCACATTCAGCTCAAACAGCGAGCCGATGCCGCCCAGGCCGGCCGTGGTCACCACCACGTCATTGCCAATCACGCGGCAGGCAACTTGCATCACAGATTCGCAAATCACCGGGTTCACTTTGCCTGGCATAATCGACGAGCCGGGCTGCGTGGCCGGCAGCGTCAGCTCGAAGATGCTGCACCGCGGCCCGGAGCCAAGCAGCCGAATGTCGTTGGCAATTTTCGTAAGCGAAACGGCAATCGTTTTCAATTCGCCGTGCGCTTCGACGAACGAATCTTTAGCCGCCTGGGCCTCCGGATGATTGGCCGCCTCGGTGAATTGACCGCCCACCTCGCACGAGAGCGCCGCGCACACCTTGGCCGCAAATTCCGGATGCGTATTGATACCAGTGCCAACGGCGGTGCCCCCAATCGGCATATTCTCTTCGAGCCGCTGCAATGCCCGTCCGGCCCGTACCACTCCGTACTGCGCCTGCGCCGCGTAACCGCCAAACACCTGGCCGACGCGAATCGGCGTGGCGTCCATCAGATGCGTGCGGCCGATTTTGACGATCTTGTCCCATTCGATCGCCTTGGCTGCCAGTGCTTGATGCAACCGCTCCAGCGCCGGGATCAAATTGCGTCTCACGACCTGCGCCGCCGCGATGTGCATAGCGGCCGGGAATGTGTCGTTCGACGACTGCCCCATGTTCACTTGATCGTTGGGGTGAATCGCGCCCTCTTGCCCCTTCGCGCCGACCGCAAACCCCAGCTTCACATTCGCCACATTGGCGATCACCTCGTTGGCGTTCATATTGGTTGAGGTGCCGGAGCCGGTCTGGTAGATGTCGACCGGGAAGTGGCTGTCGTGCTTGCCGGCGGCGACCTCCTCGGCAGCGTCGATGATCACGCCGGCCAGTTTGGCGTCGAGCTTGCCCAGCTCGCGATTGGCAACCGCGCAAGCTGCCTTCAAGTGGCCGAAGGCGTGAATCACGGCCGCGGGCACCGGCTCAAACGCAATGGGGAAGTTGTCGACCGCCCGCGCCGTCGATGCGCCGTAAAGAGCATCGGCCGGCACTTGCATCTCGCCCATCGTATCGCGTTCGGTCCGGAACTTGGTCATGGCGATGAATTCAAGTCAGCATCCAGCCCGCGCTGCGGCGTCGGCCGAGCGCAAGTTGGTCTGCTAGCGAAAGAGAAAATCGGGGCGATGATACTGGCATCCTGCGGCAAGCGGAATGGTGACTTGGCCATTTTTGGACGTCCACAATTTCCGTCTCCGCTGTCAACGATAGCGTTTTTGCGCAGAAGCGTTAAGATAGTCGCGGCCGCCCGGTCGGCATCGCCTCGGCTCAATTCGCTGTCCATACGTCGGAATGGAACCATGCGTACATCCGAACTTCTCCACTATGCCTTTCGCGCCCGCGACCCGCTGGCCCTAGGAAAATGGTACGCGGATTTGTTCGATGGGCAATTCTTCGTCCACCCCGTCATGTCCGCCCTGGGCATCGTGATTGTGAAAATCAACCATCCCGAGGCGGTTTTTGACGGGCTCATCGAGTTCTGGCCGTGGGACCTGCAGTGGGACGGCGCCGCGGCCGTGTTCCGCAAGATCAAGTCCGAGCCGTCGCCCACGTCGTACGGCCACATGGCCGTGAAAGTCGTGGCCGAGACGGACGCTATCCGCGCTGAGCTCGATCGCCGCGGCATCGCCTATCGCCTGGAGCCGCGGGCCATGGGCTTCCTGCTGCCGGTGATCGCCGATCCCGAAGGAAACATGATCGAGCTTTTTCCGAACATCGACAACGTGCCGCTCCCCGGCAAAGCTATGTGCCCGCCGGAGCAAATCGATGCCGCCCTGGCCCAAGTCCACGCCGGTTTCGCCGAGCTCACCAAGAACCTGAAACCCGGCGATGGTGTCCCACTCTTGTTGTTCGAGATGCAGCAACAGCAGCAACAGCAGTAGCGACCATCGCAATGCCGACGATTCTCGACAAGATTGTTGCGACGAAACGCACTGAGGTCGAGCGCGCAAAAACGGCATTGCCAGAAGCCGAGCTGCGCAAACGGCTCGCGGCTGCACCGCCAGTGCGCGACTTCTTCGCGGCGCTGGCAGTGGACGGCCCAATCAAGCTCATCGCCGAAGTGAAGAAGGCGAGTCCGTCGGCAGGCGTGATCCGCGCAGATTTTGATCCGGTCGCGATTGCCAAAATTTACGAGGCCCACGGCGCGACCTGCATCAGCGTGCTAACCGACGAGCCCTATTTCCAAGGTCGGCTTGAATATCTGACGCAGATTCGCGCGGCCGTTGGAATCCCCGTGCTTCGCAAGGATTTCATTCTCGATACCCACCAGCTCATCGAAGCCCGAGTGGCCGGCGCGGATGCCGTTCTCCTCATCGCTGAGTGTCTCGACGACTGCAACCTGCGGAAGCTCTTCAACGAAACGATCGAACTGGGCATGACCCCGCTCGTGGAACTCTACGAACCGGCAAACCTGTCACGAGTCCTCGAAGCCGGCGCGACGCTCGTCGGCGTCAACAACCGAAACCTCCACACGTTCGAGGTCGACTTGGAGCACACGATTCGCATGCGGCGCGACGTGCCCGACGATTGCCTGCTCGTCGCCGAAAGCGGCATCAAAACGCACACGGACATCGAGCGCCTCGAAGCGGCCGGCGTCGACGCGATCCTGGTCGGCGAATCTCTGACCCGCGAGCCAGACATTGGCGCCGCGGTCGATCGACTACTAGGGAAAAATTGAACAGGAGATATTAAAGAAACGGAGCGCACAGGCTGACTTCTTCTCAATTACCGCCGTCTCCTCCTGTTCTACGAGATTCCGTGTTCGACAATGGCCGCAAGTTTCCGGCCCGTCGTGCTTAACGGCAAATCGGCTAATTTACCTGTCGCAACCCATCGGACCTTTGGATCAGTTTTGTTCGCCGCCTGGCCTGATGCGACTGTGGCACGATAGCAATCGAGCGTAATACGATATCGCGTGACGCCGTGCTTGAGTGTTTTCAAGAGCGGCCCAAGCGTGCATCGGACGCCCGTTTGTTCATGGACCTTTGCCACGATTTCCTTGCGTGCGAAGAGTGGGCCTTCTGCTTCGATTGCGAAGCGAGGAAAATCCCAGAGCCCAGCCCAGCGTTCGCCTTCACCGCATTGCCGCATCAGCACGCGGCCCGCCTTTTGGATCACGACAGCCACTTCGTGCAAATCGGTGAATCGCTGCTTGATCTTCGGGCGCGGAATTAAATGCTGCAAGCCGGCGGCGTGAGCGGCACACAATTTAGCCAGCGGACATTCGTCGCACTTCGGTTCGGCGGGCGTGCAGACGAGCGAGCCAAGCTCCATCAGAGCCTGATTGAATTCTGCGACCGCGCTTTCGGGCAGCAAGTCCGTCGCAGTTTGCCACAGCAGCCGCTGCCCGGCCGTTTTCATCGGATCATCGCGGTAGCCGACAAGCCGACTGAGGAGGCGAATCGTATTGGCCTCCAGAATCGGCGCTCGCACATCGAACGCGATCGATGCGATCGCCCCGGCCGTGTAGCGACCGATGCCCGGCAGCGCCTGCAATTTGTCGACGCATTGCGGAAATCTGCCATCGTGTTCGGCCGCCACGACTTTCGCCGCCGCGTGCAATTGCCGCGCGCGACGATAGTAGCCGAGCCCTTCCCAAAGTCGCAGCACCTGCTGCTCATCCGCGGCCGCCAGCTTTCGCACGTCTGGAAACGCCGCGACAAACCGCTCGAAGTAATCGCGAACTGTCGCCACCTGTGTCTGCTGCAGCATGATCTCGCTGATCCAAACGCGATACGGATCGCGCGAACGCCGCCACGGCAAATCGCGGGCGTGATTGGCATACCAGACCAGCAGTCTCGTTTGCAATCGCCCTTTTTGTGACGCCGAGAAACCGGCCTGACGGAGCGACGTCTTAGAAGTGCGATCCGTCGCAGTGGACATGGTGGAGGAGCCTCACGCAGAGGCGCGAAGTCGCAAAGGAAAAGGGTTCACACACTTCCAATCACTAAAGCTGAAATCGCTCACTCTTCGCGCCTTTGCGCCTTGGCGTGAGACATATCCAGCGAAATCGTCACCAATGGCCGCGACTTAACCGCGTCGTTCGAGCTGCAGCTAGGACATGACCCACACGTTCCGCCCTTCTGCCCGTAGAAACGCAGCCAAGCTGCCCGCCCAAGATAAGCGGCGGCAACGGCAACGATCGAGATGGCAATAACGTTCTGCATCGCATTTACAAAAATAGCCGGCTGCTAACTTGATAGGTCACAAGCGCCGCGACATACGCCAGCGTCGTCATATACGCGAACGTAAACGCGGGCCAGCGCCAACTGTTCGTCTCGCGTCGAATCACCGCCAGCGTCGCCGCGCACTGCGCACAGAGCGCGAAAAACACCATGATCGATAGCGCCACCGGTAAATTATACACCGGTTTGCCCGTGTCGTCCCAGCGGGCCGCGCGAAGCTGCTCGCGAAGCCGGTTCTGATCCGCCTCGCCGCTCACGTCCACGTCGCGGCCCAAATGATAGATCACGCCCAGAACGCCCATCACCACTTCGCGAGCCGGAAACGACGCGATCACCGCGCACCCAATCCGCCAATCCCAACCCAGCGGCCGCACGGCCGGCTCGACCCATTGTCCGGCTCGGCCGAGAAAACTGTATCGCTGATGCAAACTGGCCGCCAAATGATCGACGTTGTCTGGGTCGTCAAAGGCAGCCAGCTCCTTGCTCGCGGCCTCCCGGTTGTAAGCGGCGCCTGCTGCCGTCGCCGATTGCAACCGGCCACGCTGCGCGGCGATCTCGGCGCTCACCTCTTGATCCGAGCGCGGATAGTAAGCCAGCGCCCAAACGACGATCGTCACCGCGAAGATCACGGTGCCAGCCCGGGCCACGAATCCCCAGGCCCGCTCGAGCATGCGATAGATTACGGTCCGCAGGGCGGGCACCTTATAACTTGGCAGCTCCAGCACAAACGGCGGGGTTTCCCCGCGCAGCAGCGTCCGCTTGAGAAGCCACGCTACGCAGATCGCCGTCACCACCCCTACTGAGTACATCGCCAGTAGCGTCAAACCTTGCAGTCCAACCAGGCCACCCAAATATCGATTCGCCGGAACAAAGGCCCCGATCAAAATTACGTACACCGGCAGCCTCGCCGAGCAACTCATCAGCGGCGCAATAAGGATCGTCGCCAGCCGATCGCGGCGATTCTCGATGACCCGCGTCGCCATGATTCCGGGAATCGCGCACGCAAACGACGAGAGCAGCGGAATAAACGACTTGCCGCTCAGCCCGACGCCCGCCATCAGCCGGTCCATCAAAAACGCCGCCCGCGCCATGTAGCCACAGTCTTCGAGCACCGCGATAAAGAAAAACAGGATGAGTATCTGCGGCAAAAAGACGAGTACCGCACCGACGCCGCCGATCACGCCGTCGACCAGCAGCGACCGCAAGGGGCCGTCGGCCATGTTCGCTTTGACTAGATTGCCGACCCAGCCCACCCCGTCGTCGATCAGGTTCATGAGCGGATTCGCCCAGACGAAGATCGACGAGAACACGAGCGCCATAACCACCACGAAGATCAGGGAGCCAAGGAACTTGTGCGTTAGCACGGCGTCGATCCGATCACTGATGGTCGGTTGGTGATCGTTCGGACGCTGGACGACGCCGCGCAACGTGCGAGCGACCCAATCGTAGCGGGCCATCGCTTCAACGGCGGGCACCGGCATCCCGGCCGCCGCCAGGGCCTCGCGCGATTGCGTTAGCTGCGTTTCGAGGTTTGCCGTTTGGCCATTCAAGAGCTCGCGCTCCAGGTAGCCGTCGTTATCGAGCAGCAGCCGCTCAACCAAGAAATCGGGCACCACATTGGCACGACCAGCATTAATCGACCGAGCCAAGTCACGGACGTGCCGCTGAAACTCACCCGGCATCGGGTTTTCCGCGGCAGCTGTTTCACGACCGACCACCGCGACCAGAGCCTCTTTCAATTCCTCGATGCCGCGGCGCCGATTTGCCTGCACGGCAATCACCGGCGCCCCCAGCCGCCGCGCCAGGGCCGCCACGTCGATTTCGATCATCCGGTCGCGCGCCAAATCGACCATGTTGAGCGCCACAACCGTCGGCAGCCCGATCGCGAGCACTTGGCTCACCAGAAACAAATTGCGCTCCAAGTTGCTCGCGTCGACGATCGAAAGCACGACATCGGGCGGTCCGTCGTTGTCGCGCCGGCCCAAGAGCACCTCTACCGCGACCATTTCGTCCGGCGACCGCGGGGCGAGGCTGTAAGTCCCCGGCAGATCGATCAGCTCAAACGTCTGATCGCCATGCCGCAGTTGGCCGGTCTTCTTTTCGACCGTCACTCCCGGGTAGTTGCCGACTCGCTGCCGCACACCGGCGAGCGCCGTAAACAGTGTCGACTTCCCCGTGTTCGGATTCCCGACGACTGCAACACGAATCGTTTTCGTCGGGCTAGCGAGAGACATGGTCGACGCTAATTGTCAAAGAATTAGACAGGATTGACAGGACGAATGTTTGGATGGAATGTGGACCGCGTAATGTGCGAACACTAATTTGCGCTAATCGCCGCTAATTGGATCAGTGCAAATTTGTGGTGATTAGTGTTCCCCCACAAACTCGGAACGACTTTCACTCCTCAGATTACTATCCTGTCGATCCTGTCCAATGCCGCTCAAGTCGCGTTGAGTTCGATCTGTTGAGACTCGGTCTTCCGCAGGCTGAGGCGATAGCCGCGGAGCTCGAACTCCAGCGGATCGCCGAGCGGCGCGGCGCCCAGCCGGCGAATTTCAATGCCAGGAGTCACGCCCATCTCCAGCAGCCGGCGGCTAACACCGTTTGTCCCCGTTACACGCGAGATGTAGCCCGATTCCCCAACTTCAAGCTCGGCCGCGACGCGTGTCATGCCGACATCCTTGGATCGACCAAGACAGAAAGCTGCTCGCTATTGCGAAAGCAGAGCGTGGTGCCCGCAAGTCGCACGATGCACGGCGTGCCCGAGCGGACCATTTCCAATCGAGTCCCGCCGCGCAGCCCAAGCTCCTCGAGCCGGCGAACCTGCTCCAGCCGACCGACAATCTGGCGGACGACCGCCGCCTGGCCGCAAGCCAGCATATTCAGAGGGACCATGTCGGGCATCGATGCCGCTTCGCCTTGATCAATTGAAATTGAGACTAAGTATCAACAATGAATACATGATTCTAAGAAATCATCGTCCGAAGTACAACCGGGGGCATGAAAAAATCGTACGAGGCAGAAAAGTCTCGCACGCGCAAGCCGCCGGTAAGCCAGCCAAGGAAGCTCAAGCGGCCGCTTTGAGAGCCGCGACCAGCTCAACGACCGCTTTTTTGCCGTCCTCGAAGAACATCAGGCAATTGTCGGCAGCAAATAGCGGGTTCGGAATGCCCGCGAATCCTGGGCTCAAGCTTCGCTTTACCACCACTACCGTCCGGGCTTCGCCCACGTTGAGAATGGGCATGCCAGCGATCGGGCTCTGGGGGTCGGTATTCGCCAGCGGATTCACCACGTCATTCGCCCCAATCACGATCACCACATCGGTCTGGGCAAACGACGGGTTGATCTCATCCATCTCCTTAAGCTTGTCGTAAGGTATGTCTGCCTCGGCCAGAAGCACGTTCATGTGCCCCGGCATCCGGCCCGCCACCGGATGAATCGCAAATTCCACTTCCGTGCCGCGACTCTCGAGCAAATGAAACAGGTCGTGAACGGCATGCTGAGCTTGCGCGACCGCCAAGCCGTAGCCGGGCACAATCACCACCCGCTGCACCCCGTCCAGCAGCTGCGCGATGTCTTCCGCCGAGGCCGATTTCACTTTGCCGCCATACACGTCGTCCGCCGACGCGACCTTGCTCGCATCCATCCGCCCGAAGAGCACATTGGTAAACGAGCGATTCATCGCGCGGCACATGATGATCGACAGAATCAACCCCGACGAACCGTCAAGCGCCCCCGCAACGATGAGCAGAAAATTGTTGAGCACAAACCCCATCAAGCTCGCCGACAACCCCGCATACGAATTCAAAAGCGAAATCACCGTCGGCATATCGGCCCCGCCAATCGGCATCACGAGGCACACGCCAAACGACAGCCCCAGTAAAACCAAAATCGGAAACAGCAAATGATGCGTCGGCATGATCGTAAGCCAAACGGCAACGACCGCGGCGGCCCCCAGCAGCGAGAAATTGATCGCGTTTTGGTTCGGCAGACCCTTAATCGTGCTCGGGATCAGCTCCTGCAACTTGCCAAACGCCACCAGGCTGCCCGTGAAAGTCAAGCTGCCCAATAACACTTCTACGGCCAAAATGCCCATCGTGAAGTGGTCGATCTCGCCCTCGCCGAGCAGGCGATAGTAATGCGCCGTTCCCACGAGCGCCGCGGCCAGTGCCCCAAACGCATGCGACAGTGCCGTTCGCTGTGGCACGGCCGTCATCGGCATCCAGATCGCCATCGGCGCGCCAATCAGCGAACCCACGATCATTCCGACCAAAACCCATTGATAAGAAACGGCCTGATAGATCAAGAGCGTGCCGATGATGGCCACCGCCATCCCGATTTCGCCGGCCCGCACTCCGCGCCGCGCCGTCCGCGGATGGCTCAGCCACTTCAGCGACAGAATAAACAGCGCGGCCGCCACCAGATACGAGCCGCTCCCCAACCACGAATTGGCCACATCCGCCGACTCGGCAGCCGTCGTCACCGCAAATAAGCTCAGCGTCGGGAGCAAGCTAGTCACGTTTGTTCGTCTCCCGGCGAAACATCTTCAGCATCCGGTCGGTGATCCAGAAGCCGCCCACGATGTTCGTCGTGGCGGCAATCACGGCGAGTGTGCAAAACACGGTGTTGAACGTCGTGTGCCCCTCGGCCATCACTTGAATCGCCGCCACGACCGCGATCGCCGAGATGGCATTGGTCAGCGACATCAGCGGCGTGTGCAGCAGCGGCGACACGCGGCGAATCACCTCAATCCCCAAAAACGTGGACAACAGAAACACAAATAATTTGGCTTCAAGCGACATGATTTCAGATTTCGGATTTCGGGTTGTGGATTTCGGATTGTCGATTGCGGAGTCTAAATCCGCAATCAGTTTACTTCCCCGCCAAATGATCCACCGGCGGACTACCAGCCGCCGGTACCTTCAGCGGCCCCAAATTCAATAGTTCGCGCACGCGCGGACAAACGACTTCACCTCGATACGCGGCGAGCGTCTCGCGTACCACTTGGTCTTCAAGGTTCAAATGCAGTTTGCCGTCGCGTGTCACCAGCGCGACAAAGTTCGTCACGTTCTTCGCATACATCTGACTGGCATGGGCCGGTACGTCGCTGGGCAAATTCGTCGGCCCAAGGATCGTCACACCGCTATCGACCACGACCTCGTCGGCCTTCGTCAGTTCGCAATTCCCGCCGCGCTCCGCCGCCAGGTCCACAATCACCGAGCCGGGCGCCATGCCGCGGACGGCCGCCGCCGTGATCAGCCTCGGCGATGGCTTCCCCGGAATCGCCGCCGTCGTGATGCAGACATCGCTCGCGGCGACGGTCTGCGCCATTAACTCACACTGCTTGCGATAAAAATCCTCGTCGAGCTGTTTCGCATAGCCGCCGGCTCCCTCCGCCCCGGCCGTCTCGAGCTGCATCTCGACAAACTTCGCCCCGAGACTTTCAATCTGTTCCTTTACGGCCGAACGCACGTCATACGCCTGGACCACTGCCCCCAGCCGCCGCGACGAAGCAATCGCCTGCAGCCCCGCCACGCCCGCCCCGATCACAAACACCTTCGCCGGCCGCAGCGTGCCCGCGGCCGTCATCATCATCGGAAACATTTTTGGCAGCGCATTCGCCGCGAGCAGCACCGCCTTGTACCCGGCGATCGTCGCCATCGACGACAGCACGTCCATACTCTGCGCTCGCGTGATCCGCGGGATCAGCTCCATTGCAAACAGCGTCGCCCCGCGCTGCGCCAGCTGCTGCACCAGCTGCGGACTGCCCAAAGGATCGCACATCGCCACGATCGCCAACCCATCGTGCGCAAGTTCCAGCTCCGCCTGCGCGGTCGCAGGATCCGAGCCCAGCGCGTGAACCTGCAAAAGCACGTCGGCCGACTGAATCAACTGCCGCCGGTCGGCGACGATCTCGGCCCCCTGCTGCCGATAGGCGTCATCAAGAAACCCGGCCGCCGCGCCCGCTCCCGTCTCTACGCGCACTTGGCAACCGATCTTCGTGAGCGTCGTGACAAGCGCCGGCACCAGCGCCACGCGGCGCTCGCCAGGAAACGACTCTTTCGCAACCGCAACAATCATGGGGCCACCCAAGTAAATTGCCTATTGGCCCCAGATTGTGACACAAACCGCCCGTCGTCAACAGTGCCTGAAACAAGTTTTTGTCGCGTCAGTAAGTCATCCCACACGCCTCACCAGTAGAACTCTCTCGGACGCTCGCGCGGGTGGCACGCGCCATCCGAAGTCCTGAAAGGACGAAATACATTGGCCCAGGGTAAGACCAAGCGAGCTCCGCGAGCTTGGTCGCCACCCTGGGTATCCATCCATTGTCATTCCTCGGCCGAGCAGCAGCACCGCCAACGTGTTGACGCCGCCGAGGCCGACACCAGAAGACGGCGTCCAGGAACGTTTTCCAAGTTGAAACATTATCGCCATCTAGCGTCCATCAGCGGCTGCTCCTTAACAGTTCACTTCCCATTCCATGCCCGATTCAGCCACAGGATCATTACCAACACGACTGCCACAATCGTCGTTGCAACAAATAGGCTGCGCAGAGTGAACTGCCAGGGAAATCTGAATCGTAGTGCCCATCGCACGAATCCCAATGTCCATCGCACTCGGAACACCGCTGCCAGAAAACCGCTGACGAACACTAAAAGCCAATACGGCAATTCGATGTTCGTAGTATTCGTATTCCAGTTAAACTGCGCGACGAACCCCAGCGTTCTCCCGAAGCCTTGGCCCCGTGGCGCATCCACAATTCGCTCGTCGCTAAGCAACCTCCAAGGCCAGTTGCTCGGCGCGATCCGTAGCCGGTGGAATATCAAGCGTCCCGATGTCGATGCCAGGGAAAAACTAAATGTTGTCCCGAAATGACCACGCACTTCATCGTATCCGTTGTAACTTCGCACCCACATCCCCATCAGCGCCACGCACACGACGAGACAGACGATAGATGCGGCATTGAGAAGGCGCCGAAACATTTGGCGAGCTCCGCGATTGCCTTCACCCTAGCCCTGCGGCCGTTAAGGATCAATAAGATTTCCCGCTGTCCAGCAATGTGCACCCGGCGTTCGCAATGAATTTGACAATCTCCCTGCATTCCACGATGATTTCTGGAATAGCTGAAGCCCGTGTCCGCGAACTGCATGAAAACTCTTTTGCCAGGAGATTCGCATGCTCAAACGATCATTGTTCGCTATCGCCATTGCCATATTCGCCGCCGCCGCCAAAGCTGACGACACGCCGACGAGCACAATCCCTTCCTATCCGATCACGCTCAGTGCCAGCGAAGTCCGCGAGTTTCCCGCGATCGCCATCGATTTTGGCAACCTCAAGGTCGCGGGCGATTCGTTTACGGTCGTCCCCATCTCGACCGAGCTCGGCGTCACCGGTGCGGTGCTGATCGGCAACGGCACCTACACCTACGCGCCCGAAGCAGGAAAGACCTTCGCCGGCCGATTTCACACGGCGATGCTCCGCTTTAATACCAAAGACGCCGACTCGATTCTCAAACTCGACTCTGGCAAAAAAGTCGTCGACAAAGGCGCCAGCGAATTGGCGCAGCTCGTGGTAGCCGGCGCATTTGGCCACTGCTACCACCGCGGCAAGGACGCACTGATCCCGCCCGAGCACGCAATCGCCGCCGACCTCTATTCGCAAGAACTCGGCAATATCCTAATCTCGGCCGACGACAAGATCGCCCTCGTCCACAACTTCACCACGCGCGCGACGCTCTACGAAAAGAAATAGCGAACGATCGTGGCGGTGGCGATGAGACACGCCACGAAGCGCAGAACACCTCCTCTTGTTCTCAACGAAAGCGAAATAGATGGCCCCGGAGGGGCCGGGGCATGTGGCCAGGGCTGTGCGGCCCTGGATCTGGAAAGAATCAGTTCGAAGAGCCACACAGGGGTGAAACCGCGCTACACCCGCCGGCACGAACGCCATTGACCGCCCGCCAAACACTTCGTCACAACTGCTACCTCCATTAGCGCCCATTAGCGGACCAATTCCAACCCAGTTTGCTTGCTTTGCCCTAATCCGCGGACGATAATCGGCAGAGTCGGACAGAACTGGCGTCTTAACGGGAGCCGGCCGTGCGCTCGAAACGACATCTCATCACGCTAATCATTATCCTGTCATCGCATGAGTTCGCCGCCACCGCGGTCCATGCACAGGTTTTCAGCAGCATCACGACCGGCAAACCCACCTGGACTCGACCGCTCCCCAATGGCTCAGCCCTTTCGGCCGTTACCGTTTCCTTCTACGCCGTACCGTTCTACGTCTCGACCAGCGGAAATTCTTCGCTCAACGCCGGCTCGCACGGCACGTTCGACCTCGTCGAGTTCCTCTACGACAGCAGCTTTAACGCCAACACGCCGCTCGCCGGCTTTCTGACGGGCGCCAACACCGCCGGCTTCGGCGCCGAGGAGAACCTCAACTCGATCCCATTCACGGCGAACACCTTATATTACGCGGTCACGACCGGCTTCAACCCGTCGGATAACGGCCCCTTCGTCCTCACCTTCTCCGGCCCCAGCAGCGTGACCGTCGTCTTTCCGCCCCAGCTGGCCGGCGACTTCGACAGAAACGGATCAGTCAACGGCGACGACTACGCGAAGTGGACGAGCACGTTCGGTTCGACGGTGACCTTCCTCTCGGGCGCCGACGGTAACGGCAACGGCCAAATCGATGCCGCCGACTACACCGTCTGGCGAGATCACTTTATCCCGCCCGCCGGCGGCGCTGCCGCGAGCGTCGCGGTTCCGGAACCATCGTCGAACAACTACGTCATCGTGGCTGCGGTGTTGCTCGGTCTGGTTGCAAGAAACAGCTGGTCGGCAGCACCTTGTTGGCGCGTCGATTGCAACTGACTATGCCAACCCAGCGCGGCGCGCGACGACAAGACCACCTTCGTCCACGACTTCACCATGCGCGCGACGCTCTACGAAAAGAAATTGCGGCAGATCGCCGCGCAGGATCGCGGCTGCTTCAAGCAGATAGTCTCCGCGCCGAAAGTTTCAGTGGTCAAAGCTGCGACGGATGATATTGCTCAGGCTGTTGGCGAGACGACACGAACAACATCAGATTGCGGGCGGATTAGCGCGATTAGTCTCTCACCTTCGTGCTTGCCAGTATTGCTTTTCCGCGCGCCGCAATTCCCGGAAAAGTATTGGGTCGATTGCCATTTCTGCTTCAAGGGATCGACTTTTCCTAGCTCTTGGTCCAAGCTATAATCAATGGGCTTGAGCGATGTCGAACCTGAGTGTGAATTAATTATGAGTACCGACATCACCATCAGCCTCCCTGACGCCGTCTGCCAGTCTGCCGCGGTCTGGGCAAAACAGGCCGGAAGATCGCTGCCGGACTTCTTGACCGACGCGATCGAAACCTCCCTCGTGTCGCTCGGCAGTACGCCTCCGCCGGTCGAAACCTGGCCGGACGACGAACTCTTGGCGGCGGCCAATGCGTCGCTGTCGCCACAAGATGATCAGCGGCTCGGCGAGTTGTTGGCAATGCAGCGGGAAAGTTCGCTCCACGATCAGGCCCGTAGCGAACTGGCCCGCCTCATGCAGTCCTATCAAGAAGGACTCGTCCGGAAGGCGGCCGCGTTGCGCGAAGCCGTCCGACGCGGGCTCCGAGGACCGCTCGAAACGTGACCGGCCATTCATCGGACGAGATTCGCGGCCGTGTCCGGGAGCAAGCCGGCAATCGTTGCGGATATTGCTTGAGCCCTCAGCATCTTGTGCTCGGGCCTCTTGAAATCGAGCACATCCTGCCCCAATCGGCGGGCGGCAGCGACGACGAAACCAACCTCTGGTTGGCCTGCCGACTCTGCAATTGTTTTAAGGCTAGTCAAACCAGCGGCACTGAGCCCGAGACTGGGCAACTCGTCGAGCTTTTTCATCCGCGCAAACAGCACTGGCACGATCACTTCGAATGGAGCCCGGCGGGCACCCAAATTGTCGGCAAAACGCCTTGTGGTCGTGCGACCGTCGTCGCGCTGAAGCTCAATAACCTACTCGCCGTAACCGTCCGGTGCTATTGGGTCCAAGCGGGCTGGCATCCTCCGACGCAACCGCTACCGGATCGTTAGTGAAGAGAACTCGCGGCGACGGTCCAGCGCTCCCTCCTCGCCGCAATCATTTGCGCCAATCAGTAACCATTAGCCGTCCCACCAATCGAATGGCGTCAGGAAGCGCTTCGAACGCAATCGACAACCGCCCCGTCAATCCCCGACTCTTGGCCACTTCTACATTTTCCAGCATCCAGAATCTTGCATCGAGCACCAAGTTTTTTATTGAAATTGGGCCACCGCGTCTGCTAGGGTGAACCCCGCAAGATCGCCGAATCAAGAGGGACGTGTTTCGCAAGTTTCTGATGGGCCCGCGTTCGAGCTGCAGCCCCGCTAACGGTAGCCGCAGTGGTTCGCTAACTTCGAAGATCGGAAACAAGCGGAAAACAAGAATGTTGACGACTGAGCGCGGAGAAGATTCTGCACTCCCGACTCCCCATTCCCCACTCGCTCTTGCCGGTGGATCGTGCGCGCTAGCGCTCCCGAGGAAACAGCCCACAGGTCAATCTCTGGCCCCTGGCCCCTGTCCCCCTGAATCCTCACCCCTTAGCCAGAGGCGGCCGCCTCACTTTTTTGAAAGTACTCAGTAGTCGGTTGTCAGTTGCGTGAAACCCTTCGCCGAATGGCAACGGACCACGGACCACGAACAATGGACAACTGCCCCAACATTCGTCACTCAGCCTTCCTGTCCTTGGTGCCCTTGTCGTGAAAAAATGCCGTCCGCCTTCCCCTTTCCGCCCTTCGCCGTCGACACCTTCTCTCAAAAAAGGAGGAGGCGAATACGAACCCACCCACAAACAACCGGTCCCCTTCGAAGAAAACGAGTCCCCTTCCCGTCATCGCGGAGCCGCCAGCGCGCAGCGGCGGCCCCCAGCGAGCGAGACAAATGTTTGATGCCAGACTAATCCAGCGGGATCACGTCGCGGACCCAGATCACGCGCGGCGTGCTACCGGTATAGCCCGAGATCTTGCGGGCTGGGTCGTCGACGATCGAGCCGACGATTCCCACCGCATGCCCGGCGACCGCGACGTGCGCGTCGAGCGGACGCGGCAACAGCAGCGTCAAATCCCGCCCCGCTTCGGTGCTGAGCTGATACTCATAGGCATCGCCCGCGATTTCGCCGCCATGAATCGCGCCGGAGAGGAATACACCGCCGTGTTTCCGATAGGTCGAATCGATCCAAATCGCGGCAATCTGCGCCACTTCGTCGCGAGTATGAGGCGCGGTGAGGGCTTTCTGGAAAACCTCGCCCGCATCGTGCCTCATCGCATCAAGCCGCTCGGCAGACGACGAATCGTCACAAAACGTAACGACCTCCGCCAGGTCGCAAAGTTCCTTGTAGCTAAATCCTTTCACTTTGCGGACGGCCGGATCGCTCAAGTCGCCGTCGACCAGTCCCGCTTCCGCCTTTTGAGCTTTCGCCAGCGCGGCAGCGAATTCGGAGATCGTGAACAGCGGAGCACCGACGATGTGGGTCTCGTCTCCGGAGATGGGCACCGCGGCCGGCGCGGCAAAGCGGCGCGGCTCGTCGTGCAAGGCATCGATCGCAGGCGTCACGTCCTCAGGTTTCGCGACGGCGCTGGGCGACTGTTTCGCGTAGCGGTTCTCCTCGCCGGACTCCGACTGTTCAGCGGCTGGTTTGACGGGCGTCACGTAACTGGCAGGCATGTTGGTGGCGTCTTTCGTAACCAGTTCCGTGGCAGTTTCGGCCATCGGCTGCGGCTGAGATGCGACTTCGCTTTCCTCGCGCGGCGCGGCCGACACGAACGAGCTTGGCAGCAACTGAGTCGGAATGTACTTCGCCGCCTGCAGAAAATCGCCACTCGGTCCCTTCCACCACAAAAACAGCAAGTAGCCGATTGCCAGACCGACTGGTGCGCCCACGACCGCGCCAACCATCGTGCGCAGCGCGGATCGCTTGGGGCGACCGCCGCGCCGCGATGGAAGCGAAGGCGGCAGGTCGTGGAAACCCGGTTCCTGATCCGCTTCGATGCGGTTCGTCGAATGCGTATAGCGTTCTGCAGCCGGCTCTTCCGCTGCGTTTTGCAGCGATTCTTCGTAACTGGTTTCGCGAAGCCGCTCGTCCAAAAGTCCGACGTCCGCCATTGTGCGGGCGTTGGGATCGTGGGCCGGTTCGCGGGCCTCGCCGGCTGCGTTGAATTCGTCCTTCATCCAGCGGTTGTCGGGCGAGTCGAGGTCCACATCATCCAATTCGAAATCGGCGCCGGCCGACATTTCGTTGAATTGATCGCTTCCGAATTCCACGGTCGAGCCGGTTGCCAGTGTCAGCGGGACTTCCGGCAAATCAAACGACGGTCCCGGAACCTCGGCAGCTGCCGCCTCGTTTTCCAATTCGATTTCCTCGGCCACGTTTTCCTCGGCTTGCACAGACTCGATCGCTACTGGCAACAACAACTCTGGAACGTTGTCGCTCAAACTCGATTGATCGGTACTGATCCCTTGCCAGTCGGCCAAAGTCATGGACGACTGTTTGGCGGCGCTAGGTTTTTCTGGGGCGACTGCGGGGGCAGCCGGCGGCTCCTCGAGCAGTGTGGGATCTTCGGCGTTCGTGACGGCATCATCCTCATCATCATCGCCGTGGGCGACGACTTCATTACGGCGAACGTCGGACTCTTGTTTCGTCTCAGTCAAACGGGTCATTTTGTTAACCAACGGCGCAACGTCGGCCACCGTCTTGTTGGCTCCGAACCGCGAGGCAATATCCGCGCCGGCATGTCCGGCAATTTCCACAGTCGTATTGGCGTCGGGCAGATTCCGCGCAGGCCAACTCGTCAGATCCAGAGTTCTCTTGTCGACTGCAATCGGCGCGGGCTGCTCTTTCACCATGCCTTCCGGAATCGCGCGCACCGTCGCCTTTTCCAAGCCAAATTCCGTGTGGCAAGACGGGCATTCCACCTCGGCGTCGGCCGCCGCATGGTCCGGAATCGCAAGTTGCAGGTAACAATGAGGACAAATTGCCACCGATGCCATGGCGAGTCATTCTCCGTCGGGGGGAGCTTGGCGCGTGGTGTACCGCGGCACAATTGCTACGACCGGTGTCGGCCGCGTGTTCTAAGTCTACCCCGACCGGTCGCGCCAGGTATACCAACATACGTTAGAAATCAGTGGGCTACCGCCGCCGAGCCCGTCCGCGAGGCGGCCCAGTCGCTACAAACGGCAAGGTTTTACGAGCGTCGGCCGGGGTTCGCGCGAGTATCGCACAGAATGCTGAGTCGACTCGACCCGAGCCTCACCATCGGGACGGCAATTCCTATCTCAGCCCGTAGAGCGGCGAGAATTTGCCGCGGAGATGACGCATTAGGGCGCTCGGCGAGATCGCCTGGCCGGAGATTCGCTGGACGAGCTGGGCCGCCGGATACCGCCGACCTTCGCGATGGACTTTTGCTTGCAGCCAGTCGCGCAAGGGGCGAAATTGCCCGTTACGAAATGCCAATTCGAGTTCGCCTAGTTCCTGTTGCGCCTGCTCGAAAAGTTGCGACGCGTACAAGTTGCCCAAAGAATACGTCGGAAAATACCCGAAGAGTCCGGCGCTCCAGTGAACGTCTTGTAGCACGCCATCGGTGTCCGCCGGCGGCTCGATGCCCAGGTACTTACGGTACTTCTCGTTCCAAGCACCAGGCAGATCGGCGACGCGCAAGTCGTCGTCCAAGAGCGCTTGCTCCAGCTCGAATCGCACTAAGACATGCAAATTGTACGTAACCTCGTCGGCTTCGGTACGGATCAGCGATGGCCGCACGTCGTTGATCGCGAAGTAGAAATCCTCCAGTGGCACGTCGGCGAGCGACTCTCGAAACACGCGTTGCGCGAGCGGATAGAAATGTTCCCAAAATCCCAGGCTGCGACCGACCAGGTTCTCCCACATCCGCGACTGCGACTCGTGAACGCCGAGCGACACCGCTTCGCCCGTCGGCAAGCCGTAATGCTCCTTGGGCAGGCCTTGATCGTAGATACCATGCCCGGCTTCGTGAAGCGTGGTAAACAGACCGTCACAAAAGTCGTGGTCGTTATATCGCGTCGTGAGCCGCGTGTCGCTCGGGCCAAGCTCCGTGCAAAACGGATGGTCGGTCACATCAATTCGGCCGGATTGGAAATCGAAGCCGATCGCCTCGGCCGCTTGCCTTCCGAACGTCTTTTGCTGTTCCACTGAGAAATGCCGCTTCAGAATCTCGGACTTGGGTCGACGCGAGCTCGCGGCAATTTCCGCCACGAGTGGCACCAATGTCCCTCGCAGCATCGCGAGCACCTGCCGCACTTCGGCGGTCTTCGCGCCAGGTTCGTACTCGTCCAAGAGCGCATCGTAGCGAACGTCGGCATAGCCGAGGGCGTCGGCTTCTTGCCGTTTCAGCTCGACTGTCCTTTCGAGCAGCGGACGAAAGCGGTCGAAGTCGTTGGCGGCTCGTGCCTCGGCCCAGACCTGCTGCCCCAGCACGGCCGTCCGCGCGAGCTCTTCGACCAGCGATTGCGGCAGCTTGGTCGCTTTGTCGTAATCGCGCTGCAGGTTGCAAATCACCGCGCCGGTGTCGCTGTGTGGATCCTGGGCCAGCGCACTGCCGGCAAGATCGGCGAGCCAGCCACCGATCTCAGGCTGGGTCTGCCGCTTATGGACGAGGCCGGCGAGAAAACTAACTTGCTCCGCCCGATAAGTGCCGCCCGCCGGCGGCAGCTTCGTTCGTTCATCCCATTCGAGAAGCGATTGCGTCGAGGACAGCAGCACGGTGTCGCGGGTATGCGCGCAGAGCTGCTCGAAAGTCGCTTGCACGGTGTCCAAGATGCACCCCAATTGGAGTCTCGAAGCGAGCGCCGTAAAGCCGCCATTGTAGGCGGCAGGCGGATGTGGGGCGACGGGCTTAAGTCGCGATTTTCCGCCCGCTCAAAACGGGCTTTTCACAATCGGATCAGGACTCGAAAGCCGCTGATCGATGTCGACGGCTCGATTGTCCCGGTATTTGTCCATGTTCAGATTCTCGGCCACTTTCTCTTTTGTCCGCGTCCAAAGAGAACAACCTGGAACCATACCCATGGCCGCGACAAGGCAGACTGCCAGGCAACCTCGGCGACAAGTAGAATGGAAAGATCGCATGAGCACGATTGCGTCTCCGCTAGCATCAAGAAATATGGCGGCGAAGTTTGGCAGAATCGCGCAAAGCGGACAAGCGGAATTGATGCCAGAAACTGCCGCTGCGGCCGTTTGCTGTCCCCCTATCCTGCCTTCTATATCCTACTCCTATGCTCGACATCCTGGTCATCGCCCCGCATCCAGACGACGCCGAACTTGGCATGGGCGGAGCGATTTTGAAGTTCCGCGAGGAAGGGAAGCGCGTCGGCGTGCTGGACCTTACGAGCGGCGAGCCGACGCCTCACGGCACGCCGGAGCTACGCGTCCAAGAGACAGCCGCCGCAACCAAGATTCTCGGCCTCGATTGGCGCGAAAATCTCGGGCTGCCGAACCGAGCGCTCGAGGCGACGATTGAGAATCGCGCGAAGCTCGCGGGCGTGATTCGTCAGCAGCGGCCGCGATGGCTCTTTGCACCGTATTGGGTCGACGCGCATCCCGATCACGTTGCGGCGACACAATTGGTCGACGACGCCCGCTTCTGGGCCAAGCTCACAAAGACGGAGCTGCCGGGCGAGCCGCACCATCCTGCTCGAATTTATAACTACTACTGCGTCCATTTGAAAATGGCGGCGCAGCCGGCGTTCGTCCTGGACATCAGCGACCACTGGGAACAGAAACTGGCCGCGATCCGCTGCTATGAGAGCCAGTTCATCGCCGGGCGGCCGACCGCTTCACCGACATTTCTCGAAGCGCTCCGCGACGAAGCGGCGTATTGGGGCAAGACGATCGGCACGCGCTACGGCGAGGCGTTCCATTGCCGCGAGCCAATCGGGATGAAATCGATGGCGGAACTGATCTGAGCCCGCCACTGTGGTCATGTTGCTTCCTACTCAGCCGGCGGCTGGTCTGGTAGGTTGACGGCATGACGCTCACGGCTGCCGACATTTTGGGCCCGGATGGTCGCATAGCCGCGCGGCTCGCAAATTACGAGCATCGGCCGCAACAACTGGCGATGGCCGACGCCGTGGCGCGAGCCATTCGCGAGAAGAAGCATCTGGTGGCTGAGGCCGGTACTGGGGTCGGCAAAAGCTTCGCCTATTTGGTGCCGGCAATTCTGGCAGCGACGGAGCCACCGCCCGAGGGCGAGACTGCACCGCCGCCGTCGCCACGGATCGTCGTTTCGACGCATACGATTAGTTTGCAAGAGCAGCTCATCGGCAAAGACCTGCCGCTCTTGAACGCCGTGATCCCGCGAGAGTTTTCCGCGGTATTGGTGAAGGGCCGGCGGAATTATCTGAGTTTGAGGCGACTTGATCTGGCGCTGGCCCGCGCCGGCAGTCTCTTTAACGACGACGAGCAGCTCGATCAATTGCGGGCGATTCGCAAATGGAGCAAATCGACCAACGACGGTTCGCTGAGCGATTTGAGCTTCCAACCGCTTGGCCAGGTTTGGGACGAAGCGGCCAGTGACAGCGGCAATTGCATGGGCCGTCGCTGCTCCACGCATCAAAAGTGTTTCTATTATCAGGACCGTCGGCGGATGCAGCACGCGCAGATTCTGGTGGTGAATCATGCGCTGTTGTTCAGTGATATCGCGCTTCGTCGCGCTGGCGTGAGCATCCTGCCTGATTACGACATCGTGATTCTGGACGAAGCCCACACGGTCGAGTCGGTGGCCGGCGATCATCTGGGCATCAACGTCACGAGCGGCCAGATCGACTATCTGCTCAACAAACTCTACAACGATCGAACCAACAAGGGCCTTTTGGTTCATCACGGGCTCCGCGCAGAGCAACAGCAGGTCGACCGCTGCCGGCACGCCGCCGATATGTTCTTCGGCGATCTCTTCGAGTGGCGAGCGCAGCATGCGCCGCCAAACGGCCGCGTGAGCGAGCCGGGCATTGTCCCGAACAAACTCGGCGCCGAGCTGCAGTTGCTCGCACAGCAGATCAATGCGGCCGGCAAGAAACTCACCGACGAGAGCGAGCAGCTGGATTTTATCTCGGCCCACGACCGACTCGTCGCGCTTGCCGGCGAGATCGAAGCCTGGCGGACGCAGGCGCAAGCGGGAGCCGTCTACTGGATCGAATCGAGTTGGAGCCGGCGCGGAACGCCGCGGCTCGCGCTCTCGGCTGCGCCGGTCGACATCGGCCTCGCGATGCGCGAGCAGCTCTTTGACCGTGTGCCGACCGTGATCATGACGAGTGCCACGCTGTCGGTCGGGCGCGGCGGATTCGGGTTTTTTCAATCGCGGGTCGGCCTCACGCAATGCCAAACCATTCAGGCCGGAAGCCCTTTTAACTATCGCGAACAAGTTGAACTCGTAACGTTGCGCGGGATGCCCGATCCGACGACGGAGCGAGAAGCGTTCGAACGAAACTGCATCGAGGCTATTCAGGAATACGCCGGCCGCACCGATGGCCGCACGTTTGTGCTCTTCACCAGTTACGACATGCTGCGGCGGGCGGCGGCGGCGCTCGCGCCTTGGCTGGCGTCGCGCAATTTGCGGCTTCTGAGCCAGGCCGACGGCGTGCCCCGGACGCAAATGCTGGACCAGTTCCGGGCGGAGCCGCGGGCCGTGCTCTTGGGCACCGATAGCTTTTGGCAAGGCGTCGATGTGCCGGGTGATGCTTTGCAGACCGTGATCATTGCCAAGCTGCCATTTGCCGTGCCGGACCAGCCGCTGCTGGAAGCCCGGCTTGAAGCGATTCGCGCGGCCGGCGGCAATCCGTTTCGCGATTACCAATTGCCCGAGGCGGTGATCAAATTCAAGCAGGGCTTCGGCCGGCTGATCCGCACGCATACCGATCATGGCACGGTCGTTTGCCTCGACCCGCGGATCATCACCAAGCCGTACGGCCGGCTGTTTTTCGAGTCGCTGCCCGATTGCCGTCGGACGGAGGCGACGCTTGTCCCTGCCGCGGCAAACACGCTGCGCCGCAAGCGGTAAACACAAGCCGCCAAGCGGCCCTGGCCCGGCTAAGGCCGTATGCTATATTGAACGACAGCTTGTCAGTCAGGCTGGAAAGCCTGACGTGCGTTTGGGGCGCGTAGCTCAGTTGGTTAGAGCGCTTGCTTGACATGCAAGAGGTCACAGATTCGAGTTCTGTCGCGCCCACTTCGACGTTAATAGCTCGTACGCCCGTCGGGACAGGAGCCCGGCGGGCGTTTCGTTTTTCCGTCCGGTTTTGTACGCCACTTCTGTGCGCTTGCGGGCACAAAACGTCGGCAAGCTCGGGGAATTTCGAGTTTTGCATTTGGGTATTTGGGCAAAGAGCTGCCCGAAGTCTTTGCCCGGCATTGCTTTGACGCTCGCTGGACTCCCTGCCGCGCGATGCAAACTCGATTTTTAGCTGCAAAACTCGATTTTCTCGGGGATCGCGCGTCGTTTTGTGCCGCACAGCATTCTTTTGACAGGATCACGGGTCGCCACGGCGACTCGCTATGGCGAGATCGGATGGACCGACAGGATGAAACGAAAGGGGAAGTGGAAGGCGGAGGGGGGAAGGCAAACGATCGTCAAATCATACGCGCATGGATAGCGCGGCCGCTCG
>DASYDU010000050.1:0-14738 GCA_036499445.1 Lacipirellulaceae bacterium
GGGCGGCGGCAAATGGCTCGATATTTCTGGCGTCGGCTTGACCGAGGTTGGCTTTATCCGGTTTTCGGTGGCCGACGACGGAACGAGCCGGAAGTTAAATTTCGAGCTTGATGCCGTCTCGGTCTCCCACGCCGCGTTGGGCACAGCAACTCCTGAGCCGGCCACCAGCGGTTTGATCGCGATGGCGCTAGTGACGATTGGAGCGTTCACCGTTGCGCGGCGTCCGCAACGACAGCTCTAAGCCGGTGCAGGAACATCGTCTCGCGCGCGGGCGGCTGCGCGCGGGATGATCCTGCCTACTTCCAACCAAATAAAGATCACGAGGGCCTGAATTGCGCTGTCGGCAATCGATATGGGAATTTCACCGGCGCGGCTGCCGAAATCGGAATTTGCCGACCACGACGCATGAATCCAGTCTGCCAATCCGAGTAGCCCGGCCACAAAGAGCAGCGTGGCAAGCCGTAGCAGCACGTGCCATGGACGCACCCAAATCACGAGTGCTGCAACGACCAGCGCGCTACTCGTCGCCACGTCGGTCGCCACTTCTGCTCCCGGAATTAGCTCGCTGCCGCGAAACATCACCAACAAAACGGCCACCACCGTCATCAGCGCCAACAGCTGTCCAACTGAAAACTGCCAGATTCCTCTCGTCGCGGTGCCGTCGGCCGGCCACAACCGTGTGTGCTTGACGGTCCACAATGACAGGATCAATAAAGTGGCGTACGTGCCAAGAAAGGCAATCATCTCCCAGATCCGATCGTCGAATAGCTTAGCGGTCGCAACGACAGCAATGCCCAGGGCGGCGACCACGATGAGGACGCTCCAGACTCGTCGTCCCGGATTAAAGACGGCAAAAATGCAAGCGAGTCCTAGCTGGCTGAAACAGAGTGCGTCGCAAAGAACGCCTGCGACAAAGGCGGTGGGTGCCGCCCGCAGCCAATAAATGGCAACTGCATCCAGCGCCAGCGTCGCGGCGGCGAGCAACAGCAGAATTACGGGAGATCGCTGAGACACGTTGACAACCATCTAGGGGACGTCGTGAGGAAATGGGGGCTGGCGTTGCGGCAGGGCGGCCCAAGCGTCAGAATAATCGGTCCGCCACGTTTCGGCGAGTTCGATTGGAGATCGTATGCCGCCAAAGACCATCACGCCCGTGGCAATCACGACCGCCTTCACCAGTCCCGCGCTGATCGAAAAGTGTTGTTTGATCGCCCAGCCCGTGGCCGGCAATCCGACCCATTTCATGGTCGAGCAAGCGTTTGCACTCTCTGGGCTCGACTGGCGATTCATGTCCTTCGAGGTCGCCCCGGCTAGTTTGGATGACGCGATGCGGGGCATTCGCGCGCTGGGCTTTCGCGGCGTCAAAGTGGCCGAGCCGCACCAAGAGACAGTGATCGAGTACCTGGACGACCTCACCGACCGTGCCCGATTGTGTGGCTCGGTGAATTGCGTCACGTACGATGGCACGCGGCTCTTGGGCGACAATACCGAAGGAGCGGCGCTCGTCGAGTTGATCGAGGAGCAAACCGAAATCAAAGGCAGTCGAGCGATGATTGTCGGGGCAGGGCGTTTGGCTCGGGCACTGGCCACCGCAATTGCCCAGGCTGGTGCGTCCTCGATCGTCGTCGCCAGCCGCTCATCCGCGGCGGGCCAGCGTCTCGTCGATTCAATTCAAAACGAGAAGACCGACGCGGCGCTCATCGAATATGGCGACAAGAAGCCGATCAAGATCGAGCGCGACATTGCGTTGCTAGTGAACGCCGCATCTCTCAGCTCGCTAAATCCGAGTGCTCCGCTTCCCATGGATGCGACCGTCGCGGGCTCGGACGGGATTGTGGTCGATGTCGCCTATAACTCGCCTGCCACCTGGCTGACGCGCGCGGCGACAGCGCGCGGCTGCCGAGTTATTGCTGGCGTCGACCTGTACGTGCGGCAAACGGCGCTGGCACTGGCGACGTGGACCGGCACACCAACTGACTTGGCTGCGATGCACGACGCGGCCGAGGAGTTTCTCGGGCTGTGACGGTCAATTGAAAGCATGTCGCGCGGCCTGTTCATCACCGGCACGGGAACGGACGTCGGCAAGACCTACGTCGCGGCGCTCATTGCGCGAGCGCTTGTGGTAGCGGGCAAACGGGTCGGTGTTTACAAGCCAGTGGCCAGCGGCTGTGTAATTCGCGATGAGGGACTGGTGTCGCCGGATGCGACCGCGCTTTGGGAAGCAGCTGGTCGGCCCGGCTCGCTCCAGGACGTTTGCCCCCAGATGTTTGCCGCGCCGCTCGCACCCCATTTGGCCGCTCGTGCGGCAGGCGGCCGTGTCGATGCGATGCGACTTCGCGCCGGCCTCGAACATTGGCGCGATCGCTGCGATGTCGTGCTGGTAGAAGGTGCGGGCGGGCTGATGTCACCGATCAGTGACGAAGATTACAACGCCGACTTGGCCAATGAGTTTGGCTATCCGCTGGTGGTTGTCGCGGCGAATGTATTAGGCACAATCAACGCCACAATGCAGACGCTGCTCACGGCGGCAACAATTCACGGCGGACTCCGCGTGGCGGGAGTCGTGTTGAACTGGCCGACACAAGCTGCCGATGATCCAAGTATGGCCAGCAATCGCGATGAACTTGCAAGACGATGCAAAGTGCCGCTACTAGCCGAAGTCACATTCGGCGGTGAATTGGACCAAAACGTCGATTGGTGGAAGCTGACCGACGGCTGACGAGCGACTGGCGGCCAAATAGCTACACACCCGCGGCGACGTGTTCGAGCGTCCGCCGACGGGCTTCTGCCGCCGAAGTATCGACGGCCAGTGTCATCTTCACGCTCCATCGCCCTTCGGCATCGCCCTGCACGAACCAATGGGGATGCACGACGACCGATTGGTGTACCAATTCGAAGCCCGCTTCCGACTGGCTGACGGTTTCAATCGGATAAGTCCAGATGCAACTCGGGCGATCAATCGCGAGGTCGACCGAGATGCCAAGCCACTCGTCCGTGAGTCCAAGACCGGAAACGTCCGCCAGATCGAGCAGTGTGCCGAGTTGGCCCAGCCGCTTATCCCGGACATCTCGGAAGAAGCGATCGTCGGCACCGGCGGGTAGTCCCGCAAAGTTCAACTCCACGCCGAAATGCAATGTCTCGCCGACCGGCAATCCTTCGAGCAAGTAGGCAATCTCCAGCGAGTCTGCGCCCGCTTCGAGCGTCACACCCTTGGTGACGCGGATGGCACGATCGCTCACACGGCCGTCGCGCACCAATTGCATCTGCATCCGATCGGCGTTGCGCCGCAGCTTGGCTTCAAATGGCCCCGCGACAAAGTCGCCCAGCTCGTGGTAGTTTCCGGCCGCGACCGACGAAAGCGACGCATCCAGCGTATAGAAGTGGTCGACCAGGCTCTTGCGTTCGTAGCGATCGTACTGCAGCCGCTCGTCAAGGCCGGCCTGTTTGAAGACCACGCGGTCGTGGATGCTGGCCACGTCGCCATTGCTGCCCGATTCGCCGGTGCGAACCTTGTGATGGTAGGCTTCTTCGCGGCGAGTGAGCGTGGCGAGCAAGTTGTGGCAAATCGAACGCACGTCGAGCTCGTAGAGATGCCCGCCGCTGGCCGGCGCCGCGAGCGCCATCAGTCGGTTGCTCGCCAGTCGGATATCTTGCCGGCCGTCCAAGTTGTAATCGCCGGAGGTCAGCTCAACCCAAGGCTGATCGCCCTCGGCCAAACCACGACCGTCGATTTCGTCGAGCAAATTGTCGGCAGCGATCAGGTGCTGGTACACCGCGTTCCGCAGATGGGGCAGGTAGGCGCCGCCAAATGCGCCATGCCAATAACTGCAATTGCACTGGCCCCGATAGAGCTCGGTACGGGCCTGGTCGAGGAGATCGCCGTTTGCCCCGGCCGCGACAGCGTCCTGCAGCCGACGACTCACCATCTGCATCCGGGCGTACATTTCATTCGTTTCGGGGTACTTGGTCTTGAAGTTTCGCCAATACCCGCCCCGGACAAACGGCGCGAATTCTTGCCACCGACCTTCGTGCTGCAACCGGTGACGTAACTCTTCAAACTCGACCTGTCGGCCGGTCGGGAGTACCCATTCGGTCATTTCGCGGTAGCTGCCCTCGGGAATGTAAACCTTGCCGAGCGGCGGCACCTGCTCCAGCACTTCGCTGGGTGTGGCCAAGTGTAGCCAGCTGCGGTTGTCGACCAGGGCGGTGAAAAAACGACGCAGCCAACCATTTTGATAAACGTGTTCCCTTGTGCCGGGCCAGCTGCCGAATTTCTCGCCGTCATCGCCAAAAAACAGGACCGCGCCCGGATGCTTCTCCGCGATGCCCCGCAAGTAATTGATCGACTCTTCCGGTTCCGCAAACGGAATCAAGTATCGCAACCGCTCGCTCCCCGGCAGCACAGCGACCAGCTGAGCTTCGTCTTCGGTGACGTAGTAGCCGTACAGTTCGTCTTCCGATAGCCCCGCGTTTTTGAAGTGATGGTCGTCGAGCAGCGTGTAGCGGATGCCGGCTGAAACCAGATCGCGCGTGAGCGATTGTTCCCAGACCCGCTCGGGCATCCACATGCCTCCGATCGGCACGCCGAATCGTTCGCTTAGCCATTGCGAATAACTGGTGACCTGCCCAATGCGATCGGGCGTCGAAATCATCGTTAAAATCGGCTCATAGAATGCCCCGCCAACGACCTCGATCCGGCCCGCGGCCGCCAGCGCCGCCAACCGGTCGACGTACTCCGGATGCCGTGCGACCAGCCATTCCATCAGCGAACCGCTCGTATGGAGCGCAATCGGCAGCGACGGGTATTGCTCAAGGACGTCGAGGAACGGCCGGTAGCTGTCTTCGTAGGCCTGCTCGCAAACGCCGTCGAAGTTTCCAATCGGCTGATGATTATGGAAGACGAGTGAAAGTCGCAGGGACGGACTCATGTTGGGAAATCCTGCCGGGAGTCACCTGTGGCGGCGAGCATCGTCGGGGACCTGGAGTGGAAATCGTAGCCAAGCCGATGTTCTTGACGGCGATCGCTCGATCCTACCCCAACTCCGCCCGATGCGTCTATCCAAACGAACCCGACTAATCGACAAAAAACGATCCGGGCCACCGGGCGCCGTCGCTACGACGCGCGGCATCAACGGCAGTCCCCGTACTTTACCGAATCGTCACAGGTGGGATCGAACCGCGAGCGAAAAGCTAGCTCGATCGCAATTGTTCCGCAGCCCGCGTCGGGGATATCGGGTTGATATGGATTCCCGTGGCTAGTTCCAGCCCGGCCAGCGGGTTTACGCGCGGCAGGATCTCGATTCGCCAATGGCCACACTCAGCCGCTGAAGTACGCCAGGGCGCCGTGCGGACCAGCAAGTTGTACGTCGCTCGCGGCACAATTGATTCCACCCGCGCCAAGAGTTGGTGCAGCAGACCAGCAAGTCTATCCCCGCCGCTCGTGCGCGGCCGCCGCTCGAACCAGGGCTCGTGGTCTGTTGGCAACAGCCAAACTTCACAGGGTTGGAGACTCACGTACGGGCAGAAGGCGATGAATCCATCGCGGTCGAACACGATCCGCTCGGAGGCCTTCCGCTCATTCGAGATCAAGTCGCAATACGCGCATTTTTGATTCTTTGTGTAATACTGTGCCGCGCGCTCAAGCTCGGCGGCAACGGCAGGAGGTAAGTGCGGCAGGGCGATAAGTTGGCTGTGCAGATGCGCAAGCGACGCCCCGGCTTGCTGACCGACGTTTTTGAACACCAGGCCGTACTCGAACCGGCCGTCGTCGTGCCAATGGCCCAATCGGCCGGCATAAACCGCAAGCACGTCGCTGAATTCGGCAACTGAGAGCTCCGATGATCGCGCGAGATGGCGTGCCGATTCGATAATCACCTCATGCGCGCCATGAGCCGCGGATGTCGTGCCCGCCCTTTCTGGACTCGCCACATTCTCGATCGGCGGCAATGTTGCCGCCGGGTACATATTTGGCACCACGCGCACCCGCCAGCGCGAATGTTCGTCCATACGGGTGTCGACCGCCGGCGGCGTCCGTGACTCCTGGCCAGGACAAAAGGGACAGTCGCTCGATCGGGGCGCCGTAGACGGGTCCGTTTCAGTCGCGAACTCGTTCGGGCGATTGGCCCGACTTTCTGCCAGGATGACAGTTCGTCCCGTGAGCCAATCTGTTCGTAGTTCCGGTGCGGCGGCAGATTTCATGTTGCGGAAGTTTAGGCTGCCGGCCCATCGTTAGACAAGATGACGGTCAGGCGTCCGTCCAAAGTGGCTACCTTGACATTCGACCCGCCCTAAGCCGTTCCTTGAAAAGCGGTCTCGCGCCGCATCACCAGCGTCCGCTCGTAGAGGCGGCTGTATTCCTGCGCGCTGTGCGTCCACGACCAATCCTGCGTCATGCCGCTGCGGATCAACTGATCCCAGACGGACCGATTGGCAAAAGCGTGACATGCGCGGTCGAGCGCTTCAGCCAGCGCGGTCGGCGTGTATTGGTCGAAGCTGAAGCCGTTCGCGGTGCCGGCGGCGAGTGTGGCCTCCGATAGGTTTGTAATCGTGTCGGCCAGGCCGCCCGTTTCGTGGACGACCGGTACGGTGCCGTATTTCAAGCTGTAGAGCTGGTTTAGGCCACACGGCTCGTACCGACTGGGCATCAGAAAGATATCCGCCCCTGCCTCGATTCGATGGGCCAGCTCGTTCGAGAAACCCAACCGAACGGCCACGCGGTCCGGCCGTCGCTCCGCCAGCTTCGAGAGCAGAGCGTGGTACTTCGGATCGCCCGTTCCCAAAACTACCCATTGAATGGGCGACGTTTCGGCCCATTGCCGAATCACGTCGGCGATGAGATCAAATCCCTTTTGGTCGACAAGTCGCCCGACGATCGCAACCAACGGCTGCCCTTCGATTGTCGGCAGGCCCATCTCGCGCTGCAGCACTGCCTTGCATTCCCGCTTCCCTTCGGTAAAGGACTGCACCGTAAAATTGTGCCCCTGCAAATGCGCGTCAATCTCCGGATTCCAAACGTTGTAGTCAACGCCGTTAATGATGCCGTGCAAGTCGGCCCGTCGGTCGGACAGAATTCCTTCGAGTCCACACCCCAGCGGCGAGGACTGAATCTCCCGGGCATAGCGCGGGCTGACGGTGGTGAGCACATCCGCAAACGCGAGCCCGCTCTTGAGGAAATTGAGGTTGCCGTAAAACTCCATCTGCCGCCAGTTGAAATACTTCCAGTCGATGCCGGTGAGCTCCATGTCCCAGTGCCAGAAGCTGCCCTGATACGCGATATTGTGGATGGTGAGCATAGAGGCCAGCGAATCGAATGGTGGCACGCCGCGAAACTCAGTCTTCAAGTAGGCTGGCACCAGTGCCGACGTCCAATCGTGGCAATGGACGAGCTCCGTCCCCAGATCGAGCCGACGAATGGCCTCAAGCGCGGCGCGAGCGAAGAATACAAAGCGTTCGCAGTTGTCTTTGTAGTCCCGGCCGGCTTCGCAATACAGCTCGGCCCGGTCGTAGTAGGCGTTCTGCTGCACCAGATAGACGGGCACCCGATCACCGGGCAGAGTGCTGCGCAGGAAATTGCCCGACACCATTTTGCGGCCGATCGGGAGTTCAAACGAAACGCCCGTCGGCACGATCGGACGGCCCGAATCGAGCGCCTGCCGAAAGGCCGGCATGACGATCACTGGTTCGTGGCCCAGCTTGGCCAACTCTTGTGGCAAACTGCCACACACGTCGCCGAGCCCGCCCGTCTTGCAGAATGGCACCGCCTCGGTCGTTACGAAGAGGATTTTCACTGCGACATTCCCGTCATTTCCAGGTGCAACTTGGGCGATTTGAGGCGCGGGCCCGAGTACTTGAAACGCACATATAACCCGATCGACAAAGTTTCCCGGAGCAGTTGACCTTATGTAAGAATCACCGCCTGCACGTTACTGTCCACGTAGTGGGAACAACCGCTATATGCTGTCTTACGAATTCAATCGGCGTCTGGGTCGCCCCAAATTGGCCAGAGCCGGCCGTCCGACTGTTCAATCCGCGCCAGTCGCGTTTGGTAGACCGCCTCAATCGTCTCACGAGTGACCACGGTAGCCGTCGGACCCTGCGAGTGAACGCGCCCTGTTTGGAGCATAAGCGTAGTCTCAATTCCGGCGACAATTTCCTCCACATGATGCGTCACCAGAACGACGGCCGGCGTATCGGCGTCAGAGATTCGCCCTTGCAGCCAGGCGAGAAACCGCTCGCGAACGCCGGGGTCCATGCCAGCGCACGGTTCGTCGAGCACCATCAGTAATGGCCCCGCCATGCGGGCGCGGGCGATCAGCACTTGCTGGCGTTCGCCTTGGGAGAGGATGCCAAATCGTTTCTTGGCCAGCGATGTACAGCCGACGCGTTCGAGCTCAGCGGCCGCATCTGTGAAGTCCGCTTTTTGGGGACCGTATTTGGGAAAGCGTTTGAGGCCAATCTGGCCAAACCGGCCGGTGACCACCGTTTCCAGACCGGTGTCCTCAGCCGGAATTTCAGCCGCTAGAGTCGACGATATCCAGCCGATGCTCCGCCGCAATTCGCCCAGATCGAGCAGCTCCTGACCCAGCCGCAACACCCGGCCGCTAGTGGGCCATAGATAGCCACACACGATTCGCAGCAGAGTCGTCTTGCCCGAACCGTTTGGCCCAAGCACAGCCCAATGCTGCCCGCGATCAATCCGCCAATTGACCTCAGCCAGAATATCAATGCCCTGCTGTCGGTAGCCAACCGATTCGCAGGTAATCAGTTCGCTCATAACGGCAACCGGATGTGGCAGTTCGGTGCAGCAACATAACACACCTATTTCTTTACAACTGCTGCGATCGCCTCGCAGAGCCGGCCGACGTTGTCGCTGGTGATGCCGGCCACGTTGATCCGCCCAGACCCGACAATATAGATGGCGTAATTTTTTTTAAGGGCCTCGACATTTTCGGGTTTTAGGCCGGAGAACGAAAACATGCCGCGTTGCCGGGCGATGAATGAAAAGTCGCCGGGCACTTCTTTCGCCTTGAGCGTATCAACGAGCAGCTTGCGCATGCCATTGATTCGATCGCGCATTTGGGCGACTTCCTTGACATGGAGTGCTCTTAGATCGGCGTCGCCGAGCACGGTAGTCACAAGTTCCGCCCCGTGCGCCGGCGGATTCGAATAGTTCGCCCGAATACACGCCTTGATCTGGCTTTGCACCGCGTCGACCGTCTTTTTGTCGGCGGCCACGATCGTCAGCGCGCCGACCCGCTCACAATACAGCCCGAAGTTCTTTGAAAACGAGCTGCACACGATCAGCTCTTTCGCCGGCCGCGCAAATGCCAACAAACCGACGGCGTCCTCCGCGATGCCCTCGGCAAATCCCTGATACGCGAAATCGATGAGCGGCAGAAGACCCCGCTCGTAAATCACGTCCGCCAACCTTTTCCACTGTTCGGGCGTAGGATCAATACCAGTCGGATTGTGACAGCAGCCATGCAACATGATCACATCGCCCGCCGGTATCTGGCGAATCGCCGCGAGCGACTGCTCCCAGGCCAGGCCGTTGGTGGCCGCGTCGAAGTAGGCGTAGCTTTTGGTCGGCACGCCGGCGGCGGCAAAAATCTGCGGATGATTGGGCCAGGTGGGTTGCGTGAACCAGACCGTCGCCTTGGGATACTGCTGGTGAATGAAGTCGGCAGCAACGCGGAGCGCGCCCGTCCCTCCCGGTGTATGCGATGTTGCGACGCGGCTCGATTCGACCGCCTCGTGTCCGGCGCCAAACATCATTCTTTGCACCGCCGCAGCATAGGCCGGCGAGCCAGGAATCGGCAGATACGACATCGACTTCAAATTGGCCAGCGCACGTTCGCCCGCTTTGCGCACCGATTCGAGCACCGGTGTCTTGCCCGATTCATCCTGATAGACGCCGACGCCCAAATTAATCTTCTGCGGATTCGGGTCGGCGCGAAAGGCCTCGGTGAGGCCAAGAATCGGGTCGGCCGGCGCCGGTTGGATTGTTTCAAACATGATGATTTCGTCCTCGCGTGTCGTGCTAATTCAGGAGCCGGGTATCGGGCGCCCGCAAACAGCCAAACTTGACGCCCGCGTCGCAACCGTGGGACAATCATAAATCCAGGCCGGTTCGCTTCCAAGGGCCAGCGACATTCGAGTTAGAGCCTTGCATCTGAGCGTCAGGCCACCAACCAACCCTGGCTGCGGCCTATCACCCCCGACCTCCCACATGACCCCACCCCGTATCGGCGTCTGGTTCATCGGGGCACGCGGCGGCGTCGCGGCAACGGCCACGATGGGCTTGCTGGCACTGCAAAAGAAGCTGACGACTTCCATCGGGCTGGTCAGCGAGCTGCCGCAGTTCGCGAAGCTCGACTTGGCCGCTTGGGATTCGCTAGTCGTCGGCGGTCACGAAGTTCGCGACTCAACGTTGCCGGATTCAATTGACAGGCTCCATTGCGAAAGCCGCGTGTTCGCGCCCGGCCTAATCGATTCGTGCCATACCGATCTAGCCGCTGTCGACAGCCGAATTCGCAATGGCAGCCTCATCGGCTGCGGCGAGGCTATTGCCGAGCTCGCCGGCAAACCGGCTCGGGCGCAGGAGTCACCCTGGGACGCCGTGCGCCGGTTGCAAACCGATCTGAAAGACTTTCAGAAGTCGACCGGCGTCGAACGAGTGATCGTTGTCAATTTGGCGTCGACCGAGCCACCGGCCGACAATTCGCAACTGCCAAACCGCTGGGACAATTTGTCATCACTTTTGGAAGACGCGGCGACATGCCCCCTTGCCGCCAGCTCGCTTTACGCGATCGCCGCGCTCGATCTCGGGATGGCGTATATCAATTTCACGCCCTCCACCGGCGCCTCGATTCCGGCAATCTTGGAGCTGGCCGAGCTTCGCAAGATCTGCCACGCCGGCCAGGACGGCAAGACAGGCGAAACATTGCTCAAGAGTGTGCTGGCGCCAATGTTTGCTGCTCGCCATCTAGAGATCTTGAGTTGGGTCGGCCACAACATCTTCGGCAACATGGACGGTCAAATCCTCGACAACCCGGCCAACAAGGCGGCAAAGATCGAAGGCAAAGATCAGCTCGTCGGCCGCATCCTCGGCTACGATCCCCAAACGCTCGTTTCGATCGAATACGTCCGTAGCCTCGGCGACTGGAAAACTGCTTGGGACCACATTCACTTCCGCGGTTTCCTCGACACGCCGATGACGCTGCAATTCACATGGCAGGGCTGTGATTCGCTGCTCGCCGCGCCGCTGGTGCTCGATTTGATCCGCTTTGTCGAGCTCTCGCAACGCCGCGGCGAGGTTGGCGTTCTGCGCCATCTCGGCAGCTTCTTCAAGCGCCCGCTGGGCCTCGACGAGCACACGTTCACCAGCCAATTCGCACTATTGGAAGAGTGGGCCAAACACTGCGTTGGCTGATACATCTGGTCGGCGCTCGGATGGCGATCATACACAGCCACCGTGAAGTGGCGCACGGTTTCGCGCCGAATTGACCACGGCATCGTTGCCCTCGCGTGACGCAGTTTTTTCGCTGATTCGCCTTGACGACGCCGAGGGGCACCTGAAACAATGCCGGCAGTGTTGTCTCTCCCCGGTTGGTAGCGCCCCAGGGGACGGACGAAGTTTTGTCATGGGCGCTCATAGGGAAGGAGCCACACGAGATGGCAGCGAAAAAGAAGGCCGCCAAGAAGGCCTCGTCGAAGAAATCTCCAAAGAAGAAGTCGGCCAAGAAATCGGCCCCCAAGAAGCGGTCGCCGAAGAAGAAGTCCGGCACCAAGAAGTCGGGCACGAAGGCCGGATCCCCGGCCCCGGCTTGGGGTGGCTGACGCCCTGTTGTGGCGAGCGCCTGCGAGCGCCCGCCGCACTTCGTCGTACGAACAACCGGCTGGCCGCCGGATTACCGCGGCCAGCCGGCTCTGTTTGCTGACCTCCGACATCCTTGAATACGTCTGGCGCAATGAATCGCCGAGCTGCCCTCAACACGCCGGGCACGGACCGGGTAAGCTCGCTGACCACGTGTAATGATCCGTCCGCGGTAGTCATCGCCCTCCGAATTCGATTAGGATGGAGGTAATTGGCTTGGGCGGCGAAGTCCAGGATGAAATCCCAGCCGCCCGTCGGTCGTGAACCATGCCCGTCAGCAAAACCTTGTCTTCCCCCAACCACCCCCACAAACATGACGCGAGTTCCGCTGCCCAGGTGGAACATTTTTCGGACTTGGATCTCTCCGAAATAATGTTGGCGTCTCTCGCGCTAGCCGGATATGAGCAGCCGACGCCTGTCCAAGCCGGCATTATTCCTCGCGCGCTCTCGGGGGTCGACGTGTTGGGCCAGGCTCGCACCGGCACTGGCAAAACCGCCGCTTTCGCCATTCCCATTTTGGAGCAACTCCAGCGCAGCCGGAAAGGCGATCCGCCTCAGGCAATCGTGCTGGTGCCGACTCGCGAGCTGGCCGTCCAGGTCCGAGAAGAATTTGAAAAGCTGGCCCACGGTCGGCGCGCGAATTGTGTGCCCGTCTACGGCGGCAAACCGATCCGCGGACAGATCAGCAAATTGCAGCAGGGCGCCGATGTGGTCGTCGGCACACCGGGACGCGTGTTGGATCTGATCGGCCGCAGTGCGCTCGACCTGAGAACGGTCCGCACGGTCGTCCTCGACGAAGCCGACCGGATGCTCGACATCGGCTTCCGACCCGATATCGAAAAGATCCTTCGCCGCTGCCCGGCGGAACGGCAGACGCTGCTCTTAAGCGCCACCGTCGCGCCGCCGGTCGAGCGTCTCGCCCGCAAGTATATGCGCGACCCCGAGGTGCTCGATTTCTCGTCGCAAACGATGACGGTCGACACGATTGAGCAGTCGTATTTCACGGTCGACCATGAGCGGAAATATGACCTGTTGGTTCACCTCTTGAAACGGGAAAAGCCGGAGCAAGCGATTGTTTTCTGCCGGACCAAGCGTGGTACCGACCGCGTGTTTCGTAAGCTCAGCAAGCAGTTTGAAGGCGTGGACGCGATTCACGGCGACATGATCCAAACGGCCCGCGACAACGTGATGAAACGATTTCGCGCCGGCGAGGTCCACATCTTGGTCGCCACCGACGTTGTCGGCCGGGGAATCGATGTGACCAGTATTTCACACATTATCAACTTCGACATGCCACAGTCGTCCGACGATTACGTCCACCGCGTCGGCCGCACCGGACGGATGGGCCGTGAGGGCATCGCGTTTACGTTTGTCACGACGGAAGAGGGCGGCGAGCTCACGCGGATCGAGATGCTGATTAACCGGCTACTAAAGCGAGATGAGATTGAGGGCTTCGCTGCGATTGCATCGGTTGCGCCACGCGGCAAAGCAGCTGCGGCCACGGACTCCGACGGCACGACAGATTCAACGGACGCTGATGCTGGGGAAGACGGTGCCGAGTCGCCGCCCGAACCGCGCAAAGCTAATCCGCCAGGTCAACGTCCGCGACGACGTCACCGCCGCGGGTTGTAACAAACGGCGCTCGCTGGTCGACACTTGGCAACGCCAACGCGAGAATCGGCTGAATCCAGGAGCGATCGATGTCTGAATCCCAGCCAACACCCGCTGGTTCGCCACCGCCGGAAATTGTGGCCCGTGCTCTCAAAGCCTTCAAGAAGCGACTCAAGCTCACGCAGCTCGATTACGATTCGCGAATCGGCGTCGGACCGATGTCGAGCGGCAGCGCATCGGCGATCGTGGCCATTACTCCGCCGAACGACTACCCGCGCGCCGTTTGGGACGCGCTCGTCGAACAAGGACGCCTCAAAAAGGCCAGCCAAGGGCAGTACGAATTAGTGCGGCCGTAGCTTCGCTGCGCGCAAATTTTCAACCTCGCTTTTAATCTGCCGCCGCAAACTCTTGCTGCAGAAATCGCGCCGTTGCATCCCAATCGTCAGCCGCCTTGGCAAAGTCGACGTCCATCGGCCGGACCTGCTGCGGTGTCTTGACGCGATCGGAAGCCGCGACGCCAGCCCGCAGCGGAATCTGCCCGCTTGCGCCGTCCGCCAGTCGTCGCTCGACGTCGCTCGACAAGAGCCAGTCCAAGAGCTTCTCGGCCGCCGCGCCGTGCTCCGCGCCCTTTATCAGGGCTAGAGTGTTTGGAATGAAGAGCGTGCCAAGCTCGCCCTCTCCCTGGTCCGGGTAGACGATCGTGACCGGCATCCCGGCCGCCATCTCGGCCAGCGCGTCATCGGTGTCGGTCAGACCAAACGCCAGCTCGCCGGACGCCACCGCCTGCGCCACCTGCTTGTTGCCCGACATGATACGCACGTTTCGCTTCACCGCCTTGAAAAACTCCTGCGTCTTCTCAGCGCCCCAGACCGCGGCGAGACAAGCCGCATGGGTGGCGGTGGTTCCAAACAGCGGCTTGGCGATGCCGACGTTTTCATACCATTGCGGGTCAGTGAGATCATTGATCGATTTGGGCCGCCGTGCCTCGGACATGCGGTCGGTGTTGACGACGAGCACGCGGGCCCGGGCCGCAAACCCATACCATGTGCCATCGGCCGCCCGCGCGCTCGCCGGATACTCGGCCGCCGCAGGCGATGCGTACGACCGCAGTAGCCCTTCGCGATCGAGCCGCAGCGTGTTGAGGATTTCGTTGTTCCAGAACAGGTCGCATCGCGGCCGCTCGCGCTCGGCCAGAATCGCCTGCGTTAGGCCGACCGTTTTGGTCGATTCCGTATCATATTTTGGCCGCACC
>DASYDU010000051.1:0-8556 GCA_036499445.1 Lacipirellulaceae bacterium
TTTGGCGACGCTGAGCACAATCTTCGCAGCGCCCGGCGCAACTCGAATGGAGTCGGAGATCAGTGGGCGCTGGTCGGCTTTCGCATCGCCAGCCGGCTCTAGGCGGGTTATCTTGAACCCCTTTTGGAGATTTGGGCTCCGACCTGATCGCCTATTTCCCAGCTCTAGTATCACAGCGTACCAATCGCCAGCTCGCGACTTCACTGTACACGGCATTTTGCCGCGAATTGTCGCAAATTGTCCATTTTCTTCGACTTTCCGTCCGACTTCACGTCTCGACGGCAATTGAGATGCGGACCGAAGTCATGGTTGGTAGCTCGCCCGCCAAAGACGCGGCGCGGATTACGTGCTTCAGCAGGCGGTCGGCAGGTGACCAAGCATCGGTGCACCGCGTTCGCTGATGGGGTCGCCCCGAGAAGCTTCCAGGCCGTTGTACTTGAGCCATCCGCGACGGCACTTGTTGGCTCCGCTGGCATGTCTGGCGTTCTGTCTCCGACGCAGTCGAAAAGATTTCGTTTCCAATGTTGGAGGAGTTAGTCATGGGCGTTACAGGGTGCGGATCATATATGCGGCGCGCCTCAAGCGCGATGTGGGGCGCCGCTCTTCTGCTTGCGTGGCATTTAGTGTCCGGCGGGGCCTGGGCGCAAGTGCCCGACTTCTGGGTCGCCGACGGCGTTGGAAATTGGAACGTCGGCGGCAACTGGAGCGCCGGCATACCCATCGCGTCCGTCGACGCTCAGATTAACAACGGCGGCACGGCGAGGCTCTTCGATCCCGGCGCGCATGGAAAAAGTTTGACTTTGGGAAGTGGTTCGGCGAATAGCGGCACGCTCGAAGTCTTGGGAGGGCAGGCCACATTCGCCAGTAGCACGATCGGTCAAGAGGGCAGCGGCACGCTCAAAATCACCGTCGGTGGCTCGGTCTCGGATTCCGGCAGCGCTATCGGCAATAATTATACCGGTCAGGGCACTGCGACGGTCGACGGAGGTTCATGGACCAGCGGCCAACTTATTGTAGGCAACAATGGAACTGGCACACTCAAAGTCCTTAATCACGGCCATCTTGACTGGACCGGAAGTCGCAGCGGGACGTTTTCGTTTCTCGGCCTGCCGACTCTCGGCGGCACGCTTACTTGGGATACCAGCCAACTTTACACGACGGGCGTGATTTCAGTGGTCGGCCCCGCGGCGATCCCCGGCGACTACAACGGCAACGGTATCGTCGACGCGGCCGACTACACAGTCTGGCGCGACACGCTCGGCTCGACAGATGACTTGCGCGCTAACGGCGACGACATCGGAGGCAGCGCCGGAGTCGTCGACCAAGCCGACTACCTCGTATGGAAAACCAATTTCGGAGCGCACTCCGGCAGCGGCGCGGGCGCCACGGCCGCGGTGCCCGAGCCGCACAGCGTACTTCTGCTGTGCATTGGGTTGGCCAGCACTTTGGCGTTCATGCGATTCGAGCCAGCCGACAGAAACCACGGGTTCCGCAGCGCTAGCTCGTGGTCCGATTCTGTTGCGGGACAAGCGGAGCTTAACTGGGAGGGCTAATCGTGATGTTCGATTGCAGGACCAATGGGCTGATTTTGTGCGTCGTGGCGCTGGCAATGGCCGCAGAGCACGGCGATGCTTCGGCGCAGACGACCAACTGGATCGCCGGCGTATCCGGTTGGAATTTTGCGGGCAATTGGGACAACGGCGTGCCGACGGACGCGACCCGGGCGCTAATCAACAATGGCGGCACCGCCCGCGTGTTCGTCTCGGGCGCTGTCGCGAATTACCTCGGGCTGGGTGAAGACGAGGGCGGCCAAGGATCGCTGGAAATAGCTGGTGGAGCGCTCCAGGTGAACTTCATCAGGGCTGGCCTGTCCGGAAGCGGCACGTTTGCGATCCACGACGGCGGCACGCTCACGAGTCGGTTCGGCGTGCTCGGTGGGATTGAAGACGGCATCGCTGAAGTTTCTGGCAGCAATTCGACTTGGACCACCACCGGCGGCTCGAATACGAGTGGCTTAGCCGTCGGCATACTCGGCTATGGCTTTCTCTACATCCAGGACGGCGGCACGGTTTCGTCTACCTACACGGCCGGTCCGGTCGTCCTCGGCGATTACCCATTAGCCAACGGAACAATCTCGGTCGATAGCGCGAACTCGAAATTCACGAATAGCGCCGATCTGTACTTGGGCAACAATGGCGCGGGCTCCCTGTATGTCGGCAACGGCGGCAAGGTCACCAATTATAACGGCGACCTGGCCGTCAACAGCGACTCGTTCGGCACGGCCGGCGTCGATGGTCCGGGCTCCGTGTGGACGAACAACAGTGTTCTCGCCGTGGGCATCTCGGGCACGGCAATGCTCAGCATCACAGGCGGTGGCTCGGTTGTTAGCACCAATGGTCGGATCGGCCGAGAAGTGGGCTCCAATGGCATTACGACGGTCGACGGCGCCGGATCCAACTGGACCGCCAGCGGGGATTTGTCGGTAGGCAATGCCGGCGTCGGCGCGCTGAACGTTTTGAACGGGGCCAAAGTCTCTAATTTCAATGGAAACATCGGCGTCCTGTCCGGCTCGAATGGTGTGGTGACGGTCAGCGGCGCGGGGTCGTGGTGGCAGAATAACAGCGTGGTCGCAGTGGGCATCGCTGGCGCCGGGCAGCTGCATATCCGCAATGGGGCGGTGGTTTCGAATACGAACGGTCGCATTGGCCGCGAGGCGGGTTCCGTCGGCAGCGTAACGGTCGATAGCGGCTCGTCTTGGGTAAACACTGGCGCTCTGACCATCGGCCTTGCGGGGACGGGCACGGCGTCACTGAGCATCACCAATGGCGGCGTCGTGCTCGCGAGCGGTGGGATAAGCATTGGACCGCTCGGCACGGTCATGGGCGATGGCATCATCCTTGCCGACGTCACCAACGCGGGCGTTGTCGCCCCCGGCACGTCCCCCGGTACGCTCTACATCAGCAGCAACTACATTCAGAGCGCTACCGGGACGTTGCAAATCGAACTGGCCTCCGGAACAAGCTTCGATAAGCTCCAGGTCGCGGGCGATATAACATTCGGCGGTACGCTCGATGTGTCGCTCGTCGGCGGCTACGTGCCGCGCGGCATCTACGAATTTGATATCCTCGATTGGACCGGCGCACACGCCGGCTCTCACAACGGAGTATTTTCGGCGATCCAATTTCCCACGGCCGATGGAACGCTCATTTGGGACACCTCACAGCTTTACACCACGGGTGTCTTATCAGTCACCGGCACCGGCTCACCCGACGATTTCAACGGCAACGGCATCGTCGACGCCGCCGACTACACGGTCTGGCGGGACGGCCTGGGATCAATTTACAACCAGGCCGACTATGAAGTTTGGCAAGCCCACTTCGGTGAAATGATCGGCAGCGGCGCGGGCGCTGGAACGAATGCGACTGTTTCCGAACCGGCAACACTGGTTCTGCTGATATTTACGGCGGCGAGCTGGTGCCTCAAGCGAGGCCGGACCGGATAGTAAGTCCCAGCAACTCAACAACGTGTTAAATGTCCAATCGCCGCTTATGAATTTAGTGTACAGGTCGACTTGCGCGTTACCTTTGCTTGCGATTTTCGAGCCGAGCCAGGCCGGCAGCCCCGATGTAGCCGGCGTCGCCGCCGAGTGAAGCGAACTCGATTTGGACCTTGTCGCGCAGCGGCTCCAACAATCGCGGTCGTACCTCGTCTCGAATTTGCTGCACGAATTCGCGACCAAGGGGGCTGGCGGGTCCGCCAAAGTTCATGGCACCGCCCAACACGACGGCATCCGGATCGATCGCGTGAATTAGCGTCACGATGCCAAATGCCAAGTAGTGGGCCGTTTCGATGACGACCTGACGGGCGACCTGATCGCCGCGTTCGGCTTCCTCAGCAACGACCCGCGGCGTGATCGATTCGCCGCCCTCGCGGCGTTTGGCCAGTGAGCTAGTTTTGCCGGCCGCGAGCGCGGTGATGGCCCGGTCAACGACCGATGCCGCATTGGTGTAGGCCTCGAGCGAGCCCTTGTTGCCGAGCGAATCGCGTCGAGCGTCCTCGCTCGGATTGATCAGAATATGTCCGCATTCGCCGCCGCAACTGTGTTCGCCCTCCACGAGCATGTCACCGATAATGATGCCGCCGCCGACTCCGGTGCCAAGCGTGAGCAGCACGATACTACGAAACTTCTCGCCGGTTCCGCGCCAAAATTCGCCGTAGGCGGCGGCGTTTGCGTCATTGGCCAATGTGACGGGCAGGTCCAGGGCATGGCTGAACCGACCGCGAATCGGAAAGTCCCACCATCCAGGGAGATTGCCCGGCTGGAGAATCATTCCGCGGGCGACGTCCAATGGGCCGGGTGTGGCAATGCCGGCGCGGGCAACGTCGCCGCGTTCGATGCCTGCGTGGGCCTGCATTTGAGCGACCGCATCGGCCATGCGCAGGCAAGCGTCCTCGGCGCCGCGTTCCTGTTGGGTCGGCATCGAGAGGTAGGCGATGGTTTGGCCCGCATCGTCCACGAGACCGATTTTGATATTCGTTCCGCCGACGTCTGCCCCCACGTAAAAGGGCTTTTTGGCGTCAGCATTGTTGGTCGGCAAAGCGCTGGAAGACATAGACAAATGCACGGATATAATGGTCAGCCCGCAGGCTCACAAAATGCTGTACGGGCTTTGAGTATAAGCGCCGGCTCCGCGTCGGGGCAAACGGGCTAAACCATCCGATACTCGGTAGCCGCGCGTCGATACGTACTACTGCTGAGATGGTCGAGCAAGCGTTACGGTTCTGCTACTGCGGCCGCGCGAATCAAATGCGCGCAACCGGACATCTAGATCCGACCGGAAGGGCTGCTGGAAATGTGCGGAGTCGGCCGAGGGCTCGGTGCCGTCGGTTGTATAGCGGATTTCCAGGCCGGGATATTCGATGTTTGCCGACACTCGGCCATCGCGGAGAACCGCACCGGGCGGTGGAATTCGATAGTCGACGCCGCCGGCTAAATCGTCGAGTCGCACCAGCTCGCGCTGGCCGAGACAGTTTGCAAAGCGGTTCCAATCGCTCCCGCGCTCTTGGACGCGAGCCACGGGGTCGTCGATCGTGGTCCAGGTGGGCGCCGCGGCCCAAGCTCGTTCGGCCAGGGCGATCGTCCGCGGAAACGCCATGTACTCGAGCCGCTGCGGATCGCGAAGGTTTTCGCCCCACAGCTCACCCTGGATGCCGAGAATATGTTTCCGTCCATCGTCGGTGAGTCGAACGCGATTCTTAAATTGATCGGGCGAAAATGGATGGCCCATTGAATCGCCGCCCATGATCTGGAACACGTCGAGCGGATTGAATTCGAAAGGTTCTTTGGTGCCGACGAATGCAGCCCAGTAGTAGCCGGGTTCTTCGGGGTCTTTTCCTTGCGCCAGATCAAAATACAAATTAGTGGCATTCGCGAGGACGACATCATAACCGGCGTTGGCCAGTCGATACGCGGCGTCTTCGCGACCCCAGCCCCAAACGTTATTCCAGACATAGACGATTGGTTTGGCGTCCGTCGAGTTGGCCCGTTTTTCCGCAATCGTGGGACCGCCCTTGGCACCGAACAGCAGGCAGTCTTCCCAGCAGGCCGGTCGCAGCCCGTGCTTCTCAACGACCTCGCACGCTCGATCGAGAAAATGGAGCTGCAACTGCTGGCCACGTGTTAGACCCGACGCGGAATCTGTCGCAATTCTTTCGCACGCCGGCGACGCCAACCAGGCGCCCTCGGGCACTTCATCGCCGCCAAGATGAATCGTGCTAAGTGGCACACCCGCGCGGCGATATATATCGACCAACTCGTCGATCACCACATCCAGAAACCGGTACGTTGATTCGCGGCCAACGTCCAGCACATTGCCACGCCACATCTGCACCGATTCATAGATGGACTTGTCGCCCGGATCGGTGAGCAGGAACTCATCCGCTGCGGCGGTCTGGCCTTTGTCGATCAATCGGCGAGCACGCGCGGCCATCGCAATGACGGCAGCCCGCGAGTGGCCTGGAACATCTAGCTCCGGGATCACTTGAATGTGTCGCTCTTGGGCATATTTCAGGACCTCGATGAAATCGTCTTGCGAGTAGAAGCCGGTTCCGCCCGATCCCGTTGCTTCGGCGCGAGGGCCGGACCCCAAGGACGGAATCAAGCGATCGGATTCGTCGGTCGTGTGTCCGCGGCGGCTGCCGATAGCGGTGAGCTCGGGTAGGGCTTTGATTTCGACGCGCCAGCCCTCATCATCCGACAGATGCCAGTGAAACCGGTTGAGCTTATAAAACGCCATCAAGTCGAGAAGCTTCTCGACCGTTTGCTTCGATTGGAAGTTGCGGGCCACGTCTAGCATCAGACCCCGATAGTGGAACCGTGGGGCGTCTTCAATCTCAACGGCATCCATTGCGAGATCTTTCATCGGTTGATGATAGGCGGCGAGCGGCGCCAGCGCACGCAGGGTTTGTATGCCGTCAAGCACTCCGGCCGCGGTGTTGCCCACTATTTCGATGCCCGCGTCTGGATGGACTATCAGTGCGTATGCCTCGTCATCAGTCGGCTGCACTGCGTCGCCTGTGGCTGGCGGACTCAGTCGTAAGCGGATGACGTTGGGACTGGTCGCTGCCTGTTTTGCGACGCTCATGGGTGCACCAAGCAATGTCCGCAGAGATTGCGCAAGAAACCGGGCCTCATTGTCAAGCGCAGTTTCAGCGACAACCGTCGTCGCGGCGTTGATAAACATCTGACCGGCGAGCGGCGTTGTGCGGAGCGGCGTCGGAACGACTTTCGGCACATCCGCGGCCGACAGCAACGTGAGCGATTCGTTCTCGGCAAATCGAGAGGCGGCAGTGGCAACGGGTAGTTGGTCGCCGGCTCCGCGTACGATTAATTTGGCATCCGGAAATGGTGCGATTCGCACCGGCACGTTGGTCGGCGAGTCTTCGGGGCCGGAATCATTCGCGACGACGAGATAGAATCCGCTCGGCGCATCGCTCCCGTTGAGGGCCCACGGCGTTCCGGTCGACCGCATCGTGCATTCTTCGCCGGCCGCGATTGGCGGCGAGGCATCCTTGGTCCGCAATCGATAGAAATCGCCGTTGATGTGTTGAAGCACGAACGGCTCGGCCACGCCTTCCGGCAGCAGTTTGCGTGATGAGTTGAAGTAGAGCGACCACTTCCCCGGCAACAGCGGGCTCTGCCCATCGTTACGCACACTGAGCTCGGCGACGAATTGGTTATCGGGTCGATTCTCGATCAGCCGCCAGACGAGTGAAACCGGTGGAATCGTCTGCGGTGCCGCTTGGGAAGCCGTGGCCACCGCCGTTAGCACCACTAGCGCGCATCCCAGAAGATAAAAGAACCAACGCATGCGCTAGCTCACGGAGCGTCGCGACACGCTGAACGTGATGCCGCTCAAAGTGTCGTGCAGTTCGTGGACCCGCGCCGAAGTGACGGCACTGATTGCAGTCGCGATCGCACCCAACAGATGGCTTCCGCTGGTGGACAGGAACTGGCAGTCTTCAAATGCCGGCTCGAGCGTCATCTCGCGGGCCTTGTCGACCAGGTGATCGCGGAGCCAGGGTAATGCTTCGAACAGTCGGCCATTGACAAATACGCCCTGCGGATCGTAAAGATTCACGACGTGCGCGAGCGCGATCGCTAAATATTTACAAAGCCGATTCAACTCCGACCGCACCAATTTGTCGCCTTCAAGCGCGAGCGACATGACTTCCTCAAATTTGACACGCCGCCCCAATCCGTCAGACACGCGCTCGATCAGCGCCCATTCGCTGGCCACAGTTTCCAGACAGCCGCGACGACCGCACCGGCATTTGCTGCCGTTGATCATGACCGGGATGTGGCCCATCTCGCCAGCAAAGCCGCTGTGACCGGTGAGAAACACGTTGTTGACCATGGCGCCCATGCCAATGCCGGTCGACATGTCGAGCACGACAAAGCTATCGAGGTTGCTGGCCTCTCCGTAGACGTATTCGGCTAGGCAGAGCGCGTGGGCATCGTGCACCAATGCGCATTCGGCCTTGAGCCGCCGGCTCAAATCCTTGCCGAGCCGCTTGCCATCAAGAAACGGCAGATTTGCCGCCAGACGGATTTCCTGCTGACGGTAGTCAACCAGTCCCACTACGCTGATACCGATGCACAGGATCGGAGTATCTTCGGTATCGAGCGCCTCGACGCGTTTGGCGATGGCCTCCAATAGGCCTTCGTAACTGCGAGGCGTCGCAAACGTATGCTGCGTGCCCTCGCGAATTACGCCGTCGAAGCCGGCGGACGCAACCTCACACGATTGCACGTCGACCGTCAATCCGATCACCTGCGACTTTTCCTTAGAGAGCCGCAAACGTTTGGCAGGCCGGCCGGGGCCGGTCATCACGTCGTCAAATTCTTCGAGGAGCCGAGCCTCGACGAGTGAACCGACCGCCTTGGCAACCGTCGGAAACGTGACGCCCATTTGCTGCGAAAGTTCGCCGCGAGTCGACGGACCATGCTGTCGAATCGCCCGCAATACGAGCGCTTCGTTGATGCGGCTGAGCAAT
>DASYDU010000052.1:0-7510 GCA_036499445.1 Lacipirellulaceae bacterium
ACCTAGGTTGCCAATAAAAAACAGGCTCCGAGAATTGTTCCCGGAGCCTGAGTATGTTGTCAAACCCCAATCGAACTGAGCGATCTAGTACCGATAATACTCCGGCTTATACGGACCTTCGACCGGGATGCCCAGGTAGTCAGCCTGCTTCTGCGTGAGCTTCGTGAGCTTCACGCCGAGCTTTGCCAGGTGCAGCCGGGCCACTTCTTCGTCGAGCTTCTTGGGCAGCACGTGCACCCCAAGGTCATACTTCTCCGGCTCCTGCCACAGCGCGAGCTGGGCGAGCACCTGGTTCGTGAACGAGTTGCTCATCACGAACGACGGATGGCCGGTCGCGCAGCCGAGGTTCACCAGCCGGCCTTCTGCTAGCACGATGATCGAATGGCCGTCGGCGAACGTGTACTTGTCGACCGCGCCGACCGTGTTCGGCTTGACGTTCAACTTCTTCACGCGACCGGCCTTGGCTTCGCCCTCGAGCCAAGCCATGTCGATTTCAAGATCGAAGTGTCCGATGTTGCAGACGATCGCATCGCTCTTCATCTGCGACATGTGCTTGCCGGTGATGATGTCGCGGCAGCCAGTGGTCGTGACAAAAATGTCGCCCAGCTCGACGGCCTCATCCATCGTCGTGACTTGGTAGCCTTCCATCGCAGCTTGCAGGGCGATGATCGGATCGATCTCCGTGATCACCACGCGGGCACCCAGGCCGCGCACCGATTGGGCGCACCCCTTGCCCACGTCGCCGTAGCCCGCGATCACCACCACCTTGCCGGCCATCATGATATCCGTGGCCCGCTTGATACCGTCCGCCAGCGATTCGCGGCAGCCGTAAAGATTGTCAAATTTGCTCTTGGTCACCGAGTCGTTGACATTGATCGCGGGCACCTTGAGCTCGCCCCGCTCGTGCATCTGATAAAGCCGGTGAACGCCAGTGGTCGTTTCTTCGGAAAGCCCGCGGATATCGCCAAGCAATTCGGGAAATTTGTCGTGTACCATCGCCGTGAGGTCGCCGCCATCGTCCAGGATCAAGTTCAGCGGCTCGCCCGACGGAAAGAACAACGTCTGCTCAATGCACCAATCAAATTCCTGATTGGACATGCCTTTCCAGGCATAAACTGGCGTGCCGGCTTTGGCGATGGCGACCGCCGCATGATCTTGCGTCGAGAAGATATTGCAGCTGCTCCAGGTCACCTCGGCGCCCAGCTCTTGCAGTGTCTCGATCAAGACGGCAGTCTGAATCGTCATGTGCAGGCAGCCGGAAATGCGGGCACCCTTGAGCGGCTTGGTGCGGCCGTGTTTTTCGCGCAGAGCCATCAAGCCTGGCATCTCGTTTTCCGCCAACTCGATTTCCTTGCGGCCCCACTCGGCCAGCCGATTGAACTCGGCCGGCGAACAATCCACTACTTTATACGGAAGCTTCTTCGTAGCCACTTGGGACACGGTATTCTCCTTCGAATTCATGAACGAATGCTCAGCCTAGATTGTAGTTTCTGGGTGCGAGTGCTGGCAAGGCGTGCGGCTCCGCGCAACTACGACCTATCAAGCATAGCACGAGCGGCCGTCGCGAATTGCTCGACGAGGGCCGCGTCCTTAATTCCCGGCTGGCTCTCGACGCCGCTGGCGACGTCCACGCCGTCTGGCCGAACGGCGTCGATTGCCGCGGCCACATTCAGCGGCTTAAGCCCGCCGGCGAGTACCAGTGGCAACCCGCCAAGCAGGCTTCGATCCCGCGCGATTCGCGGCCAGTCGGCGCAACGGCCCGTGCCGCCAAAATCGTCGGCCGCGTCCGCGTCGACAAGTACGGCATCCGGTCCCCGCCCCTGCACTTTCGCTTCGGCGAGAAATTGTTGCAAAGGTGCGAGTCCATTTGCACCACAGCCAAACGCGCGCAGGATCGCCAATCGCGACGGTAGCTTTGCCAGCAGCTCGGGCGGCTCATCGCCATGCAATTGAATCCAGTCGAGTCCGACTTGATCTGCGATCGACGCAATATCGTCGACCGACGCATTCACGAAGACGCCGACTTTCTTCAGTCCGTCGGGCACGGCCGCAGCAATCTCGCGCGCCGATTCGGGGCGAATGAATCTGCGACTGGGCGGCCAGAAGTTGAGCCCGATCGCATCGGCGCCTGCGCGGGCGGCGACCAGCGCGTCGTGAACCGACGTAATACCGCAAATCTTGACTCGAAACACTTTCGCTGCTGCCATTCCACCATGATAGGGCGGCCACGCCACGGCGGCTATGTTCGCCCCAATACGCCTGCCAGCGACCTCCTGTCTGTTTCCATTTCCAATTGAATGTGTCCGACGCCAATGCCGATCCAAGACGACGGGACTCACCCTGCGCCCAAGCCTTGCTGGCGCTGCTTGCAAATGCGCTGAGTTGACGGCGGCCGGCGTGGATTGCCATGTCGCCCTTTCGAGAAGGATCGCGTCCGGGATGAACTTGCGTCAAATACTTCAGCGTAGCGACCGACCCTTCTTATCGCACCCACAGGTCGGGCGCTATTTTCCCGCCGCGTCGATCGAAGATTCGCGGCGGAGGCTTGCTCGCTCAATTGAGCGGGGCGACGGACCCGGCGTTGTGATTGGCGGGGAGGGCAACGGCAAGTCGCTGCTGTTACAAGTTCTGGCCGCCCAGTACCACGAACGCTTCGACGTCGTGCTCTTGGCCTGCGCGCATATGCACACACGGCGCGGGCTGTTGCAGGCGATCCATTTCGAACTTGGCCTCGATCATCAGCAGCGGGACGAAGGCGAATTGCGACTAAGCCTCTTGGATCATCTGCTAGCCGCCGATCAATCGTCGCAAGGGCTCTTGCTGCTCGTCGACGAGGCGCAATCGATGCCAATTCAACTACTGGAAGAAATCCGCGTCTTTGGAAATCTTGCGCGGAACGGGGCGCCACGGGTGCGGGTCGTGCTGGCCGGGTTGCCGCCGCTGGAAGAGCGGCTCGCGAGCCCAGAACTCAATTCATTGAGTCAGCGGCTAACCGCCCGCTGTTACCTTGCGCCATTTGCGCGGGCGGAAACCACTCAGTATGTTCAGGCTCAAGTTGCCGTCTGTGGCGCCGATCCGTCACAGATCTTTGCCGCCGACACGTGGGATGACCTGTTCGAAGCCACCGATGGTGTGCCCCGGCTGGTGAATCAATTGTGTGACCGAGCGATGTTGTTGGCCGACGATCGCCGGCAGCAAATTGTCGACGCCGCAATTATCCAGGCAGCCTGGGCCGATTTGCAGCAATTACCGGCTCCTGCGGAGAGTTTGAACGGCAACGGCCCCGACGCATCGGATCGACTGGATATCGTCGAATTTGGCAACCTTGGGAATAGCGACCTGCACAACTCTCTGGAAATTGCGGTCGGCATTCCAACCATTCGTGAATTGCCCCTGGACCCGTCGGATGATCTTGACGCCCCAATTGTGGCGCCTCGCGACAATTCGACCGTCGCCACATATTCAGCGGAGCCAATAGCGCCCGCAATGCAGCGTCGCCCCAGGACCTTTGACGACTGTGTACCCGAAGCCGTCGACCCGTTCGCCGATGAGTTTGAGGATGAGGAGATCGTGCTCGATCGGTTCGCGCCGTTAGCAGAACTGTTTCACGTTGGCACGCCGCGGGTCGCGAATCGACGCGACCCGGCATTTGCGGGATTCGTGGGACAAGCGATCGCGGATAGACTCGATGCGCCCGATCATCTAGATGCGTCCGACGATCTACAAGTTGAATCCAAAGAAACGCGAATCGCGGCCACGCCGCAACACGTTCGTGGCGACACTGCACCTCGCCGTGGATTCGGACCTGGCCAGCCGACGATTCGCCTAGCGGTAGTCGACGAGTCCGCTCCTTCCGAACGAAGTCCGGGGCGTGCCCACGCACCGCTCGCCAATATTGCATCCAAGGTAACGAGCGATTTCGCGTTGGATCCGTCTTTCACGGCAGTTGCGCGGACCAGCGACGACCCAATCCTTGTGATCGAAGACGAACCGATTCACATAGTGCGTCCGCAACCGAGTGTGCGACGCGAGGCGTACCGCGACCTCTTTTCTCGCCTTCGACACGGGACCTAAGCCGGATATTTCCCCGCTGGTCCCGCCGCCACCAAGCGACTATCCTGTCTTCATGGCCAAGTACCTCGTCACAGGCGGCGCTGGATTCATCGGCTCACATATAGTCACAGCCCTCGTCGAGCGCGGCGACAGCGTTCGCGTATTCGACAATTTAAGCACGGGCCGACGGGCAAATTTGGACCACGTCTGCGGCAAGTTCGACTTTGTCGAAGGCGATCTCGTTAATCGCCGCGAAGTAGAGAAAGCACTCGATGGTATCGAAGTCGTGTTTCATCAGGCGGCGCTTGCGTCCGTACCGCGAAGCGTGGCTCAGCCGCTCGATACGAATGCCGTTTGCGTAACTGGCACCGTCAACGTGCTCGACGTTGCGCGACTCGCGGGTGTGCGCCGCGTCGTCTATGCCGGATCGAGCAGCATCTACGGTGATCGCACCGCGGCCGCCGCAAAACATGAAACCGATCTGCCGGCGCCGGTCTCGCCCTATGCCGCGGCGAAAGCGGCCGGCGAACTGTATTGCCAGGCGTTTCACGCGACCTACGGACTGGAGACCGTGACGGTCCGCTACTTCAACGTGTTCGGCCCGCGACAGGATCCCAAAGGCGAGTACGCGGCGGTAATTCCAATTTTCGCCACAAAAATGCTATCGGGCGAGCGCCCCACGATCTATGGCGATGGGCGGCAATCGCGCGACTTCACATACATCGCCAACGTCGTCGCGGGGAATCTGCTTGCCGCCGAAGCGCCTAACGCCCCCGGCCAGACATTCAACATCGCCTGTGGCGAGCAGATGAACCTGCTCGATTTGGTGGCAGCCATCAACAATGTCTTGAACACAGACCTTCAGCCGATCTTCGAGCCGCCGCGTGTCGGCGACGTTCGCGACAGCCTGGCCGACATCTCCTCGGCACGCAAAGTGTTAGGCTACGAGCCGGCGGTCGCCTTCGAGAACGGCCTGCGGCGATCGATCGAGTATTATCGCCAATTGGCAACAATAAAATGAGCAAGGCCGCCACGCTCATTGCCTTGGCCACGCTCAACGAGATCGATAATCTGCCGAGCCTCGTCGACGCAATTCTTCAAGTCGTTCCCGATGCCGACATCCTAGTGGTCGACGACAATTCGCCGGACGGCACCGGTCGGTGGTGCGACGAGCGAGCCAAGGATGAGCCGCGCCTTAAGTGCGTCCGCCGCGAGGCGAAGCGGGGCCTCGGTTCGGCGACAATCGACGCGATGCGGCTTGCCATCAGTGGCGACTACTCGGTCATCGTGACGATGGACGCGGACTGGAGCCACGACCCGGCCTACTTGCCTGCGCTCGTCGCGGCCACGGCAGGCGCCGACGTCGTGATTGGCTCCCGCTATTGCCCCGGCGGCGCGATCGAAGGCTGGCCGCTCCGCCGCCGTGTGCTGAGCCAATTGATGAACACTTTTTCCCATGCCTTACTTCACTTACCTGTGCAAGACTCCAGTGGTGCCTTCCGCGCATATCGCGTCGCCACCTTGCAGAAGCTCAATTTGGACGAGATAAAGTCGACCGGCTATGCGTACCTCGAAGAAATCCTCTGTCATCTGCATCGAATGGGCGCCCGGTTCACCGAAGTCCCCATCACCTTTCGCGATCGCCGAGGAGGCCGGTCGAAGAGCGGCCTGCGGATCGCCAAAGACAAGCTCCGCACCGTCTTACGGCTTGCGGGCGAGCGCCGGCCCAGCTGACGGCCGAATACCGATCGGCCAACTCGGATTTTCCTTGCACGAATTTTTCTCGGCCGTTAAAATACTATAACTCCGCACCAAAAGCGGGCCTCTCTGCGATCGGGGACAGATCAATTGCGGGGCGCCTCCACGCGCATTTGCGAAGTCGGCGGAATTTGAGAAGAGGTAGAACATGCGGCGGACCCTGTTCGTTCTGGCGATTTTCTCGTGCTCTACATCCGCGCTTGCCGTGCCCGCCTTCAATGGCATGTCCTACACGTCGTTCAACAATCCGGCGGATTTAACGACCGCAGCATCCGATCAATCGATCGCAAACATGAAGACATTGGGTGTCAACACGGTGGCGCTCAACGTCTGGTGGTTTCAGTCGGACGTCCATCAGACCACGATGGCACCTTCTATCGGTACTAGCATGATTCCGACGTACATCGCCGATGTCCAGCACGCGATCGACACAATTCACGCACAGGGCATGAAGGTTTTTCTTAAGCCTATGCTTGACGTAAACGATGGCACTTGGCGTGCCTATATCAATCCATCGCAGCCGGACACATGGTTTGGATATGACTCCAGCCATCCCTTTGTGAATTCCAGCACAGCGCCGTTGGCGGGCAGTTATGGGGCCTTTATCGATACAATGGCCGATTTAGCGGAGACAAACAAGGATACGGTCAAGATGTTCTCGGTCGGCTGCGAACTCAACAATATGGAACAATACGATCAGAACTGGAGGAACTTAATCGACAATGTCCGAAATCACTATTCGGGCCCATTGACGTATTCGGCAAATTGGAGCACAGCCGGCACGTCGCCCAAGGATCCAATCAATGTCGGCGGCGGCTACAACAACATCACTTGGTGGAACAAATTCGACGCGGCCCGCGGTGACGAACTCGGTATCGACGCCTACTTTCCAGTCGCATCGTCGAGCAACACGACCTCGGCGTCACTAACGAACGGTTGGAATACGGTTGCGAACACGATCGATTCATGGCGATCGAACAATAATCTAACTGACAAGCGGTTGCTGTTTACGGAAACAGGCTATTCGTCGTACGACGGCACAGCCACAACGCCGTATGCGGGTGCGCCCAATATGAACCCGCCGCCTGTCGACGAGCAGGAGCAAGCCGATGCCTACAGCGCGCTGCTGTCCGTCATGTCGGCAAAGAGTTATTGGGACGGCGCAATGTGGTGGAACTGGGAAACGTCGCCAAATACCGACTCGGTGAATAGCTACTCGCCGCAAAACAAATTGGTTCAAGACGTATTGGCCAGCAACTACGGCGGCACGGTCCCGGCGCTTCCCGTAAGCAGTTGGACCACCGCTAACGCGAGCGCCTCTTTTAGCACGGGAAGCAGCTGGTCCGGTGGCACGCCGAATCAAAATTTCGTGGCCCAATTCAATCGCCCCGCAGGGGCAAGTTACACGGTAACATTCAGCTCCAATCCGACAGTGGATCAACTTCGCGTCGGCTCAAACACCGTTACATTACAATCGAGTAACACGACGACTTCCCGCACTTTGAGCGTCGACGACTGGCACACCGATATGGCTCGGCGAGGCATGATTGTTGGCCTAACCAGCGATGATGTCAGCGTTGTGAATGTCGTCAAGAACGGTGCCAGTGGCGGGATGACCTTGTCCACCCGCGCGGCCACCTTGGGCGACGTCGCGGGAGCGTCCGGCACGCTCAACGTCAATAACTCCACCTTCAACGTC
>DASYDU010000053.1:0-4337 GCA_036499445.1 Lacipirellulaceae bacterium
GAAGTTTCCCGACGCCGATGCCACACTCACCACGCAAATGAAAAGCGTCGGCGAGACGATGGCCATCGGCAGCACGTTCAAAGAATCGTTCCAGAAGGCGCTTCGCGGCCTCGAGGTTCGCAGCGACGGCTTCGGCTGCGACCGAGTCGACCTCTGGGGCACGCCCGAACAGCCTGACACGGACGAAATCACCGCCCGACTGATGAAGCCCGGCGCCGAGCGAGTCTGGTATTTGCGCTATGCCTTCAAGAGCGGGATGAACGTCGCCAAGGTCCACGAGCTCACCGGCATCGATCCCTGGTTCCTGGACAACCTGCATGAGATCGTCGAGACGGAAGATGAACTGAGGAAGATTTCGGATTCTGACCAATCCGCGATCCGCGATCCGCAATCCGCAATAGAAGCTATTTCGACGCAACTCCTACGCACAGCCAAGCGGCAAGGTTTTTCCGACGCTCAGCTCGCTCGCATCTTCGGCGTTCCAGAATCCGACATTCGTGCCGAACGATTGAAACGCGGCATCCGCGCGACCTACAAATCGGTCGACACCTGCGCGGCCGAGTTCGAGGCCTACACGCCGTACTATTATTCGACCTATGAAAGCGAAGACGAAACGCCGCCGAAGCCGCCCGGCAAGAAGCGGATCATGATCCTCGGCGGCGGGCCGAACCGCATCGGCCAGGGGATCGAGTTCGATTATTGTTGTTGCCACGCCAGTTTCGCGCTTCGCGAGCTGGGCATCGAATCGGTGATGGTCAACTCGAATCCCGAGACCGTCAGCACCGACTACGATACCAGCGACATGCTGTTCTTTGAGCCGCTTACCGTCGAGGACGTGCTCAACATCTGTGATCGCGTCGAGCCGGATGGCGTGATTGTGCAATTTGGCGGCCAGACGCCACTCAACTTGGCCCGCCGGCTTGCTGACGCGGGTGTCCCCATCATTGGCACGAGTGTCGACGCGATCGAGATGGCTGAGGACCGCGAAAAGTTTCAAAAGCTGCTCCACAAACTCAAGCTGCGACAGCCCCCCAACGGTATCGCCCGCACGATGGACGAGGCCCGCCGCGAGGCGAAGAAGATCGGCTACCCGCTGCTAGTGCGGCCCAGCTTTGTGCTCGGCGGTCGTGCGATGGAAATCTGTTACGACACGGTCCAGATGGAGCGCTTCGTCGCCGAAGCCTTCATCGCCGCCGAGGGTCAGCCCGTGCTGGTCGATCGCTTCCTCGAAGGGGCGACCGAGGTCGACGTCGACTGCATCAGCGACGGCACGACGGTCGTCGTGCCGGGCATCATGGAGCACATCGAGGAAGCGGGCGTCCACTCGGGCGATTCGGCCTGCGCGATCCCTCCCTATAGTTTGCCCGGCCCGGTCGTTGCCGAAATTCGTGCGGCGACGGTGGCGCTCGCCCGAGAGCTGGGAGTGGTCGGCCTAATGAACGTGCAGTTTGCCGTACGCTGGGAGCCCGGCAGCGGATCGCACGAGACAAAAGGGGTCAGAGCTATTTTCGGCACCGGACCTGATTCTAAAGTAGCCGATCACGAAAACAGTTCTGACCCCTTTTTTGGAATCGACGTGTTCGGGGCCGGAGCCCCTGTCCCTGATCTTCAACCGGCGCTCCCTAACCTCTTCCCGGTGGTTTACGTGCTCGAAGTGAACCCGCGCGCCAGCCGCACAGTGCCGTTTGTGGCTAAGGCGACTGGGATGCCAGTGGCGAAGATCGCCGCGAAGGCGATGGCCGGCGTGTCGCTCGTGGAGCAAGGTGTGACCGAGGACCCTGTGCCGTCGCACGTCTCCGTGAAAGAAGCAGTATTTCCGTTCATCAAGTTTTGGGGCGTGGACATCGTGCTCGGCCCCGAGATGCGCAGCACTGGCGAAGTGATGGGGATCAGCGAGCGGTTCAGCATGGCGTTTGCCAAGAGCCAGTTGGCGGCGGGAACTATTCTGCCGCGCGAAGGCACGATCTTTCTCAGCGTCCACGAGCGGCATAAACCGGCGGCGGTCACGCTAGCCGCGCGGCTGAGCGGCATGGGCTTTTCGATCCTCGCCACGACGGGCACCGCGGCGGCGCTCGAGGCGGCCGGCATCTCCTGCGACCGGGTCAGAAAAATTCAAGAAGGCCATCCCAACGTTCTCGATTACTTTGCCGATCGGAAGGTGGCGCTCGTGATGAACACGCCGAGCGGCAAAGGGGCCCGCACTGACGAGGGCAAGATTCGCGCCGCAGCCGTCCAAGCGGGCGTCCCCTGCGTCACCACGCTGGAAGCGGCAACAGCCGCGGTCCGCGCGATCGAAGCTCTTCGCGAGGAAGAGATGCAGGTGCAGGCGCTGCAGGATCGATTCAATTAGTCGATGCCAAAGAAAACGACAAACCTTTTGCCGCGGCTACTTCGGTCGACGCTCGCTCGGCACATAGCGGCCGTCTTCTGGCACCGCCACCTGATCAAATTCGTTCGCCAACCGGTGTAATGCGTCGCGCATGGCCGGTCCATGCATAGGATGACCGTGACCGGTGACCACAAGTTCAGGTTCGAGCGTAGCGAGAAACCGGACCGATTCTCGTGCTCTGACCCAATCGGTCGTGGCGAACATCGGTGGTCCGTGGAGTTCGGGTTCTTGGGTCAAGACCGCATAGGCTGATTCTTGAGCCGTGGTAATAAATGCGTCGCCAGCAATTAATGTGCGATCGGATCCTCGCCAGTAGGATACATGCCCCGGCGTGTGGCCGGGTGTGTGAAACCACCGCCAGCCGAGCATGCCGGGAACGCTGCCATCTTCGGGCAGGGGGCGTAGCCAGCGGCCAATGTTGATCTTGCTAGACGGAAACAAACTGAGCAATGTGGTCATCAATCCACCGCCGACGCTGGAATCCAAAGGCGGGTAAGACGTTGTGCCATTCAGATATCGATGCTCTAGCGGATGTGCATAGATTGGCACCTGCAATTGATCGGCCAGCACTTCCAGGCCGCCCGCGTGATCTGAGTGGCCGTGGGTCAGCACGATAGCGGCGGGTTTGGGGCCGCCCGCGAAGCGGTCCTGAGCTGCGTCCCATATATACTTGGCCGAGCTGGCAAGACCCGCATCGACCATTGCCCATTCGCCCTCGGGCGCGGCACCTTCGCCGACAAACACGACATTGACGACGCCCGCACGGGTATAGGCGAGATCGTGCAGCAATTCAAATGTGCCGCCCTGTTCTGTGCCTTGAGTTTCCGCTGTTTCGTCGACGGGAATTTGTTCGGTCATAATAGGCTCCAGATCGGGTAGGCCGGCGTTTTCCGGACAAAGCTCCAACACGGGCCGGCCGAGACCACGCAACGCACTGTCATAGTCGGTGCAAACTTTGTGCCGCACGGCGGCGGTTTTGGGGCAGGGTGACATCAGCTATAATCGCAGCATGAGCACGACCTCTTTTCACTACGAGCCGCTCACTGGCTTACGCTCCCCTCGACGCTCGGCCCCTACCGCGCGGCTGACTATTGGCAGCTGCCCGAGGGCGAGCGCGTTGAGCTTTTGCGCGGTAGATTAGTCGTGCTACCATTCCGGGATACGCACCATCAATTTGTAGTGGGCCAACTTGCAATAATGCTGCTTGAAACCGCTCGCAGACACCAGGGCCGAGCGTTAATTGGACCTATTGATGTGGTTCTCAATGATCACTCGATTCTGCAGCCCGACCTGCTCTACGTGAGAAAGGAGCGGCGTAGCATTATCCAGCAACGGGTGATGGGCCCACCCGATTTGCTCGTCGAAATCCTCTCGCCGCACAACTCCCGTCGCGACCGCGTCGATAAGCTCGGCATTTACGCCGAGTATGGCGTCGCCGAGTACTGGATCGTCGACCCGGTCGAGCGACAATTTGACTTCCTCATCAACCGCGGCGGCAAGTTCGAAGTCCAGCCGCAACAGGACGACCGCTACGCGTCGCCCATCTGCCCAGAGCTGGCAATCAATCTGGCCGAATTCTGGCGCTCCGTCGACGAGCAGCTTAGCACCGACTGAGCAGCTTTGACCACGACGGATCGACGATCTCCACGGCTTCTTTTGTGGTAAACTGGCACTGCCAATAGTTCCGCGCCGATCTCTCTTCCCAACAGCGGGCGAGCTACGTCTCGCCGGATACCACTTCGACAGTGCGAAGCTTTTCAACCGCTTGAATCGATTCCGATGACCGACTCGCCGCCGACCGCCGTTGAACCGCGCGAACTGCCGCCGATTCGCATTCACCACTTTCTGGCGTGGATGGCGGTGATGGCCGTGATGCTCACTAATTCAACAGCATTCCAAACAACGCCTGCAACAAGTGCGACTAGTTTTATGATCATGTTGCAGCAGA
>DASYDU010000054.1:0-4299 GCA_036499445.1 Lacipirellulaceae bacterium
CCTCCAGACGGAGCCGCTGTGTCAAACGCAGGCTGGTCCGATGTGCACCAACCTGGAATCCAATCAGATTGTTCTCAAGGTTGAACAGGTTCAGCCGATCGGTAGCAATTGGGAAAGGCGGGCCGGTCGAGTTGCTCGGCAATGGCGGCTGGGGAATATCCTGGTTTACGAAGTCATTTAGCTTGTCTGCGAAACGAATATACCGAATTCCCCAGAACGGTTGGACGCAACAATCGAGCGGCCGCTCGAAATCAAGCTCGGCGGACTGCAGGACACTGTCATAGTGAATACTTCGCTGTTGGCTTGAATCGACGAGTGCTGGCGATGTCGGGTTTGCCAGACCGGGAATTGGCGTTACTTTTGGAAACACAACCGACGCATCCCACTCGTTGATGCCTTCGTAGATCGCTTCGACCCAATAGCCGGCGCAGTCGGGCAAGTGCCCTGTAATGTCGACGCGCCCGCCGACTCCATAGTCAAACTGGCTCTCGTAGGGCGAGAATTCCGTTACAGGGAATGCACCTACCGTATTTGTCGGCGGATCATGGTGAGCCAGGGCGTTGAGGTCCGTCTTCGGCCGGAACATCGTCATGCCTTCGACCACAACATCCCAGCGCGGGCCGACCATCCAATCGTCGCACGGCCCAGGCCCATTTTCCCAAGGAAACGCGCCGCAACCCCACCAGAAATCGTTGCCGCATGGCTTGGTGTTGTAGTCCACGCCGTGACATTCGGGGCAGCCGTTCATTTCTGTCATGCCGCCGCTATTGTAGCTGGGGCCGCCGCCGCTGTCGCAGTTGCATGCTGCTGGCGTCACTTGATTAGTTTGTTGACTACTGCTTCCGGCTGGCGCGGCAAACGTAGCGGAGACCGGACTGACGGGCGATGCCACGCTCGGCCCTGTTGTCGCACTCGGGGCCGGGCTCGAGGATTGGAGAAAAGCCGGCTGACTGATGCCGACTGGACTGACCATGGGGGCCGGGCTCGGCGCGGGCATGGCGGCTGGTTCCGCTGCGCGCAACGACGACGCAGCCAGTCCGCCCAAGCAGAGCGCCACAGCAAGTAGCGTCCGCCGAATCAATTTGTAACCGAAATTGCTCACGCCCAATCGCGCTCCGGCGGACCGTCGTCAGGAATTGGTGCCAATTTCCGCTCAATGAATATTGATTCGACCGTTCCGATTGCAGCGGACGAACCGCGCGCAACGGTCCTAACGGCCGTACGGATTGAATCGGCGGTAGCGGCCACACCGCGGGAGAAGACATGGCCTGTTCAGAACGCCTTGCGCAGAACGCGCAGACTCTCAGCGACTGCTCGGTTTCACTCTGACTGAACCGCCCGCAATGCTGTCAAAGCACTGTCTTCAATAGCGCGAGGCAGGCGTCGGCCTGCTCGTCGGTGCCGACGCTGATTCGCAGGCCGTCGCCCCAGCCGGGATAGTTAAGGTACCGGACTAAAACACCGGCCGCTTTGAGCTGCTGATAGATCGGCTCAACCTGCCGAGTCGGATGGACGCACCAGGCATAATTGGCCTGCGAGTCGACCACCTGAAACCCCAGATCGCGAAGCGCGGCGATCATGCGTTCGCGGGTGGCCAAGATCGGAGCACGGTTGGCCGCGAGCCAGGCTTGGTCGTCGATCGCCGCCGTAGCTCCGGCGATCGACAGCGCGTCGCAATTATAGGAGTCCTTCACTTTGCGAAGCTGCCCGATGATTTGTGGCTGGGCGACGACGAATCCGAATCGCAGACCGCACAGCGCGTACGATTTGCTCAATGTCCGCGTCACAAGGATCTTTTTGTTTTCCTTCACCAGCGCCAAGCAATTGGTGTCCGCGAAGTCGACGTAAGCTTCGTCCACCACGAGCGGGCAGGGGAGGGCGGCCGCCAGCTCTGCGACTCGTGCCGGTGGCAACATTGTGCCCGACGGGCTGTTGGGGTTCGTCAGAAACGCGAGCTTCAATCGCTCAGCTGGGCGCGCAAAGTCATCACCCAGCGACCAATCACGCTGGAAGTTTACCTTATCGCACCGCGCGCCCTGAATCTCGGCCAGTGTCTTGTATAGAATGTAGCTCGGATTCGCGAAACGGATGCTGTCGCCCGAATCGACGAACGCCCGCGTGATCATCGTCAACACTTCGTCGCTGCCATTGCCGGCGAGGATCCACTCCGGATCGAAGCCGAGCACTTCACCGGCCCGGATCCGAAACGCGGTGGCCAGCGGATCGGGATACTTCTGCAATCCCTGCTGTACGACCCGGCCGATCGCCGCCTTCACCTTCGGTGAGCACTGGTACGGATTCTCGTTGGTATTGAGCTTGATAATCTTTTCGCTCCGCGGCTGCTCGCCGGGAAGGTAGCCGGACATCGCGATGATATTGGGTCGGAAATAGGACATGCAAAGAGGCCAGGGTTCGGAGGTCAGAGGTCAGATGGACGAACTCGCTGCGTGACACTGGCAGCATGGGCCGTGAGTCCTTCGACTTCGGCCATGCGAACGACATCGTCGGCGACGGCGATCATGCCTTCTCTCGTGACGTGGATCACGCTATTGGACCGGAGGAAATCGTTGGCAGACAGTCCGTTCGCAAACCGGGCGGTCGCGCCGGTCGGCAATACGTGCGACGGGCCTGCCACGTAATCACCTAGCGCGACCGGACTATACGGTCCGACGAAAACCGCGCCAGCGCAGCGAATCTTGGTCAGCAGTTCTTCGCCATTTGCACATGCAAGGTGCAAATGTTCGGTCGCCAACGTATCTGCCAAACCTGCCGCTTCCGCAAGATCTTGCACAAGAATCAGCGCGCCAAACGATTCGAGTGACTGCCGGGCCAACTCACCACGCTCCAATTTCGCCAATTGTGTCTCTAATTCAGCGACGACGCCATCGACCAGCTTGTTGCTCCAAGTAATCAGGACACTCGACCCGGGCGCATGTTCGGCCTGGGCAATCATGTCGGCCGCGACAAAGGCTGCCGGCGTAGTGTCGTCGGCGATGACAACCACTTCGCTCGGTCCGGCGATCGAGTCGATCCCCACGTCGCCAAACACGAGTTTCTTGGCAAGCGCCACGAACAGGTTACCGGGGCCGACAATTTTGTCGACCTTCGCGAGCGGCCCATCCGATAACTCGTCCAGTCCATACGCGAGCGCGGCCACGGCCTGTGCGCCGCCCATCCGATAGACTTCGGTGATACCCAGCTCGTGGCAGGTAGCCAACAGCTCACGATTGTACGAGCCAAACTTTGTCGGCGGGGCGACGACCGTGATTTCGCGGACGCCCGCCGCCTGCGCCGGCACCGCCGTCATCAACACAGTCGACGGATAAGCAGCCGCCCCGCCGGGCACGCAGATGCCGACACGGGCGAGCGGCAAATACCGTTGCCGCAGATAACCGTCGTTTGGCGTTTTCACCTCGACGTCACGATGTAAGATCGCTGTTTGGAATCGCAAGATGTTTTCGCGGATCTGGCGCACCGTCGTCAAAAACTTTGGCGCCGCCGCCGCGTGCGCCGCTGCCAGCTCGCTCGCCGGCACTCGCAATGTGTCGTCCGAGAGTGTTACGCCGTCGAGCTTTGCCGTGTATTCGAGCACCGCCGCAAGACCGCGCTTCCGCACGTCGCCGCAGATTCGTTCGACGACGGCCGCTGGCGAGAGCGGCTCGCCGAAGACTTCGACCGTCTTTTTGCGGCCGGCTTCACTCACGACGTCGCCCGAGGGCGCCAGCTTCGCGCGCAGTGCGTCGATCGCCTGGGCGGCACCTGGCTGGCAAGTGTCAATGCGTTGGATCTTCAGCGTCATTTCACTACTACTTTGCGGCCGTTGTCGCCGGATGCCGGCACGGCGATAATTGCTCTCGGCACCATTCTCGCCACAAACGTCTTGGATGAAAACCCATGTTAGACCACGCGATCGATCTCCGTAGCGATACCATGACCCGGCCGACGCTCGCCATGCGCACGGCCATGGCCGAGGCACCGGTCGGCGACGACATGGTAGGCGAAGACCCGACCGTGGCCGCTCTCGAAGCGAAGATCGCGGCTCTGCTTGGCAAGGAGGCGGCCGTTTACGTCCCCTCCGGGTCTATGAGCAATGCACTGGGGGTGAGGGTTCACTGCCTGCCGGGCGACGAGTTCCTGTGTGAGACCCAGTGCCATATTCATACCTATGAGCAAGCCGCCTACGCCCAGCTGTTTGGCATCGCCTGCCAGCCGATCGACGGCGACTTCGGCGTCCTCCGACTCGAGCAGCTCAAAGACCGGATTCGCCCCGACAACGACCACGCGGTCCGCACTCGACTC
>DASYDU010000055.1:0-10216 GCA_036499445.1 Lacipirellulaceae bacterium
GCTCGAGGACGCCATCCACAAGGGCACCAGCTTTGGGGCACCCACCGTCGCTGAAAATGAGCTGGCCGAGTTGATCATTGAGGCGGTGCCCAGCGTCGAAAGAGTGCGGCTCGTGAGCTCCGGCACCGAAGCCACGATGAGTGCGATCCGCTTGGCCCGCGGTTTCACTGGCCGCGACGTGATCGTCAAGTTTGCCGGCAACTACCACGGCCACGTCGACAGCCTGCTGGTCGCCGCCGGCAGTTCGGCCGCAACGCTCGGCGTGCCGAATTCACCCGGGGTCACCGCTGGCACGACTCGAGATACCCTCGTGCTCGCCTACAACGATGCTGCCGCCCTGGAGCGCGCGTTCGCCGAGCACGGTCCGCGAATCGCCGGCGTTATCTTCGAGCCGATCGTCGGCAACATGGGCGTGGTCGTCCCGACGCAGCCATTCCTGGCCGCGCTCCACGAACTCAAAAAGAAGCACGGCGCACTCTTGATCTGCGATGAAGTCATGACCGGCTTTCGCGTCGCCTACGGCGGAGCGCAGCAGCGGCTTGGCATCCGCCCGGATCTCACGACGTTCGGCAAAATCGTGGGAGGCGGTTTGCCGGTTGGCGCCTATGGCGGCCGGGCCGATATTATGGACCATGTGCTTCCCGCGGGCAAAGTCTTCCAGGCCGGCACGCTCAGCGGCAATCCGATCGCGACCGCTGCCGGCATCGCCACGCTCTGCGCCCTCCGCGACGATCCGCCCTACGAACGGTTGGAACAATCAAGTGCCCGATTGGAAGCAGGCCTCCGCGCCGCCGCAACCGCTGCCGGCATGGCCCACCAATTTGCCCGAGTCGGCAGCATGATGACCGTCTTCTTTGCCGAAGCTCCGGTCACCGATTGGACGACAGCCAGCCGCTCGAACACGGTCCGCTTCGCCAAATACTTCTGGGCTATGCTCGATCGAGGCGTCTATTTGCCCTGCAGCCAATTCGAGGCGCTCTTTGTCTCCGCCGCCCACACCGAAGCCGACATCGACGCCACGATCGCCGCCGCCCGTGAAGCGCTGACTTTGAATTAGCGCCGCAGCTTTTCTTCCGCCGCGCTTGCACGAAAGTAGTGCGGCATCAATTTCCACACATCATCACGGCGGCCCGCTTCGAAATCTCGCCAGCCGACTCGGCCAACGGTTGAAGCCATCGGCTGCCACAATGATTCATCCGCGATCGCAATGCCCGATGGCGGCAGCGCAACCAGTCGTCTTAGCCCCGGCCCGATCACTGTGTCCGCCGGCTCGAGCGCGGCCAGCCAATCCGCCTGTGAGACAACCCGCGTCTCGGTCGCCAGCGTCATTCGTTGCGATTTGGCGACCGCGACAAACTTCGCCGCGAACAATTCCTGCCGCTGGGCATCCATCACGGCCCATAATGCCCCGGCGGCAATTCTTGCTTGATCTGCAACTACCTCGAGCGTGTTGATGCCGATGATCTGTGCTTCCACCACGTAGGCGAACGTTTTGGCCATCGTGACGCCGATCCGCAGGCCCGTGAACGAACCCGGTCCGACCGCGACCGCCACCAGCTCGATCGATTTCGCCGACCAGCCCGCATCGGCCAGCAACTGCCGCGTGAGCGGCGCCAGCGACTGGGCCGTCCTTGATCCGCCGCTGAGGGTGGCTTCCCTCAATAATCGCAGCTCACTGCCCATCGCTTCCAGCGCGGCGACCGACCCGGCCTGGCCCGAGGTTTCAATTGCAATGATCCGCATAGACCGAGTTCCGCTGGGAGCCAATTCGCGTCGCAGCGCCCCCTTGGGCCGTTCCCGCTTGACCCTCTAATTTCTGACACCTAGACTACTAGATTGCCAGCGTTTTCACCGGGTTCCCACTGCCCGATCCAGACCGGGCGGCTATGTCTGACCAGGCGCTGGTGAGGGCGAGTCCTGAACCACAGCGAACCAGACCGGCGGCCGGTCAGACCGGCAACTGGCCAGTCCGTTTCGACCTTCTTCCAACTCACGATCCACTTTTACGCAAGACACGCGCCGAGGCCATCCAAGACTTGAAACGGGCCATTATCAGTGACATCCACGGCAACCTGGAGGCTCTCCAGGCGGTCCTGGCCGATACCCGCGAGCAAGGCGTCGAAGAGGTCTTTTGCTTGGGAGATATTATCGGCTATGGACCCAATCCCTGCGAGTGCCTCGATTTGATTATCGAGAACACTCGGGTCTGCCTTCTGGGAAACCATGACCAGGGGGCGCTGTTTGACCCCGAAGGCTTCAACACCGGGGCGGAGCGGGCCATCTTTTGGACCCGCGATCAACTGGAGAACTCCCGCAGCGACCGGCCCGCCATCGACCGCCGCTGGGACTTTCTCGGCGCGCTCCCCCGCATCCACCGCGACGGCGACTGGCTCTATGTCCACGGCTCTGCCCGCAATCCGGTCAACGAGTACGTCTTTCCCGAGGACATTTACAACCAAAAGAAGATGGAAAAGCTGTTCAGCCTGGTGCCGCGCGGCTGCTTTCAGGGGCACACCCACGTGCCGGGCGTGTTTACCGAGAGCCGCAATTTCATGACCCCCGAAGAAACGGACCACGTTTACCGCTACGAAGGTAGCAAGTTCATGGTTAATGTCGGTTCGGTCGGCCAACCCCGCGACGGCGACAATCGCCCTTGCTACGTAATTCAAGAGGATCGCCAGCTGACTTTCCGCCGAGTGGCCTATGACTTTGGAGTTACGGCCGACAAAATCTACAGTATCCCCGAACTGGATGACTTTCTCGGCGACCGTATCAAGCAGGGACGCTGATTGAGATCGCGAAAGCGATCTAAGGGCAAATGCCAGTTGGTTTCGATGCCCTTCTTTTAGACAAGGAGACTGGGAGACTGGGAGCCAAGGCGACAGATCAATTAACGAATTCTCCTTGTCTCCCAGTCTCCCCCTCTCCTTGTCTGGCACGCATTAGGTAACGAATCGATGGCGGTTTACGTCCATCGCAAGAAAACAACGTAGGACTCGAACAAGTGGATCAACGACGTTTCATTGCGTTTCTCGCGCTGACGATGGCGGCATTGATCCTCAGCGGCCGGATATTTCCGCCTCCGCCCGAGCCGCCAAAGCCGAAGCCCGCCGCCGACGCGGTCGATCATGGTGCCGCGGCCGACGCGGCCAAGGGCGAGCAAATCGCCGCCGATGGCAAGGAGGCACCGGCGGCGGCCGCCGCAGCCCCACCGGCCGTGGCCGCTTTAAATGTGGCCGCCGAAACGGAGCCACTTCAGCTTGTGACGCTCGGCTCGCTCCAAGTCGAGAGTGGCTACCGGATGTTGGTCACACTCAGCAACGAGGGGGCCGCGGTCCAGCGCGTTGAACTCTCCAGCCCGCGGTTCCGTGACCTGCAAGATCGCTCCGGGTATTTGGGGCAATTGGCGCTCGAGGCCACCGACGGCGGCGTAAAGGCGACCGTCGTGGGAGCCGGCACCCCTGCCGAAATTGCCGGTGTCGAGGCCGGCGATGTGATCTCGCAAATCACGCTGCCGAAGCAAACGGCTAAGTCGATCAAGACGCTGGACGACTTCCACGCCGCGCTGGCCACCACGGAGCCAGGCCAGGAAGTCGCGTTGCAGGTGACGCGCGGCAGCGATCCGCCCAAGCAGATTTCCGTCACACTGACGCGCCGCCCCTTCGAAGTTATCCGGCCGGAAGTCGAAAACATCCGCATGCGGAATGCCGCGCCTCCCGCCGGTTTTGTCGATCGGGCGTCGTTTCTCCTGAGCCTTGCCAGCTTAGGCGGCAAGCCGCTCGCAGTCGATGCAGATGCTCAACTCGAGAAGTGGCTCAAAGACCCGGCACATACCAAGGACGACCCGGAATATAAACAATTCGCGCTGTCCGCCCAGCTCGCCAAGTGGCTCGAGCAGGGTCATTGGGAAGTCACTAAGCGCAGTAAGTCGTCGGTGACGTTCGAGCGCTCGATTCCAGAATTGCAATTGAAGCTCATCAAGCGGTACGCGTTGGCCCCGGTTCCGGCCGGCAGCCTCGGCGACGAAAACTATCCCGGTTACGACTTGCAGCTCGATCTAGAGATCGCGAACGCCGGCGACGCCACGCAGTCGCTTGCCTATCGGCTGGACGGCCCAACGGGCTTGCCGCTCGAAGGCTGGTGGTATGGTCACAAAATCAGCCAGCGGTGGTTCAAGGGCGCAGGACTTCGCGACGTCGCGGTCCGCTATCACGGCAGCGCCGAGCTGCAGATCGATTGTGCGACGATCGCCGACGACAAAGCTGAACCAATGGGCCAGGGCAGCTCGCTAGCCTATATCGGAGTGGACGGACTGTACTTCGCCTCGATCCTGATTCCCAAGAAGGAGTCGCTCGACGACGATTGGTTCGACACCACCGAAGCCATCCGCGTCGGACCAAAGCTCAGTCGTGAAACCCCTCAGACGTACACCAACGTGAGCTGCCGGCTGACTCGCAAGCCCATCGAGCTCGCTCCGGGGAAGTCGCAGCACGACACGTACACGGTCTTTGTTGGGCCGAAGTTTCCGGAGTTGTTGGCCCAATACAAGGCCGCCGCCGATCCCAACTATTCGCTCAAGGACATCATCTATTACGGCATGACTCCGTTTGGCGAAGTCGCCCAAGGCATGCTCAAGATTCTGCATTTCTTCTATGGCATCGTTGGCAACTATGGCATCGCGATCATCATGCTCACGGTCTGCGTCCGCGGCGCCATTTTCCCGATCAGCTATAAGCAAACGAAGAACATGGCCCGCATGCAGGCCCTCAAGCCGGAACTCGACCGCATCACCGAAAAGTACAAGACCGACATGCAAAAGCGGTCCGAAGCGACACAGGAACTCTATCGCAAGAACAAAATCAATCCGCTGGGCGGCTGCCTACCCATGTTCCTTCAGTTGCCAATCATGATCGGACTATACCGCTCGATCATGATCGACGCCCAACTGCGCCAAGCGCCCTTGTTCGGCAATTGGACCAGGTGGTGCTCCGACCTCACTGCTCCCGACATGCTCTTCAATTGGTCGGCGATTATGCCGAGCGTCGTCAACGACGGCATTGGAATCTTCGGACTGGGGCCCTACTTCAATCTCTTGCCGTTCATCACTGTGTCGTTGTTCTTCGTGGCCCAAAAACTTTCGATGCCGCCGCCGACCACGGAACAGGCAGCCATGCAGCAGCGGATGATGAAGTACATGAATGTCTTCATCCTGCTGATTTTCTATCGATCCGCGAGCGGACTGTGCCTCTACTTCATCGTCTCGAGCCTATGGGGGATTGGCGAGCGAAAGCTTCTTTCCCGCAATCAGGCGGCTGCAAACGGCGTCGCCGCGACCGTCCCGGCGGGCGGCCGCAATGGCAGCCCGGCCAAGGGAAAGTCGGCCGCAACCAAAACCAAGGGCCGCAAATAGCCGCCACTCGCTGGAAGTCATGTCCTACGACCTCGACGACACCATCGCGGCGATCGCAACGGCCGCCGCCGGCGCGGCCCGCGGCATCGTCCGCGTCAGCGGTCCGCGAGCGGTCGAAACCGTCTCCCAGTGCTTTACCGCTGCGGATGGCCGCCCGCTCAATCAATTTCAAAGGGCCACCGCCGTCGCCGGCCAAGTCTCCCTTACCATTGATGGCCTTTCGCCACGACAGCTCCCTTGCGATCTCTTTCTCTGGCCCACCGCGCGCAGCTACACTCGTCAACCGGTCGCCGAATTCCACACGGTTGGCTCACCACCCTTGCTGCGCGCTTTGCTGGCGACGTTGTGTAGCGGCGGCGTACGGCTGGCCGAACCGGGTGAATTCACGCTCCGCGCCTTCCTCGCCGGCCGCATCGATCTGACGCAAGCCGAAGCGGTTCTCGGCGTGATCGATGCGCAACAAGCCGATCAATTGCAAACCGCGCTCGGCCAACTGGCAGGCGGGCTCGCTAAGCCGCTGCAATCGCTCCGCGACGAGCTGCTCCACTTGCTGGCCGAAGTTGAGGCAGGCCTCGATTTCGTCGAAGAGGACATCGAGTTCATTTCCGCCAGCGAGCTTGTCGCGCGACTGCATGAAATTCTGAAAACGCTTCGCGGCGTTACAGCCCAACTCAGTTCGCGCAACGTCGATCGAGCCGCCGCCCAAGTCGTCCTCGTCGGCCCGCCCAATGCGGGCAAAAGCAGCCTCTTCAACGCAATGACCCGGCGTTTCCCGGCGGCGCCCTCCCCTGCAAAGCGCGTCACACCATCCGCCATCGTCTCGCCTCACCGCGGCACCACCCGCGACTATCTCACGGCCAAGATCGAGCTGGCTGGTACCGTCTGCGCGCTTGTGGATACAGCCGGCATCGAGCCGATTCCAGCCAACGGATGTGGCGACAATGGTTCCGACATTCCCGCAGCGGAAATCAGCGCCGCCGCGCAGACCCTCTCCAGCGAAATCCGCGGGCAAGCCTCGCTCCGCGCCCTCTGCGTCGATTCGTCCTCCATTGAGGCGGATGCAATTCCGCACGACATCCTCTACGACCTGCTCGTCATCACCAAGGCCGACCAAGCCAGTTCGTCATTCACTAAGCTTCGCGACATAGCGGCAGTGCCCATCGTCGTCACCAGCAGCGTCACCGGCCAGGGTCTCGACGAGCTTCGCGCCGCAATCCGAAGTCTGCTGAATGACGGCACAATGCCGGACCGCGGCACCATTCTTGCGTCCACCGCCGACCGCTGCCGAGACATCCTCGGCGCAGCAAATACCGCGCTCGCCAGCGCCGTGGAGGCGGGCCATTCCAATTGCGGCAACGAATTGATCGCTGCCGAGCTGCGCGCCGCCCTCAGCGAGCTCGGGAAAGTCGTCGGCGCAGTCTACACAGACGACATCCTGGACCGTATCTTTAGTTCCTTCTGCATCGGTAAATAGAAAACGTCGAGGCAATTCAGCATCCAGCACTCTGAACCCCGAACCCTGAATCCTATGGAACTCAAAGGTAAACGCGCATTCATCACCGGCGGCACCAAAGGCATCGGTGCCGCCATCGCCATCGACCTTGCCCAGCAAGGTTGCGATGTGGCGATCAATGGCCGCAGTGATGACGCCTCTGCGGCCGAAGTCCGCGCAGCCATCGCCGCCACCGGTCGCAAGTGCGGCACCGTCGTCGCCGACGTGGCTCGCCCCGCCGATGCCGAGCGCAGTGTCCGCGAAGCCGCTGCCGCGCTTGGTGGTCTCGATATCCTCGTCCATAGCGCCGGCGGTCCAGCCCTGGGCACAATCGACCAGTGTTCGCCCGACAAGTGGCACGCCACATTCGACGTCCACGTTCATGCCGCCTATTACCTTTGCCGCGCGGCGCTGCCCGTTATGCGCCGCGAGCATGGCGGCGTGATCCTGCTCGTCTCCTCGATCGGTGCAATCCGCGGCATCCCCAATCACATCGCCTATGGCACCGCCAAAGCCGCGATCCTGCAGTTCACGCGCTGCCTCGCGCGTGACGTTGCCGACGACAATATCCGCGTCAATTGCATCGCGCCAGGCATCATTCGCACCCGCTTCCACGAAAACATGACCCCCGAAACCAAGGCTCACAACCTCGCGGTCCGCGTCCCGCTCCATAGCGAAGGTACGCCCGAGCAAGTAGCCGAGGCCGTGCGAACCCTCATCGCCAACGACTACATCACCGGCGAATCGTTGGTCGTCGACGGTGGTCTCACGATGCAAGTTTGCCGCTAAGAGTTTAGTGGCGGAGCTTGCTCGGCCCGTCCGATCCCCAAACTTCCCACGGACACTCTTTTCCTCCCCCTTCGGTCCTCCGCCTTCCCCCTCAGCTGCGTGCTATCCTTGATAAACCCTCAGATCGCACCATGACCCTGCGCCGCTGCAAACCACGACGAGCTGCCACCATCCTGACGGTGGTCGCGATCGCTGCGCTCGCTTCCTGGGCCCACGCCGAAGATGCCGCCTCCCAAGCCGCAGTCCAGGCCGTGAGCGCCGACGAGCTCTACGATCACGTTTCAACGCTCTCCGACGACTCCTTCGAAGGCCGCCTCGTTGGGAGTTGCGGCGGCCACGCCGCCGCCCAATACATCGTCCAGCAGTTGCAAAAGTATCCGCTGAAACCCGCCGGCAACGACGGTGACTACTTCCAACCCTGCCAGCGCGGCGGCCGTAATATTCTCGCAACGCTGCCCGGCGCCGACCCACAGTTTCGCGACCAGTACATCGTCGTCGGCGCCCATTACGACCATGTCGGCGATGGCAGCCAGGGCCACGCGTTGGGCGCCATCGGCCAGATCTACAACGGTGCCGACGACAACGCCAGCGGCGTCGCCGAGCTCCTCGAAATCATCGAAGTCCTCGCCAACAACCACGCCAACTGTCGCCGCTCGATTCTATTCGCCTTCTGGGACGGCGAAGAGATGGGCATGCTCGGCTCGAAGGACTGGACCGCCCGCCCCACCGTTCCACTCACAGCTGTGAAGCTTGACGTCAATCTCGACATGGTCGGCCGCCTCCGCGAAGGCAAGCTCGAAGTCGTTGGCACGCGCACTGGCTACAACTTCCGCGACCTGATCAGCGGCCCGCTCGAAGAGCCGCTCTGGCTCGATTACACCTGGGAGATCAAAGCCAACAGCGACCACTGGCCGTTCCTCGAACACCAAATTCCGGTCGTCATGTTTCACACTGGCCTCCACCCCGATTACCACAAGCCGACCGACGATGTCGACAAGATCAACCGCGAAGGCATGCGCGAGATCGGCCGCTACCTCGTCGCGACGATCGTCAAAGCCGCTGACGCCGACAAGTTGCCGACCTATCGTCCCGCCGGCCGCGACGAAACGCTCGCCCAACAGGAGGCCATCGAAAAGCCTCAATCTCCCGCGGCCGCGCTTAGCCACGACGCCGGCGCCCAGCCTCCGCGACTCGGCATCACCTGGCGAACCGATGAGGCCGAACCGGGGTCTGTAATCTTGACCTACGTGACCCCCAATTCGCCAGCCGCCGTGGCCGGCCTGGCTACGGGTGATCGCATTGATGCCGTTAACGGTCAACCGTTCGGCGACGACGAGGCATTCCGCACGACGGTCAATGGTCTTCTCGACGGGGGCGCCGGCGACTTCACCTTCGAGGTGGAATCGCGCGGCCACGTCCGCACGGTCACCATCCACTGGCGTCCGCCTGCCCTCGCCGCCAAGTCATCAACCTAGTTCCAACGGCCGTATCGGAATATATTGCAGCTACGCACTCGTCATCCGACACTAGTCATTTGCTTCAGGGGATGTGGCGAAACTGGCAGACGCGCTGGATTTAGGTTCCAGTTCCGAAAGGAGTGCAGGTTCAAATCCTGTCATCCCCACTAAGCGTTTTTGCATTTTCCAAAGCCGGCCTGCGCGAAGTGTTACCTAAAATGTTACCTTCAAAGACAAACGGCGCGCCGCGTCAGTGCATGATCGTTCGCTACGGTGACGGCGGACTCGCCTCTGCGAAGTGGCTCGCGGATCGTTTCGAGGGAAATAGCGTGCAGATTTCCGACCCCGCTATTCCAAAAGGTCATGCAGATTTTGTATTTGCCGTGTCCGACTCGTTGGAGTGGACCTCGATTGTCCCTGAATAGCTTTTCCAAACCGCATCGGCCGTCGTCTCAGCATTCTGGCCCACGTAAAACTTCATCGTTGTGCCGATGTCGGTGTGCCGCATCAGCTCGCGAAGCACGTTCGGCATAACCTTCGCGGCCCACCGCTGGCCGAACGCACGGCGCAGGTCGTGGGCGCTGGCGAACTTGCGGACCGTCTTGCCGCCGACCATCCGCTCGTCAACCACGACGCCCGCTTTCTCGCCGATGGTCGACACGGTCGGCCCCACAAGGCGTCGCGTCGCCGGCAATAACGTCCCGTCGAGCGCCAGCAGCTTGAACACTCGGCCGCGTCGCTGGCCCTCTGGGACGCTCTGGAGCAACGCGGCGAAGTCCGGGGTAATCGGCAAGAGAGTGTCCCGGTTCGCTTTCTGTGCCGCCGCTGGAATGCGGAGCATCGGCCTACGGCCGTCCAGGTCAACCACGATGCCGCCGGGCGCGTTGTCCCATCGCAACGTCAACGACTCGCTTAACCGCAGTCCCGATGCCCACAGGCCGCGTAGGTAGAAATTCCACGAATTGGCTGCCGTGTTCTCGACAATGGCCGGAACCGCGGCAAGCATTCGCTCGAATTCTTCTAGCGTGATTGGCCGGCCTCGCATGATCTTTGACCCACGAACTCTCT
>DASYDU010000056.1:0-3478 GCA_036499445.1 Lacipirellulaceae bacterium
TCATGCAGGACGAAGATATGTTCACGCTGCCGCTTGGCATTAAGAGCTTTCAAGCCAGCATGTCGACCGAGTGGGGCCTTTTCGCGGCCGCATCGATCCTGGTCAGCATCCCGGTCGCGGTTGTGTTTCTTGCATTGAGCAAGTACCTCTCCTCTGGCCTGACGCTCGGGTCGGTGAAGGAGTAATCTAAAGAAAACTCCGCGCTGTGTGCTCCGCGGTATTTAGTGGATATCGTCTTCGCGGTTTTCTCGAGTCGGAGTGGGTGGTGGCTGCATTTCGTCTCGTGATGCCGCCTCGATGATAGGTTTAGTTTCGGCCGGCGGCGATGTTGCCGGCGCGACAGCGTCCGCACGAGTTCCAGACGTTCGTCGGTCCTTCAACGACTGTACGACGTAAAAGAAAACTGGCGTCAAAAAGATGCCGAATAGCGTGACGCCCAGCATTCCGCCGAAAACCGCAACGCCAAGCGTACGCCGCATCTCGGCTCCGGCGCCGGACGCAATCACCAGAGGGACTACGCCCAAAATGAACGCGAAGGACGTCATCAGAATCGGCCGCAGCCGCAATCGCACCGCGTCGAGCGTCGCCTGCCGTCGATCCGCGCCGGCCTCATGCTGCACTTTGGCGAATTCAACGATGAGGATAGCGTTTTTGCTCGCCAATCCCACCAGCACGATAAAGCCGATCTGTGTAAAAATATTGATGTCGTGATGGGCGATCTGGACGCCAACGACGGAGCACAATAAGCACATCGGCACCACGAGAATCACGGCCAGCGGCAGCGACCAGCTTTCGTACTGCGCGGCGAGGACTAAAAACACAAATGCCACGGCTAACACGAAAAACCACATCGCCGTATTGCCGGCCTCGAGCTGCAAGAATGCCAAGTCGGTCCACTCATAGGCCATGCTTGCCGGCAAATCTTTTGCAGCAACCCGTTCCATACGCTCGAGGGCCTGCCCCGAGCTGGCGCCGGGCGCCGCGTCGCCCGTGATAGCCGCAGCCGAATAGAGGTTGTATCGCAGCACCATCACCGGGCCGCTTGTATCGCGGACATCGAGCAGCGTCGCCAGACGAACCATTTGCCCCTGGTTGTTTCGCACCTGAAGCTGCCGGACATCGGGAATGCCGTTGCGGAAGTGAGGATCGGCCTGCACGTTCACCTGCCAAGTTCGGCCAAACTGATTGAAGTTATTGACATAGTAAGAGCCGAGATAAATCTGCAGCGTATTGAACAAATCGGCAACCGAAACACCGAGCGCCTCACACTTGGTGCGATTGATGTCGAGATAGAGCCAGGGGGTGCTGGCACCTGAGCTGTTGAACAAGTCCTTGAGTTCGGAGGTGCGGTTTCCATTGGCGACAATCTGTTGGCTGACTCGCTGGAGCGGACCGAGGCCGAGGTTGCCGCGGTCCTCAATGATTAGCCTAAAGCCACCGGTACTTCCGAGGCCATCGATCGGCGGCGCTCCAAACGCCGAAACGATTGCTTCGCTGACTTCGCTACGGCAGCGCTTCTGCAGGTCGGCGGCGATGGCGTCGGCCGTGAGATCCGACGTGCGCCGCTCGTCGAAGCTCTTCAGCATGACGTAAAGCGAGCCAAGATTGGGCGCATTGGCATTCAGGATGAGCGACTGGCCCGATATCCCGACCGTGTGCTCGACGCCGGGCGTGTCGTGTGCCAATTTCTCAACCCGCGCCATGACAGCGTCGGTCCTCTCGACGGAAGCAGAGTCGGGAAGTTGAACATTGAGTATCAAATAGCCCTTATCCTGTTGCGGAATGAATCCTGTGGGAGTGCGATTGAACTGCCAGTAGGTGACGGCGAGCAGCCCGACGTAGGCCAAAATCGCGATGGCGCTGATTCTCAACAGGCCACCGACGGCGCGTCCGTAGATGGCGACCACCACGTCGAAGAACCGATTGAACGCCTGAAAAAACAGCCCAAGTGCCGCGTTTATCGGTCGAATGATGAACCAACCGATGACACCGCCGACGATGGCGCCAGGAATGAAAGCCAGCGCGTCGATCGCCCAGGGCATCCAGCTGTATGACCCGGAATCATCCAACGGCACACCGAGCCAATGGGCCAGCGGCGCTTGCCCCAGCCAAATCGTGACTAGGCCGCCGAGGATGCCGAACAACCACCAGGGCAAGGCTTCTTTTTTTAGCTGGTGACGATCACCCGATTCTTCCGTGCTAAAAATCAGCGCAGCCCGCGAGGGCGTCATCGTGAGCGCGTTGACGGCCGAGATAACCGTGGAGACGGCGATTGTAATCGCAAATTGGCGGAAAAACTGGCCGGACACACCGCCTAAAAAGCAGCATGGTATGAAGACCGAGCTGAGCACAAGGGTAATCGCCAGGATCGGCCCGGTGATCTCGTTCATGGCCCTGATCGTGGCCGTTCGCGCGTCGAGACCGGTGGCAATCTGCCGCTCGATATTTTCCAAAACGACGATCGCGTCATCGACGACGATGCCGATCGCCAGCACCAGCCCAAAGAGCGTGAGATTGTTGATCGTGAAACTCATCGCCGCCATGACGACAAACGTGCCGATCAGCGAGACCGGCACGTCGATCATGGGCAGAATCATCGCCCGCCAGTCTTGCAGAAACAGGAGCACCACGATCGCGACCAGGATCACTGCGTCTCGCAGCGTGCGAAACACTTCGTTGACCGACTCGCGGATAAAGGGCGTTGTGTCGTAGACGATCCGATAGTCAAGTCCCTCGGGAAAGCGTGTCTTGAGGTCCTTCATCTTGGCGTAGATGCCGCCAGCGGTGTCCAGCGCGTTCGAACCGGGAAGTTGAAAGATCGACAGTGCCACCGATGGCTGGCCGTCGAGGGTACACGACTGCTCGTACTGCTGAGAACCAAGTTCCACGCGCGGTTGCCCATCTTCGGTTCGTGTGACGACGTCGCGAAGTCGCACGATGCCGGTGGATGGTTCCGCGGCCGTTGCGGAAGTTGCGCCGCCGTCGGCCGCGTTGGCAGTGGTCGTCGTCGAGGTGCTATTGGACTGGCCACTTGCCGCCCCGCCGGCATTGGCTTGATTGGAAGCCGTGGCCGCGGGCGTTTGTGAGGGCACGCCACCGCCCGCCGCCTTCACAATAATGTCCGCAAACTGCTCGGGGTCCGTGAGGCGGCCCAGCGTGTTGATCGTGAGTTGGTACTGTTGCCCCTTAGGAACGGGCTGTTGTCCGATCTGGCCGGCGGCAACCTGAATGTTTTGCTGGCTGATGGCGTTGACCACGTCGGTAGCCGTGATGCCGAGCGTCGCTAACTTATCCGGATCGAGCCACGCCCGAAGACTGTAGTCGCGCTGGCCGAAATAAGTGATGCCGGCAACTCCCGGCAGTCGGCCAAGCTCATCCTTGATGTAGATTGTCGCGTAGTTGCTGAGAAACAGTTCGTCGTAGCGTTTGTCGGGCGAAATTAGATTGACGATCATCAACGTGTTCGGCGAAACCTTCT
>DASYDU010000057.1:0-13579 GCA_036499445.1 Lacipirellulaceae bacterium
TGCCGCGGTGATCCGCCCCGCCGAAAAGTCCCGCGCTCAGATTGAAGCCGAAGGGCCGCAGGTCGCGCAAGCCGGCATTGAAAACTACGCGAGCGCGCCGCTCGCCATCGGTTTCCGCCATCATCCGGGCGCTTGGGACGGCCGCCGCGTTCGCTTCTACGCCCATGCGGTCGATTGGGAACACGTCGACGACAAGGCCGAGAAACCGAAGAAATCGAAGAAGTCAGCCGCCTAACAACCGAATTGGAGTCCCAGCATGATTACTGTCGGCATGAATTACCACGTCCTTCCCGGCAAGCAGGGCGAATTTGAAGCGAAGTTTGCGTCCGTGATCGAGGCGCTGCGAGCGGCGGCCGGCCACAGCAGCTCGACACTCTGGAAAGACGTCAGCGACGATGCTTCGTACCTAATCACGAGCGAGTGGTCGGAGGAGCAGGCGTTCATGGACTTCATCCACAGCCAGGCCTTTCGCGACGTGACCAATTGGGGCAAAGAACAAATTCTGTCGGGCCGGCCTCAGCATAAGATCTATAAGCACTAGGTCAGAGCTGTAGGGTTCAGAGTTCGGGGTTCAGCGAGTCGGGAAGCTCGCGACGCTGACCTTCGCAACAGACCCAGGCCGATGAAGCCCAGACTCAGCAAACAGAGAGTCGACGGCTCGGGCGTGCCCGAATCGTTCGAGATGTTTCCATCCAGAACGTCCATCACTTCGGTCCGTAGCGTTGCGAGATCCATGAATGGATCGCCCGCATCGTCCAAGGTAGCGTAGTCGATGCCGCCGGTGAGCGCACAGCAAGCAAGAAGCGGGATATGCTGCCTAAGTCTGGAACGAATCTATATCTTTCAACCTAAAAGCATGTTGCGTGTCGGCATTTGCTAATTAGTCAAGGAAAGAAAATTGTCGCAGCGATAAACGGAGGGTGCGAGAGAATCGAGCCGGGATGAACAGCAAAAGTCCGACGACCAGTAGAAGCATCGACGAAGGCTCGGGCACCGCCGAATTCGAGTTTGCGCCGCTTCCCGGGTGCGCGCCGAAGTGCAACTTCCAGATGTCGAAATCGCCGGGATCGATCATGCCGTTGACGTTGCCGTCGGCAGCCGGATTGTGGGAGCCCAATGTGTCTCGCCAGATGGAGTAGTCCGCGGCATCCACAAAGCCGTCGCCGTTGTAGTCGCCCGGGGTCAGCGCGCTCAGCGACGTGACCTGCAGCGTGACTTTGTTGGCGCCGTACGTCGTCGAGTAATGCACGAGCGATCCGCTGATGACCCAGTGAGATATCGTCGAGCTGAACGTGCCGGAGACGCCGCCCGTGGCCGTGAGGACGTCGTACATCTGGCCGATCGTCGGCGTATAAGACACGCCGCCGACGCTCGCTCCGTCCACGATCAGTTTGCCAGCCAGCGAGGCCGCGCCGGTCACGGCAAACACAGAATACTCGGTCCCCGGCGTCGTGCCGGCGATTTCAATGTCCAGGTTGCCGGTGGCCGTCTGCATGTAGCTGCCTTGGTATGTTAGCAATCCGGGCGAGGTGCCCGGACTCACGAAGCCGTCGTTCTGGAAGCTGGGGGCGACGACCGTGCCGTTGCCGCGCAACACACCCGTGGCCGATTGCGAAATCGCGCCGCTCACGGTGAGCGTGCTCGTGCTGCCGACCCGCACCAATCCGGAATTGGCCAGCGCGCCGGCGGTGGTGAAGTTGCGACCGGAATTGATCTCGAACACGCCCTGATTCGTGGCCAACGGATTGATGGTGTCGAATTTGGAGTTAGTGCCGCTGAGCGTGACTGTGGCGGCGTTCGTGGTGATAGATCCGGGAAGGGTAATCGTGCTATTGGCATCGGCCTCGAAGGACCCGCCGGTGAGCGTTGAGCCGGAGAGATTGGTGAGGACGCCGGAGGCGAACTGGAGGGTACCGCCTCCGGAAGCCCGCATCAGGCCGAAGTTGGTCGTGGTAGCGGTGACGTTCATTGTTACGCCGTTGCTGTTGGCATCGACGAGGCCCTGGTTGGTGAGTTTGAGCGAGTTCGCACCCAGTTGCCCGCCGCCGGAGATCGTCGAGGCGTTGATCAGTTCATTTGCGGCAGAGCTGCCGTAGATGCGGGCGTTGCCGCTGGCGCTCATCGTAATCGCGCCGCTGCCGGAGACCGTGGTTTGCGCCGATTGGAAAACTAAGTCGGTGAAGTTCGCTACCGAATTGATCGCGATCGTGCCGGAGTTGTTTAGGTTGCCCGATACGTTGAGCGTACTGCCGTTGAGCGAGTTCAGCGTGCCGCTGTTCGTGAGGGAGCCAATCGTGTTGGCGGAGGTGTTCTGAATTACGCCAGTGCCGACACTGCTGAGGATGCCACCGGTGATCGCAGCGCCGCCCGCAAGCTGGACGGTCGACGTGTCCAAGGCACTGATCACACCGCCGGTGTTCGTAAATGTGCCGCCCGTTAAGCTAAGTGTTGCCCCGGCGCTCGCGCGCATTGTCCCTGTGTTGGTTACCCCTGAACCACTCGGGTCGACCGTTAAGGCCGCAGTCGATTGATTGGCGTCGACTAGGCCCTGGTTGGTGAATTTGAGCGAGTTCGCTCCCAGTTGCCCGCTGCCGGAGATCGTCTGGGTCGAGCTGTTGATCAGCTCGTTCGTGGCGGCGCTCCCGTAAATCCGGTTGTTGACATTGGCGCTCAGCGTAATGGAGCCGCCGCCGGAGACCGTCGTCTGCGCGGACTGGAAAACCAAGTCGGTGAAGTTCGCCGTCGACTTGAGGGTGATCGTGCCCGAGTTGTTCAGATCGCCCGATACGTTGAGCGTGCTGCCGTTGAGCGAGTTCAGCGTGCCGCTGTTCGTGAGGGAGCCAATCGTGTTGCTGTTGACGTTTTGAATTACTCCGCTGCCCGAGGTGCTGAGTAACCCGCCCGTGATCGCAGCGCCGCCTGAGAGCTGAACGATCGACGTGTCCAAGGCGCTGATCGTGCCGCCCGTGTTCGTAAATGTGCCGCCTGTCAAACTGAGCGTCGCGCCAGCACTCGCGCGCATCGTCGCCGTATTGGTAACGCCCGAGGCGCTCGGATCGATGGTCAAGGCCACGGCCGACTGATTGGCATCGACGAGACCCTGATTGGTCAACTTGAGCCCGTTCGCCCCCAGTTGCCCGCTGCCGGAGATCGTCTGGGTCGAGCTGTTGATCAGCTCGTTTGTGGCGACGCTGCCATAGATGCGGTTGTTGCCGTTGGCGCTCAGTGAGATTGTGCCGTTGCCCGCGAGCGTCGTGCTCGCCCCTTGTACAATTAAGTCCGTCAAATTGGCCGTGGAATTGATCGTAACAGTCCCGTTATTGGTAATCGTCCCTTGCAGGGACAATATGTCGCCGTTGATGACCTGCAATTGGCTCGCCGTGTCGAGCGTGAGATCCTGGAGCTTGGCATTGTTGGTGTCTTTGATGAGGCCGCTGCCGGCCGTCGTCAGCGTCCCACCGACAATCACCGAGTTGGTACTGAGCTCAACGGTCGAAGTGTCCAAGGCACGAATGAAACCGCTTGTATTGGTAAATGTTCCGTCGAACAGGCGTAGCGTCGCGCCGGCGCTGGCGCGCATCGTCGCCGTATTGGTGACGCCGGAAGCGCTCGGGTCGATCGTCAAGGCCGCAGTTGATTGATTGGCATCCACCAAGCCCTGGTTGGTAATTTTGAGCGAGTTCAACCCCAGTTGCCCGCCGCCGGAAATCGTCTGGGTTGAGCTGTTGATCATCTCGTTCGTAATGGCGCTTCCATAAATACGGTTGTTGCCACTGGCGCTCAACGTAATGCTTCCTCCGCCGGAGACCGTGGTTTGCGCAGCCTGGAAAACCAAGTCGGTGAGGTTCACTGTCGACTTGATCGCGATCGTGCCGGAATTGTTCAGGTCGCCCGACACGTTTAGCGTGCTGCTGTTGAGCACGTTCAGTGTGCCGCTGTTCGTCAGGCTGCCAATTGTGTTGATGCCCGAGTTCTGAATCACGCCAGTGCCGGCAGTACTAAGCGTCCCTCCGGTGATCGCGGCGCCCCCCGAGAGCTGGACGATGGACGTATCCAAGGCGCTGATCACGCCGCCGGTGTTGGTAAATGTGCCGCCTGTCAGGCTGAGCGTGGCCCCGGCACTCGCGCGCATCGTCCCCGTGTTGGTCACTCCCAAGGCACTCGGGTCGACCGTCAAAGCCACGGCCGATTGATTGGCGTCGACCAGGCCCTGGTTCGTCAGTTTGAGTGAGTTCAGCCCCAGTTGCCCGCCGCCCGAAATCGTTGAGGTGTTGATCAATTCATTTGTGACAACGCTCCCGTAAATCCGGTTGTTGACGTTTGCGCTCAACGTAAGCGATCCGGCGCCGGAAACCGTGGTCTGCGCGGATTGGAAAACTAGGTCGGTGATGTTTGCCGTCGACTTGATCGCGATAGTGCCGGAATTGCTCAGGTCGCCCGACACGTTGAGCACGCTGCCATTGGCCACGTTGAGCGTGCCTGTGTTCGCGAGGCCGCCAATGGTGTTCGTGTTAACATTCTGAATCACGCCGCTTCCCGCGGTGCTGAGTGTCCCGCCGGTGATCGTAGCGCCGCTCGTCAGTTGCACCGTCGATGCATCCAAGGCGGTGATCACGCCGCCCGTGTTGTTGAACGTGCCGCCAGTCAGGCTTAGCGTCGCGCCGGCGCTCGCCCGCATCGTGCCGGTGTTGGTCACTCCCGAGGCACTAGGGTCGACCGATAGAGCCACGGCCGACTGATTGGCGTCGACGAGACCTTGATTGGTCAATTTGAGAACGTTCGCCCCGAGTTGCCCGCTGCCGGAGATTGTCGCGGCGTTGACCAGCTCATTGGTGGCGACATTGCCATAAATGCGATTATTCACGTTGGTGCTCAAAGTGAGCGATCCGCTTCCGGAAAGCGTGGTCTGCGCCCCTTGTAGAATCAAGTCGGTGATATTGCCCGTCGAGCTAAGCGCGACCGTTCCGTTCGCGGCCAGCGAGGCCCCGACCAGGCTCAAACTCAATCCATTGGTGATCGAGAGACTGTCGCCGCTATCGACGGTTAGCGTATTGATGGTCGGGTTGATGTCGAGCGAGACCGTGACATTCGCGTTCACATTGTTATCGATGCGGACGTTGTATTGATTCGTGGCGTTGTTGTTCGGTACGCCGTTGTTCCAGTTCGCTGGCGTGTTCCAGGTGCTGCTACCGTCGGTCCAGGTGTCGTCAATCACAGCCGCCGAGCTGAGCCGCGAAATAGCGATGGCCAAGAGCAGAACGGCACAGACGGTGAAGCCCCCCGGCAATTGCGGCCAGAACAGCCATGTGACACTGGATTCAATTCTTTTCCGAATCGAAAGCAATCGAGACGAGCAGAGCCACGCACGACCGCAACCAACACGCCGATTTCCACACATGGGCACCTCGATGTACAGATTCACCGTCTGGGGGGTCTCGCAGTTTTGCAGCCCGCGGATGAAAAATCAAGTAGCGGAACGGGGCGTTGAGGACTTTTTGGGGCAAAACGGGGGGCGTAGGCGAAGAACTGCCTCCGGAGGGGTGCTTGGAGATACCATCTCAGCGATTTAGAGAGCGATAGCGTCGAACGTGGCGAAGTCGTGGTGGACTTCGGCGAGGGTGTCTAGTTTGACGTAGTCGCAACAGGCGTCGAATTGCCGCCAGAGCTCGAGAACTTCAGGATTGGAGTGAGCGCGCTCGATGGCGGCATCGTCCGTCCATTCGGAGACGTCGACGAGCGTGCCGGCGGCGGCCCGCATCGTAATGTTCGTGCGATCGGTCGACAGGCCGAGGCGTCTCAAGAGGGGCAAGCGAGTCGCCAACACTCGCTTGAGCTCGGCTTCCTTTCCCGGTTTGGGACGAAATGCCACGACCGAAATTCTGCCCATGGCTATGTTCGCCGCAAAGAAAGTGAATTGCCAGGAAACTGCCAGCTCAGTCCGCGGACATCGCCCAGGCCAGGGCACCGACGACCGGGGCTTCGTCGCCGCAGACAGAGAATACCAAGTGGTCGAGGTTGCGAAAACCGTCGAGGGCGTGGCGACGGTACTCTTCTTCAGCCAGACGCTGGTAACGCTCGCGGACCGGCGGCGCCAGGTCGCAGACGCCGCCGCCAATTACGAGCCGGTCGTAGTCGCCTAGGTAATTTGCGCAGAGCATCGTGATGCCGAGCGCGCGGGCCTGGTCGTCAAACAGTTGTTGTGCCAGCGGATCGCCCGCGGCCACGAGCTCGCGAAGCCGTTTGGCTTGGTCGCGGATCGTGCCGGGCGTTTGGTTTAGCGGATGAGAAGCCCACTCCGGCAGCTTCAGTCGGTATTCCAATTGGTGGGCGAGGCCGCTGAGCGACACGGCCGATTCGGCGGAGCAGAAGGCGTTGCCCTTGAGTAGCTGGCGGTCGTGCTCGTAGCGAAAGGCGAAGTGGGGGAGCAAGATGTGGCCGACGTGTCCGGCGCGGCCCTGGCTGCCTTGAATGGCTCGTCCGCCGAGCACGGCGCCCCCGCCCAGCCCGGTGCCGACAATGACCATGAAGAGCGAGTCGAGCTTGCCGCTGGGAAGCGTTTCTGGCGGCACGCGTTTCCACGCGAGCGAACGGCTGCAGATCGAGTATTCGCCGAGCGCGGCGGCCTGGCCATCGCCGATGTAGCGAACTGCGATTGAAGGGTCGTGTTTGCGGAGCGCGTCCTCGAGGCCGCGGCGGATGGGGAAATTGTCCCACAGTTCGCGGTTGAGATTGGGGGTGCTGAGGAGGACACCGTCCATGGTCGCCGGGCCAGGGGTGGCCAAGCCGACGGTCGCCACGTCAGAGATCGAGGCGCCGACATGGGCCACCGCGTCGAGTGCGGCCGCAACGATCGCGGTGATCGAGCTAGTTGGTCCCCTTTCTGGCGTGGTGGGGAATTGGTCGGAGACTTTGACGACTTCGCGGCGGTCGTTGCCGACTGCAAGCGTGCTGGTGGTCCCACCGACGTCGACGCCGAGGTAGTAGCGCAATAGAGCGTCCCCGTATATAGAAGTAATTTGAAAATCGTTAGACGGAGGTTAGTTTAGCCGCGGCTGGCAGAGAGGAACAAGGCAATCGCAATTTGTCCGGCGCTGCACGGGACGAAGGCTTCGCGACCACATTCGATGCCTGGGCAGCCAACGTGGAGCCTAGGCGGTCGAAACGAGGCGCGAGACAGCGCCCGCCCGCCATTAACTAGCCGTTGCCACGTTCGTCAGCGTTTTGGCACTCGAATTGCATCCTTAGCAGGCGATGTTGGCAGAGATCTGCTGGCAAAGATCAAAGGTCAATAACGCTTGCCTTGCCGATCGCTCTTCTGAAGGTTGCGGCTCGGCGGTTTACCGGCAGCTTTACTTGTTCCATCTCACATGGGTTTGGAGAAAATAAGCATGACTACGCAAGAACAGATATTCGGACATTGGAATCAGTTGAAGGGAAAGATTAAGGAAAGTTGGGGGCAAATCACCGATGACGACTTGCTCGACTTGGAGGGGAAGTTTGACCAGCTCGTCGGGCTGATCCAAGACAAGACGGGAGAAGGCCGCCAGAAGGTTGAACGGGCGCTACACGAGCTGGGCGAGAGCGCGGCAGAGGCGTCGGACGGCATGCGCGGTTATGTCGAGGATGTCGGCGAGACCGTGAGCGCGGCTGTCGAACATACTCGGGAGCTGGCGGAAGAAAGTTATGAGCAAGCCCAAGAGCTAATGCGCCGCCGACCGGCCGAAGCAGTGGCCGTGGCATTCGGCACGGGGCTCTTAATGGGAGTCGTCGTAGGTTTGGCTGTGCGATCTCGATAGCCGCGCGGCATTTGCAAGTAAAGGAGTTGGTCGATCGTAATCCAGTTAATTTTAATATAGGTGCAAATATGCCACCAAAAACACCTCATAAAGTGTCAAAGCATTCCAAGAATAATTCGCGCTATACCGCAGCTGAAAGCCGGCGCTCGCGGGAGGTTCAGCGGGCGGCGGAGAGCGATGGCATCCGTGGCCCCGAGGCGGGACATTTTGCCGAGGGCGCAGCCAAGGTGGGGGAACTCGCACGAGGTCGTGAAATGCAAGCGGCGGTGACGGCGTTGGCCGCCGGCTTTGGTATCGGCATTGTCCTGGGCGGGGTGATTGCCGGATCGCGCCGCCGAGCAATGGTTGATGAGAGTTTTGGCCGTCGTGTGCTCGGCAGAATGGAGCGAATGGTTCCAGACACGATTTCGAAGCGGCTTAAGACTTGACAAGTGCTTTACCCCTGAGCGCTGAGAAGCACAAATCATAAAACCCTTTTTCCAGGAAACATCCTATGGCTCAAACTCGTTCGGCAACGAAGGCATCGGAGAATAATACGCATCGTCGGCAGGCTGTGCATCCGTTAACTGAGGAAGCAGAGACGGCCAGTGACGTGGTTGAATATCTCAAGGAATACGCTCGCGAGAAGCCCGAAGTCGCAGCGCTATGGTGTCTGGGAATCGGCTTTATTCTTGGTTGGAAGCTCAAGCCGTGGTAAGGCGCACGGGCCAGCACGGGGCTGGCTGATGTGCCTACGACTGAAGAATGCACGCCCAAAAAATGGAAGCGAAGGCACCGGGAGCTCAGCTAAGGATATCTCGATACATCTGAGCGTGGCGGGCAACGTTTTGCTCAATGCTGAAATGTTCGTTCATGCGCTGGCGAGCGGCGGCACCCAGGCGGGCCGCGAGCGCCGAGTCTGTAAGGATTTGGTCGGTACTGCGGGCACGGGCGGCGCGGCCAGCGATCGGGACAAGGAAGCCCGCGTGGCCGTCGACCACCAGCTCGCGATTGCCGGGAATGTCGCTCGCGACGACCGGAATGCCTGCGGCCATCGCCTCCATCACGGCGTTCGGCTGGCCTTCGTAGCCGCTGCCGTTCCAGAAAGCATCGAGATGGGGCATGATACGCCAGACGTCGTCGCGATGGCCGAGGAAACGGATGTGGTCGAGGTCGCTGGCGAGGCGTGCGAATCGCTCGAGGGCGGCTCTTTCAGGGCCGTCGCCGATCACGAGCAGTCGCAGGTTGTTGTGAAGTACACGCAGGAGATCAGCGGCCCAGATCAAGTCTTTCACGCGCTTTTGCGGCCAGAGGCGGCCGACGACGCCGATCAGCCGAGCGTCTTGCGGGCATTCTAATTCGTGGAGCAGCTCAGCACGCGAGACGTCACTCGGGCGTGCCGGCGCGACGCCGTTAGGGATCACCACGACGCGGTTGGCGGGAATGCCATGCTTGGCGCAATAGTCGCGGACTGCGGGACTGTTCGTAACATAACGTTCGGTGTAGCACTTGAGCGTTAGGTCAACCGTCCACTGCCAGGTCGACTTCCAGCGGTCAACACAGTACTCGCCAGACACTAGATGTTTGACGCCCGCGAGCCGGGCCGCAACGCGGCCGTAGCTGCCGGCCGCGAAGACCCAAGTGTGGACGATGTCGGGCTGCAGGCGGCGAATGTGACGGGTGAGCCGCGCGAACGCGACGGGATCGATTTTTAATCGTTTGCCGATGATCGTCGTTGGTATGCCGGCCGCGCGGAACTCAGCCTGCAGCGGTCCGTCGCGCGTGAGCGCGCAGACATGCACATCGAACTCATCGCGCGGCAAGCCGGCCGCGAGAACCAAGAGCTGTTTCTCGGCCCCTGCGCGATCGAACGTCGGAATGATGTGAAGAATGCGGGGCACGGCGGGAGAGATGAGGTCAGGGGTCAGAGTGCGTTATTCTCGTGTGAGATCAGCGGGTTCCAGTGCGGCAACGTACGGCAGGTTGCGGTAGCGGTCTTCATGATCGAGGCCGTAGCCGACAACGAACTCGTCCGGAATCTCAAATACGACGTAATCGGGCTCGATGGCGACCTCGCAGCGGCCCGTTTTGCGGAGCAACACGGCCGAACGGACGGACGCTGGATGGTGGAGCGCGAGCTGGGCGACGACCTCGACGAGCGTGTGACCGGTATCGAAAATGTCGTCGACGACCAGCACGTCACGGCCCTGAAGGTTCGGGAGCAGCTTGTCGTCGATCACCAGGGCGGTGCGGCGGTTGCCCTCGCCACGAAATTGACTCGCCCGGATCAGGGCCACGCGTAGCGGATTGTCGAGGTGGCGGATCAAGTCGGCGAGCATGACGAGGCTGCCGGTGAGGATGCCGACGATCGTCAGCGGGCGCTGACCGTAGGCGTCACGAACTTGAACTGCGAGCCGCTCGACACCGTCTCGAATCTCGTCCTGGCTGAGAAGCTGTTTCATCGCGACCACGCAAGTAAGTTTCGCGCAAAGGCGCAAAGAGGCAAAGGACGCCAAGGGAGAGAAGCACTGCGAGGGACCGCAGTCGTCGCGGTTTTCACTTGGCGATCTTTGCTCCTTCGCGGCTTTGCGCGCCAAGAAATAGCAGGGATGCTCTCGGGAAGGCAGTTCAATTCTAAACGGCACGGCAGATGACCACTAGGCGCGGGGCGGAATCGCCGGGAGCATAACAGGTTATGACCGAATCGACTGCTGTCTGGAGCAAAATGGACGTATCCGGGCACGAGTGCCAAGTCTTTGAACCCGTGCGGCCGAATGAGCAGGGTTACGCAGTCATCTATTTGCACTGTAGCCGCGGGGGAAAATTGCGGTCGTACCCGGCGTTCTGCGAAGCCTTTGAGCGGTACGGGCTGCGTGTGATCGCGCCAACGACGGGACGGAGCTGGTGGTCGGACCGTATTTGGCCCGAGTTCGACGCCACTATCTCGGCCGAACGATACGTGCTCGAATGCGTCCTCCCCTACGTGGCGCAGCGTTGGGGCGCGCGACCACCGCGGATCGCGCTATTGGGCGTGAGCATGGGTGGCCAGGGCGCGCTGCGGATGGCATACAAGCATCCCGATGTGTTTCCCACAGTGGCGGCGATCTCGCCCGCAATCGACTTTCAGAAGCGGATCGAGGAGGGCGTCGATCCCGGTCTGGAAGCGATGTACCGCGATGCGGAAGACGCGCGACAAGATACCGCGTTACTGCATATCCATCCGCTCAATTGGCCACGCAATCAATTCTTTTGCTGCGATCCGACCGACTATCGTTGGCATGGCTCGGCGGACCGGCTGCGGATGAAGCTCTGGTCGCTCGGCGTGCCTTTCGAATGCGATTTGGACACGGTGGCCGGCGGACACAGCTTTGAATACTGCTCGCACATGGCGGCGCGGGCGATCGGTTTCCTGGCCGAAAGACTTGAACGCGAGCGTTTGCGCGTCGTCTGATTACTCTGATGCAGAGGAGGCAGGGGTATCGACCGGAGCGACGACGACCTTGCCTAGTCGAGCGACGAAATCGACGCCCGCGCCATAGCAGCCGCGACCGAGATCACGCGACCAAACGATCTTGCCAAGCAATTGGATTGTCTCGTTCCCAGCCTGAATCTGCACCGCGACGGCGGCGGACGTCAAACGCACGGCAGTCGTTAGCAGCATGCCGTGGGACGACAAGTTGACGACAAGGCCACGGCACGTCGGCCCGACCAGCATGAAATTGGCATCAAGACCGATCGCAACTATGTCAAGTTGACGCGCTTCGCGCGGGCTGCGCCGCTGTTCATGGAATTCAGGGTTTCGTTGCTTGGCGATCGGCTCAAGCACATCGGTCCGAAAGCTGTCCGGCAGCGGTTCGGCATGTTCGACGTCGAAATGAAGCTGGGCGAGCCGGACAGACTTGGCGAACGAGCCGGCTAGTTTAGGCACCAGGACGCCAGCGAACGCCGTACCGCAAGCAGCACATTCCCAGAGGGTGGCGACTTCGGCTGGGCCGGACATGCGGAGCGGCAGGCGCTGGCCACAGCCTTGGCAATGAATGCCGCTAGTGGGAGGACTGGAACTGACCATTGATTCTGCCATCACGTGTTGCGATGCTCAAAAGTTTCGACCGCACAGCGATCTTCTCCGAACGCCAGCGGCCAACGCTCACCAGCTCTCGCCAATCATTTAGCCCAACGTTCTTCCATTAAATGACGCTGTGATACTATGCCATCCTTACCCATACAAGTCCAAGGTAGATGTGGGGATCCGGCGTGCGAATTTATTGCACATGAAACTCCGACTGATGGTTTACGGCAATTAAGCATCAGCAGCCAGAGCGATGAATCGGCAATTACGGCCGAGTATTTCGCTTTCCGGTGGACCGGCATCCCCCCGAGAAGATCGATTGGGCGGCAAGCGCTCGGGTTTATCCGTCAGCGGAGAGCACAAGCCGGACAAGTTCAACGTCGTTTGTGACCTGCATTTTTTCCAGGACTCGTGTGCGATGCCGGGCGGCGGTCGGAAAGCCGACCCCCAATTCCGAGGCGATCTGTTTTACCGTTTTGCCGTCCACCAACAGGTCCATGACCTCCAGCTCACGCGGAGTGAGACGGTCTCGTTGACGCGCGATGTTTGGTCGGTTGGCACACGCAGCGCGTCGGCGCAAGTCTTCGCCGAGAGCGCGATGGACAAGACCGACCAGGGCCTCGTGGTTGACCGGCTTCTCGACGAAGTCAAACGCGCCTTGCTGGTAGGCCCGGGAGCAGGTAGGGACATCACCATACCCAGTCACAAAAATGATGGGATGCCGGCATCCGCGCTTGAGGAGCGTCTCCTGCAATTCAAGTCCATTCATGCCGGGCATGCGATAATCGATCACCAGGCAGCCGGGCACTTCGGGGTCGTAGACCTCGAGGAATTCTTCGGCCGAACAATAGTCCTCGACCTGTAACTGGGCCGACTCGAGAAGCCAGCGCAGCGATTTGAGCGCGGCTGCGTCGTCGTCAACCAGGAAGACTTTCGGCTCGGCCGCTTCACAGGGCGGGTTCATACTGTCGGCACTCCGCTACTGGGCGTCGGCAAACTGAACGACATAGTAATTCCTCGATCGGGATTCGCCGCGGCAACGAGCTGCCCTCCATGTGCTTCGACGATCGTGCGACTTATCGCCAGCCCCAGACCGATGCCCTCTTCCTTGGTGGTGTAGAAAGCATCGAAAATCTTGTATTCCTCGCCAACCGCCAAGCCTCTTCCGCAATCGGAAATAGAAAATTCGACCGCTGCGCACTTCAGGCTGCGGGTTCTGACGCCAAGTCTGCGCTCGTCGGGCGACTCGTCCGACATCGCATCAAAGGCGTTCAGGATCAGGTTCAGCACGACTTGTTCAATTTGGATGGGATCGCAGCAGACCTGGCGCAAGTTCTCTGCATAAGACGTGTCGATGGTGACGTCGCGACGCTTGGCTTCGCTGGCGACGAGCCGAATCACGCGGCGGACGATCTCGTTGGCATCGGTATCGAGACGTTGCTGTTCGCGCTTACGGACATATCGGCGGAGGCTGCGAATCGTGTCGGCGGCCCGCTGTGACTCGCGGGCGACGTCCTGTAGCACGGCGGTGAGCGAATCGTGGTCAAGAGTACCGGCTTCCAAACGACGCAGCGCTCCTTGGGCAAAGTTGTTAAGTGCATAGAGAGGTTGATTGAGCTCGTGGGCGAGTCCGGCCGCCATTTCGCCAGTTGTGGCCAGTCTTCCGACGTGGGCGAGTTCGATACGATGACGCTCAATTTGCTGCTCGGCGCGCTTATAAGCGGTGATGTCGCGG
>DASYDU010000058.1:0-4465 GCA_036499445.1 Lacipirellulaceae bacterium
CAATTCCAGTTCGGTGATTTGGGCGCGGCCGCCGTAGAGCCGGTCGCAGAGGACAGGGCAGCCGATATGGGTCAGGTGTAGCCGAATTTGGTGGGTGCGGCCGGTTTTGGGGCGGGCGCGGACCAGGGCATAGCCGGCGAATCGCTCGACGACTTCGTAAACGGTCGCGGCCTCGCGGCTGGAGGCATGGTTGCGGCGGATCGCCTTTTTTTCTCGTTGCGTAGGATGGTCGCCGATCGGCTCGCTCACCATGTCCTGGTCGCGGTCGGGAACGCCGACGACAATCGCCAAGTATTCCTTCTGAACGTGGCGGGATTTGAATTGGGCGGCCAGCGCGTCGTGGGCCTGATCGTTCTTGGCGACGACGATCACCCCACTGGTATCACGATCGAGCCGGTGGACGATGCCGGGGCGGGTTGGGCCGCCGCGCCCACTGAGGGGGCCAAAGTGGTGGGCGAGCGCGCTGGCGAGCGTGCCATCCCAATGGCCGCGGGCCGGGTGGACGATCATTCCCGCCGGCTTATTGACGACGACGATCGAGTCGTCTTCGTGGAGAATCTCGAGGGAGATAGCTTGCGGGGCGGGTCCTTCGCGCGGCACGTCGAGACGGTCGACGGTCACGCTGCTATCGGCTTTTAATCGCAGCGACGCCTTGGCCGAAAAGTCGTCGACACGGACGTGGCCCGCCTCGACGGCACGCTGAATTGCGGCTCGGCTGAACGACGGGAGCGCTGAGGCGAGGAACAGGTCGAGCCGCTGGCCGGCCGCTTCGGGCGGCACGGAGAACGTAGCCGGGAGAAAGGGTTCAGGATTCAGGGTTCAGGCGGGAACTGTATACAGAAGTTTGTCGCGTCTACTTTTGGGAAGCGTCTGGCTTGGGTGCTTCATCCTTTGGGGCCGCATCGCTGCCGGATTGGTAGCGATCTTTCGGTTCCTTGCCGTCTTCGGGCAAGAAGCCCTTGAGCAAATCGTCACCCGTGGCTCCCGTTGATTCGGCCGGGAGACCCTTGTCGGCGCTGGGCATGTCGAGTTCGCCAGCGGAGAACTCGGGGCGCTGGCCGGGAGTGCCCGAGCCAGCCGGCGCCGCGCGGCGCGGGGCCTGGGCAGAGGCAAGCCATTCAAACACATCTTTCGATTTCGGATCGGCCAGCTTTTCGGCGCGCTGTTTGGCCAGATCGGCAAAGCCGCCGCGAACGGCCAGATAGTGCTCGCGGGCTTTGTCCGGCTCGTTTCGCAATTCGTAGACGCGGCCCAGGCCGAACTGGGCACGGTTGATGAGCTGCTCGTCCTCGGTGGACTGAAGCAGAGTTTCGTAGACACTGCGGGCGCGATTGGCGGAATCCAATGCCGCCGGGCGATTTTGCACATAGGCTCGGCAGGCGCTCCACAACAGTCCGTCGGCCCAGGCGGCGTTGGCCCAGAGCTGAGCCGGCGTGCCAGCGTTCTCTTCGGCAGCCTGCTTGAGCCGGTCGACGTTGGGGATCAGACCTTCGACGGCCTGGTTGTACGCGTTCCACGTCTCGCTCTGTCGCGCGGCCGAAGCGCCGGAGAAATACGATAGCGCGGTCAAACCGATGAGGCAAGCAACGACGACGCCAATGACGACGGGAGCGTAGGGCCGCAGCCGATCGACGACGACGCCCAGGCGTTTGGCCAGCGCGTTGGTTTCCAGTTCGTGGCGATGTTGGGCCTTCATGGGCAGTAGGAGTGAGTATGCGAGGGAATTGGTAGGTGAGTAAGTTTGCGGTCGCCAATGAGTTAGGTCGACTTACAGAAGTTTAGGAGTTGGCTAAGTTAAGCGTCAAGTGCGGACTGGCGAGCGGGCAAGCCGCTCGATAGGTTGAATGGTCCTATCTAAAGAGTGCATCCTGCAGGGAAGCGGCTATGACGACTGGCTCGAGCTCCAACCACTTAAACGCGGCCCAAACCGAAGCGGTTCGCACGCTCGGCGGGCCGCTTTTGGTATTGGCGGGTGCCGGCACGGGCAAGACGCGGGTCGTAACCTACCGGATCGCGAATTTGATCCGCAGCGGGACGAAGCCGGACCGCATCCTGGCGGTGACATTCACGAAAAAGGCGGCCGCCGAGATGCAGCAGCGGGCGGCGACGCTGCTGGCGAACAAGGGGACGTCCGGCGGCAATCGGCGAGCTGCGAGCACGGGGCGAGGGAAGAAGGGAGAAACGGCGCCGCGGCCGGAGATTTCCACGTTTCACTCGCTGTGTGTGCGGATTTTGCGGCGGAATATCGAGCGGCTTGGCTATCCGGAAAAGTTTGTCATCTGCGATCGCAACGAGCAGGAGAGCCAGGCCCGGGCGGCGCTACGCGAACTGCGGGCGCCGAATGCGGCGCTCGCGCCGGGCGATCTGTTGGGCTTCATCGGTCGGTGGAAGACGGCGGCCGTGCGGCCCGATGGGGCGGCCGCGGGGGTCGATAGCGAGCGCGAAATTTTGGCGGCGGCCGGATATCGGCGGTATCAAGACAATCTCAAGAAGCTGGGGGCGGTGGACTTTGATGATTTGCTTTTGTTGACCGAAGAGCTGTTCGAAAAATTTCCGACGGTGAGAAAGACCGAGGCAGCGCGATTCGACCACGTGCTCATCGACGAGTATCAGGACACCAACCACAGCCAGTATCAAATTGTGAAGGGGCTGGCGAAGGATCACCGCAATTTGTGTGTTGTGGGGGACGACGACCAATCGATCTACGGCTGGCGCGGGGCGGAGGTGACGCACATTCTGCGATTTCAAAAAGATTGGGCGAAGACGAAGGTCGTGCGGCTCGAGGACAATTACCGATCGACGGCCGAGATTCTGCAATATGCGAACACGCTGATCGCATTCAATCGGCAGCGGCACGAGAAGACGCTACGGCCGGCGCGGCCGGGCGGGACGCGGCCTGTGATCATGCAGTGCAAGGATGAGACGGATGAGGCGATCCGCGTGGTTGCCAGCATTCGGCACAAGCTCGACGCGCCCGAGCGGGAGCGTCGAGTCGAGCCGCGGGACGTGGCGATTCTTTGTCGCACGAACGAGCAGCCGCGGTCGTTCGAGACGGAGCTGCGGCGGGCAAATGTGCCTTATGTGCTGATCGGAGGCATGTCGTTTTTCGATCGCAAAGAAGTGCGCGACATTCTGGCTTATCTGAAGGTGATCGATAATCCGCGGGACGAGCCGGCGCTGCGGCGAATCATCAATCAGCCGCCGAGAGGAATTGGCGACGCGGCGCAGAAACGGTTGCTCGACGACGCGACGACGCACGGCAAGACGCTGTGGGAAGTATTGTCGGACGCGATTGTTGTGGACGGCGTCGATGCGAAGACGGCCGATGCAGTGACGCGATTTGTGCGGCTCATTGAGCAATTGCGGGCTGAGGAGCAGAAGCTCGGGATTGCGCAGCTGGTCACGCGGGTGATCGGCGACGTTTCGTATCGCGATTCGCTCACGCGACTCTATCCGGATCCGTCGGAGCGGGAATCGCGGCTAGCGGCGCTCGAGGAAATCGTAAATGCGGCCGGCAGCTACGAAGCGGGTCGCCGCGGCGCCAAGGCTGCAACGCTGGCCGGATTCCTGGATGATGTGCTACTCGGCGAGCGCGAGGATAGCGACGAAAAGGAATCGCAACTTGCGAAGAACGCGGTTGCGCTAATGACGCTCCATAGCGCGAAAGGGCTTGAGTTTCCGCATGTATACCTGGCCGGGATGGAGGAAGGCATCTTGCCGCACAAACGGTCGGTGGAAGCGGACGGCCAGGCGATCGACGAGGAGCGGCGGCTGTGTTACGTCGGCGTGACGCGGGCGCGGGAGCAATTGACGTTGTCGTTTGCGCTGACGCGGCGAAAATGGGGCAAGCCGCGGGAGACGGTTCCGAGTCGCTTCCTTTATGAGATGACGGGGCAGGCGGAAAAAATCGCCGCTGCCGGCGGCGAGAAATCTGGCAACCGGTCACGTCGGCGCACGCGACCTACGGTTTCGCGAAGTGGAGGAACAAACGCTTCCGCAAAAGCCACGTCGAAGCGACTTCCCAGGGCGATTTAGACGCTTCGAGGTCGGACGGCAGCTGCCTTTCGTCGCAACCAAGCAGAGCACAAAAATACGCCCGTCAGACTTCCCATGACAATGCGGATGGCGTCGCTGGATTCGGGGACTGGGGTGAAGCCAATCACGTCCAAGGCTTCGAACTCGCTATTGCCAAACGTCGGATTGGAACCAATCGTCGCAAACGCATCCTGAACTTGCGGCAACGTCGCGGCGGGCAGCGGATTACTTTGCCAATCGCCATAGTCGCCCTCGTCACCCTGGTTGTCGAATTGCGCGATTTTCGTCGTGCCATCGATGGAAAAGTAGACGTCGGCGGTGTTGGCGGTTGTGAAGCTGCGACTAGGGCTACCCGAGGATGGAATGTGGTAGCGAAAGAGGTCCTCGGGAAAAATCGTGCCTAAAGGAATTGGGTCCGTAGGAATGTTCG